>JBKOUQ010000246.1:0-26147 GCA_046723475.1 Candidatus Methylomirabilota bacterium
GGGGGCGCTTGGTCATCTGTGGCTCGTACGCCGTAAGCTCGCTACCGCCCCGAAGGACGTGCACGACCATCTGCAGGAGCTCGACGCGGCGTGCGAGCACATCATGCGGATCATTCGCACGACCGTCGACATGGCGCGGCATCCTGCCGACGTGCCGGGCCCCGTGGCCATCGACGAGTTACTCGCGGACGTGACGGAGCTCAAGAGCTATGACCTGAAACGCGACGGCATCACGCTAACCGTGCGGGCGCCGCGCGCGCTGCCCCGCGTCCGCGTGTCGGCGGTCCAGCTCCAGCAGGCCCTACTGAACCTCATCACCAACGCGCAGGACGCGCTGCGCGCGCACGAGGGTCGCCGCGAGATCAGCGTGGTGGCCGCCACCGACCGGCTCGGCTGCGCCATCGAGGTCCGTGACAGCGGCCCGGGGATCCCGGCCGCCATCCTGCCGCAGGTGTTCGAGCCGTTCTTCACGACGAAGGAGACCGGCGCCGGGCTGGGTCTGGCGATTGCCGCGGCCATCGTCGAGCGCTTCGGCGGGCGGATCAGCGCCTTCAACCGGCGCGACGGCGGCGCGACGTTCCGCATCGTGCTGCCCGCGGCCTGAACGAAGTCGTCGCGCGAACGAATTCTCTTTGGCGACGAGGCCCATGCGGCGTGTAATGACGCCGTGGTCAGCTCGCCCGTCGGAACGCGGATGCTCGGCTAGATGCGGCCGCGCTTGGCGAGGTATTCCGGACCGACGAGCACCTCGCGGGGCTTCGCGCCGTCGCCCGGGCCGAGAATTCGATCCTGCTCCATCATGTCGATGAAGCGTGCGGCTTTCGGATATCCCAGACGCATCCGGCGCTGCAGGAACGAGATCGATCCCTGGCGCTGGCCGATGACCAGCTGAACCGCGTCCCAGTACAGATCGTCGCGATCGGCTGAGTCGGCGCCCTCGGCAGCATCGGCATCGTTCGGCAGCACGACCTCCTCGTAGACCGCCGTCCCCTGCTTGCGCAAGAACTCGCAGATACCCTTGACCTCGTCGTCGGACACCCACGCGCCGTGCACGCGCAGCTGCTTGTTCGCTCCGGGCGGCACGTAGATCATGTCGCCGCGTCCGAGCAGCTGCTCGGCGCCGTTGCCGTCCAGCACGGTACGCGAGTCGACCTTGGACGCGACCTGGAAGGCGATCCGCGTCGGGAAGTTGGCCTTGATGAGCCCGGTGACGACGTCGACGGACGGCCGCTGCGTCGCGATGATCAGGTGAATGCCGACGGCGCGCGCGATCTGAGCCAGACGCACCAGTGAGGTCTGCACCTCGCCCGCCGATACCATCATGAGGTCGGCGAGCTCGTCGACGACGACGACCCAGTACGGCAGCTTTTCTTCCAGAGCGACGGCCTTGTTGTAGCCCTCGATGTTGCGCACCTGCTTGGCCTGCAGCGTCTTGTAGCGCTCGTCCATCTTTCCGACGATCCAGCGCAGCCGCGCCGACGCCTCCTTGGCGTCCGTGACGACCGGCGACAGCAAATGCGGAATGCCTTCGTACACGGACAGCTCGAGCCGCTTGGGATCGATCATCAAAAAGCGCACGTCGGCCGGCGTCGCCTTGTAGAGGATCGAGCAGATCATCGCGTTCAGGCCAACCGACTTGCCGCTGCCCGTGGCGCCGGCCACGAGCAGATGCGGCATCGCCGCGAGATCGGCGACAACGGGCAGGCCGTTGACGTCCTTGCCGAGTGCCAGCGGCAGGCGCCCTTTGGACTCCGCGAACTCCGCCGAGACGAAGATCTCGCGCAGATAGACGGTGGCCCACTTGTCGTTCGGAACCTCGACGGCGACCGTGCCGCGGCCGGGGATCGGGCCGACGATCCGGACGCTGGCTGCCTTGAGAGCGAGCGCGAGATCGTCGGAGAGGTTCACCACCTGCGCGACCTTCACACCCGCCGCGGGCTCGAACTCGTACGAGGTGATGATCGGGCCCGGGCTCACCTGCACGATGCGCCCGTCGACCTCGAAGTCGGCGAGCTTGCGCCGGAGGATCTCGGCGTTGTCCTGCAGCTCCTCGCGCGTGGTCGTCAGCTCGGCGTGCGACGGCACCTGGAGCAGGCCAACCGGCGGCAGCTGGAAGGCCTCCGCACCGCCCTTGCCGAAGTCGAACGTCTCCTGCCACGCAAGCCCCTTGTCCATGAGCGAGCTCTTCGCGCGCGCGGGCTCGACGATCGTCGGCGGCTCGATCATCTCGGCCACGGGTTCGCCGACCGGCAATGGGACGACGCTCGGCCCGGGCGCCGGCGCCACCACCGCGCGCGGCCGCTGCCTGCGCAGGCGCGCGAGCCGCGCCGCGACGAGGCGCGTGACGGCCGCGTACGACGTCTGGGTCACGAGGAGCGCGCCGATGGGCAGCGCCGTGAGGAGCACGAGCCATGCACCGGCGTTGCCGACCGCGGCGTGGAGAACGGCGCCCGTCGCCCAGCCCGTGAAGCCGCCGGCCCGCACCGCACCGCCGTGCGTCACGCGCGCGGGCCCGAGCGACTCGGTGGTCTGCTGCAGCAACGCCGCGGCGGCGAGGAGCAGCAGGAGCAGACCGGCGATGGGGACCCAGCCGCGCGCGACCAGCGGTCGCACGAACGCGGCGGCGCCCCACACCCCGGCCGCGAGCGGGAACAGCAGCGCGGCATAGCCGAACGCGCGGAAGAACGCCCAGGCGAGCCAGATGCCCACGGGCCCAACCAGCGACGTCTGCTCGCTCGGCGCGACCGTGGGATCGAAAACGGCGAGCGCGACCAGCAGGAACACGCCGGCCGTCATCACCATGATCCCCTGCACCTCGCGCACCCAGCGCCGCGCCGGCGGTTTGCGTCGCGCCGCCCGCCGTCGCGGCTCGCGCGGCGACTCCGGCATTCGGTTCTCGGGCTTGACCTCCCCGGACACGATCGCAGCCATCAGACCTCCAGAATGATGGGAAGCACGACGGGCTTGCGCTGCACCCGTTGATTGACGAGCTGGCGCACCGCGGTGCGCACGCGCGCGCCGATCGCCTCGCGGTCCCACGGCTCATCCGGGGCTCGCGCGGCGAGCGCGGCACGCACCGCCGACTTCATGTCTTCGAGCAGCGTCTCGTTCTCCTTGACGTACACGACCCCGCGCGAGGCGATCTCCGGACCGGCCACGATCGCGCCGCTCGTGTCGAACGTCAGCGCGACCGCGATGACGCCGTCCTCGGCGAGAATCTGCCGGTCGCGCAGGACGACGGAGCCGATGTCGCCGATGCCCTTGCCGTCCACGAGCACGCGCCCCGTCGGATAGCCGGGAATCACGCGCGCGGTGGACGGCGTCACCTCGACGGCCGTGCCGTCCTCGACGAGCAGCACGCGCTCGGGGGTGAAGCCCATGCCGGCCGCGAGCCGCGCGTGGCCGAGCAGATGGCGATACTCGCCGTGCACCGGCACGAAGTACCGCGGCTGCGTGAGCTTGAGCATGAGCTTCAAATCTTCCTGGCTGGCGTGGCCCGAGACGTGGACGAACGCATTGTCCTCATAGAGAACCTCGGCGCCGAGCCGGTAGAGCGCGTTGATCACACGACCGACGGTGCGCTCGTTGCCGGGGATCACACGCGCGGAAATCACCACGAGATCACCGCGCGCGACCTGGATGTACTTGTGATCGCCGGCGGCCATGAGCGCCAGCGCCGAGTTCGGCTCACCCTGACTGCCGGTGGACAGAATGACCTGCCGCTCGGGCGGTAAGGCGACGACCTCCTCGAGCGGCCGCAGCAGCCCGGCCGGTACGGTGAGGTAGCCCAACTCGGCCGCGATGGCCACGTTCTTCTCCATCGAGCGGCCGAGCAGCGCCACGTGCCGTCCGCGCGCCGCGGCCAGCGTGAGCACCTGCTGGATGCGATGGATGTGCGAGGCAAACGTAGCCAGAATGATGCGACCGGCGGCGCGGTCGAAGCGCTCGGCCAGCGCGGCGCCGACCTCGATCTCCGAGCGCGTGTGACCGGGCCGATCGACGTTCGTGCTGTCCGAGCAGAGCACGGCGACGCCTTCTTCGCCGAGCTCCGCGAAGCGCCGCGTGTCGGCGGGCTCGCCGTCCAGTGGACTCGGATCGAGCTTGAAGTCGCCCGTGTGCACGATCGTGCCGGCCGGCGTGCGGATCGCCAGCCCCATGCCGTCGGCGATGGAATGCGTCACGCGCAGCGGCTCGATCACGAACGGGCCGATCGTGAACGGCTCGCGCGGACGCATCGGCCGCAGGTCCGCCGGCTCGGGCAGCGCGTGCTCACGGAGCTTGTCGCTGACCAGCGCGCGCGTCAGCGGCGTCGCGTACACCGGCACGCGCGCGGACGCGAGCAGGTAGGGCAGCGCGCCGATGTGATCCTCGTGCCCGTGCGTGAGGACCACGCCGTGAAACCGCTCGCGCTTCGCCAGCGCATAGGCGAAGTCGGGAATCACGTAGTCCACGCCGGGCAGCTCGTCGTCGGGGAACATCAGCCCACAATCGATGGCGACGACGTCGTCGCCCGATTCGATGAGCATCATGTTCAAGCCGATCTCGCCCAGCCCGCCGAGCGGAATGAGCCGAACGGAGGGTTCCAGTGCGGAAACTCCTTTCACGACCGCCGGTTCATCGTAGCATCCGGCCTCCGCACCCCGAAGTTTCGCCCGATACGTCGGCAGCGACGGCGGCCGCGCCGGCCAGCTTTGTTTTGCAAAGTTCTTGACAACGCGAGGTCGGCCGCGAGAGCATCGAGGTCACCATGGCGCACCCGGCCGCTCCCGAGCGCACTCCACCGACGCTGCACGCGCGCGCGGTCGCCGATCTCCGCTTCATCCGCGAGACGATGGAGGGCGCCGCCGCGTTCACGACGCTGTCGGGCGTGGGGCTCATGGTGATCGGGCTCAGCGCGCTCGTGGCCGGGGCGCTCGCCGGTAGTATGCCGGGCGCGGCGTGGCTGCGCGTGTGGATCGGCGAGGCAATGCTCGCGCTCGTCGTCGGCGTGCTCTCGACGCTCTTGAAGACACGGGCGGCGCGGCTGCCGGTGCTCGCGGGTCCACTCCGCAAGTTCGCGCTCGCGCTCGCCGCGCCGTTGGTCGTCGGCATCGTGCTCACGGCCACGCTGGCGCGCGCGGGGTTTCACGCGGCGTTGCCCGGTACGTGGCTGATGCTGTACGGCACGGGGCTGCTCGCGGGCGGCGCGTTCTCGATCCGGCTGCTGCCCGTCATGGGCGTCTGTTTCCTCGTCCTGGGTGCGACGACCGCGCTCGCCCCGCCCGCGCTCGGGCCCGCGGCCCTGGCGCTCGGGTTCGGCGGTCTGCACATCGTCTTCGGTACGCTCGTCGCGCGAGGCCACGGTGGCTGAGCCCGCGCGCCGGCGTGTCGAGCGCACGACCGCGGCGTCCGCGCCGCTGCGCGGCGTGAAGGGCGACGCCGCCTCGGAGGCCGCGCGTGAGCTCGATGCGCTGCTGCACCACCGGCTGCGGCTCGGCATGGTCAGCGCGCTCGCGGCCGCCGACTCGCTGGGTTTCAACGAGCTGAAGGCGCTGTTGCAAGCCTCCGACGGCAATCTCAGCGTCCACGCGCGGCGCCTCGAAGACGCCGGCTACGTGACGTGCTCGAAGACATTCGAGAATCGGCGTCCGCGGACGGATTATCGGCTGACCGCTCGCGGGCGCCTGGCGCTCGGGCGGTACGTCGGCCACATGGAAGCGATCATTCGCGCCACGAAGGACACCCTCGGGCACTGAGCCCGGCTCTTTTTTTGCGAGGCCACTTTATGAATCAAAGTCCTTTCGATACCAGGGCGGCGCTGCACGTCGCGGTCATCATGGACGGCAACGGCCGGTGGGCCACCGCACGCGGCCTCCCACGCACCGCGGGCCACGTGCGTGGCGCGGACGCCGTGCGGCGTACCGTGGAGACGGCGCCCGAGCTCGGGATCACGACGCTGACGCTCTATGCCTTCTCGTCGGACAATTGGCGGCGGCCGGCCGGCGAAGTGCGCACGCTCCTGCGCCTGTTCGCTCGGCACCTGCGGTCGGAAGCGGCGAGACTTGCCGCCCGCGGCGTGCGGCTACGCGTGATCGGGCGCCGCGATCGGCTGCCGCCGCCGCTCGTCACCGCGATCGAGCGCGCCGAGCAACGAACGGCGGGCGGACGAACACTCGAGCTGCGGATCGCGATCGACTATTCGGCGCGCGATGCGATCGCGTCCGCCGCCGCGCGTTTGGCGCCGGGCGAAACCGGACGCGCGGCGTTCGCGCAGCGTCTGGGTGAGGCCTATGGCGCTGACAGCGCCCCCGACGTCGATCTCGTCGTGCGCACGGGTGGCGAGCAGCGGCTCAGTGATTTCCTGCTCTGGGAATGCGCCTACGCCGAGCTGCGCTTCACGCCGCGGGCCTGGCCGGAATTCGGTCCGGAGGATCTCGCCGCAGCCGTCGCCGACTTTCGGGGACGCAGCCGCCGCTTCGGCGACATCGCCGCCCACGCGTGAACGAGGGGGTTTGGGGGACGGTGACTGCCCACGCGTGACTGAGGGGGTTTGGGGGAAGCCGCAGGGGTCCCCCAACTCAATAATCCCCCCTCAATCAAAAAGCCGCGGCAGCTTCCAGACGGCGGACGAGCTCACGCGCTCGCGCGACGAATGCGCCGCGCTCAGCGCCGCCAATCGGCTCGCCGGGAATGAATTTCTCGCCGAGCGGGTTGACGAACTGCCCGTTCTTCGAGACGCGGTAGTCGAGGTGCGGTCCTGTGGCAAGGCCGGTGGCGCCGACGTAGCCGATGACCTGCCGCTGCGTCACGCGCGAGCCGGGCCGGATTCCCGCGCCCAGGCCCGAGAGATGGTTGTACATCGTCGAGTAGCCCGAGCGGTGCGTGAGAGTGACGGAGATCCCGTTGCCGCCCGCCCAGCCCGCCGCGCCGACGCGGCCGTCGGCGACCGCGCGAACAGGCGTGCCCAAGGGAGCACCGTAGTCGATCGCCAGGTGCGGCCGAACGCCGCCGAGAATCGGATGAGGTCGCGCATAGGTAAAGCCCGACGTGATGCGCGTAAACTCCAGCGGCGACTTCAGGAAGCTTTTGCGCAGCGAGCGCCCCTCAGGGTCGTAGAACGCGTAGCGGCCCTCCGACTCGCGCGCGAAGCCGACGCCCGTGAGCACCCGGCCGTCGCTCACGTACTGCGCCACGAGAATGCGACCGAAGTCGACGAACCTCTCGTTCGCGAACCGCTTTTCGACGAGCAGCCGGAAGCGGTCACCACTGCGCGTGTCGGCGGTGAAGTCGAAGTCGGACTCGAAAATCTTGGCGAGATCGATCGCGAGCTGCGCGGCACCACCGGCCTGCTCCACCGCGTCGAACAGCGACCGGCTCACCTCGCCTGCCACGACATCGACGCGGACGTCGGGTCGCGTCTCGGCGCGCTCGACGCGCCAGCCACCGTCGGCGGGGATGACGGCAAAGCCGAGCCACGGGTTGGGCTCGTAGCGGAGCGCCAGCGGACGACCGTCGAGCGTCCAGGTGACGTCCAGCGTGTGCCCGGGGGAGAGCTTCTTGAGATTTGCGCCACTGGCTGCCAGCGCCGAGGCGATACCGGCGCTCGCGTCGCGCTGCATGCCCTGCCGCTCGAGTGCACCGACCAGCGTGTCGCCGCGGCGGATATCGAGGGCCGTCACTCGCACGCTCGGAGCCGTGGGCAGCGGCGGCTCCGCGATGATCACCGGTAACGGCGCGGGCGCGGGGAGCGAACCCGGCGGCGCGGGAGACAGCCAGCCGGCACGATAGAGGGTGGCGGCGGCGCAGGCTTCGACGGCCAGCACGAGCAGCAGCACGGTCTGACGTCGCACCATTTTTCCACTATAACCGCCGAGCGATCTCGGCGAACTCTTGAATGTGCAAGGTCTCGGCCCGGCGGCCGGGGTCCACCCCGGCCAAGGTCGCGGCCTCGCGCGTCGTCCCGACAGGCAGGCCCAGCCCGGCGGCGAGCGCGTTCGCCAGGGTCTTGCGGCGCTGCGCGAACGCAGCCCGCACGACGGCCTCGAAACGGCGCTCGTCGGGCAGCTCTACGCGCGGCGCGCCAAGCGGTGTCAGCCGCAGGACCGCGGACTCGACCTTCGGCGGCGGTCGAAACGCATCCGCCGGCACTCGTAGCGCCAGCTCGACCTGCCAGTGCAGCTGCACGTGGACCGACAGGCTCCCGTAGGCCTTGCCGCCCGGCGCCGCGGCTACGCGCTCGGCAACCTCGCGCTGCAGCATGAGCGCCATCGCATCGATCGCGCGCGGCGCGGCGACCAGCGCGGTGAGGATCGCCGTGCCCACGCTGTATGGCAGGTTGCCGACCACGAGGGCCCGCCCACTCGGCGGACGCTCGAGCGCCGCCCAGTTCCAGCCCCGCGCGTCCGCGGTGGCGATCTCAACGGTGGGGAACGCCGCGCGCACGCGCTCGATCAGCACACGGTCGACCTCGAGCGCGAGCACATGGCCCGCCCGGCGCGCCAGCTCACCCGTCAGCGCACCGTGCCCCGGACCGATCTCGACAACGAGGTCTGCGGGCGTCGGGGCGACGAGATCCACGATCGCCCGCGCGATGCCGGCGTCGCGCAGGAAGTGCTGGCCGAGCGCGCGGCGCCTACCGCCCGGCACGCGCTCGTGCGGCGAGCTCGCGCATCAGCGCGGCGTGCACCTCGCGCGTACGCGCCTCGGTGGCGGCCCGGTCGCCGCTGTTGTCGATGACGTAGTCGGCGAGCTTGACCTTTTCGGCGAGCGGCATCTGGCTCGCGATGCGCCGGGCGCCGTCCGCGGCATCGCCGTCGCGGGCGACGAGTCGCGCGCGCTGGGTCGCCTCGTCGGTGGCGACGACGATCAGCCGGTCCATATGCTTGTAGCCGCCGGACTCGATCATCACCGGCGCGTCGAAGATGACGATGCCGTCGAAGCCGTCGCGGGCCAGCGCGTCGAGCTGGGCATCGAAGCGCGCGCGGATCGCCGGGTGCAGGATCGCCTCCAGTCGATGCCGGCGCGCGGGGTCGGCGAAGACGATCGCGGCAACTTTCTTACGGTCGAGCGTGCCGTCGGGCGTCAGCACGTCGCCGAACTCGCGCACCACCTCGACTAAGGCCGGCTCGCCCGGCGCGACGACCTCGCGTGCGAGCTGGTCCGCGTCGATGACGAGGCAGCCGAGCTGGCGCAGCATGTCGGACACCGTGCTCTTGCCGGTGGCGATGCCACCGGTGAGGCCGACGAGCAAAAAGCGCCGCGCCGGCGCCATCACACCTGCGACCAGTCGTCGCCGGACTTGACGTCGACCACGACCGGTACATCGAGCGGCAGCGCCGCCTCCATGATCTCGCGCGCGAGCGCCTCGATCGCGGGCACCTCGGCCGGTGGCGCCTCGAACAGCAGCTCGTCGTGCACCTGCAGGAGCATGCGCGCGCTCACCCCGCGCTCGCGCATCGCCGCGCGCATGCGCACCATCGCGATCTTGATCATGTCGCTGGCGGTGCCCTGCACCGGTGCGTTCATGGCCATCCGCTCCGCGGCGTTGCGCGCCACGGGATTGCCCGAGCGCAGATCGGGCAGGTAGCGTCGGCGGCCGAGCAGCGTCTGCACCCAGCCGCGCTCCCGGCCCTCGGCCAGCGTGCGATCGATGAACGCGCGCACGCGCGGGTGCGCCGCGAAGTACGCGTTGATGTAGCGCTGCGCTTCCTTCTGATCGATCTTCGTCGCCTGCGACAACCCGAACGCGGACACGCCGTAGAGGATCGCGTAGTTCGCGCTCTTGGCGATCGTGCGCTGCAACGACGTCACCGCGCTCGGATCGATCTTGAAGACTTCGCAGGCCGTGCGGGTGTGGATGTCTTCCCCGCGGCGGAACGACTCGATGATCGCCGGCTCGGCCGACATGTGGGCCAGGATGCGCAGCTCGATCTGGGAGTAGTCGGCGGCGACGAACTTCCAACCGTCGGCCGGAATGAACGCGGCGCGAATCCGCCGGCCGAGCTCCGTGCGGATCGGGATGTTCATGAGGTTCGGATCTTGCGACGACAGCCGGCCCGTCGCCGCCACGAGCTGGTTGAACGTCGTGTGGATGCGCCCCGTCTCGGGATTGACGAGCTGCGGCAGCGTATCGGCGTACGTGCCCTTCAGTTTGGCGAGGCTGCGATGCTCGAGAATCTTGCCGGGCAGCGCGTGTCCGACCGCGAGCTCCGTCAGCACGTCGGCGTCCGTCGACGGGCCGGTCTTCGTGCGGCGGTGCACCGGCAGCTTCAGCTTCTCGAACAAAATGTGGCTCAGCTGCTTGGGCGACGCGATCGTGAACTCCTCGCCCGCCAGCGCGTAGATCTCGCGCGTGAGGTTGTCCAGATCCCGCTCGAGCTCCTTGGCGAACGCCTCGAGCCGCGCCGGGTCGACGCGGATCCCGGTCCGCTCCATCTCCGCGAGCACCGGTACGAGCGGCCGCTCGATCTGTTCGTAGATCGACAGCAGTCCCCGCTCGTCCAGGTCCTTTCGCGCGTGCTCCCAGAACCGATGCAGCCAGCGTGCGCGGTCGCCGACGGTGCGCGGCACATCCGCCGGCGCGATGCTCGTCAGCGCGGCCGGGCACTCGCCGAAGACCTCCATGCAGACCTCGTCCAGCTTGTACGTCGCGCGCGCGGGGTTCAGCAGATACGCCGCGACCGCGGTGTCGTCGACGCGCGGCGGCGCAGCACCCGCGTCCATCCACGCGGCGAGCAGCGGCTTGGCGTCGTGCGCGACGAGAGGCCGGCCGCCGAGCACGGGCGCACCGGCGGCGAATGCCGCGGCGAACGCCTCGCGCCCGAGCGTGACGCCGGCGGCGCCGGACTCGGGATGATACAGACCCAGCGCGTCGATCCGCGGCAAGGGCGGGCGCGCCTCGCCGGCCCAGTCGAGCGTGACGATCGCGTCGGCGGGCACGCGCGCGGCCCACGCGCTCACGTCGGACGGCTGCGCGAGGATCTCCACCGGGCCGGCGTCGGCGGCCGGCGCCGGCGCCGGCAGCTCCTTGACCAGCCGCGTGAACTCCATTTCCATCCAGAGCGCACGCAAGCGCGTCCAGTCCGGCTCACCGCGGCGGAAGCGCTCGAGCTCGAACTCCAGCGGGACGTTGCGGTTGACGACGGCCAGCTCGTGCGACAGCAGCGCCTGCTTGCGGCCGAGCGCGAGCGTCTCGCGCAGCTTGCCGGGGATGAGCGTGAGATTGTCGTAGAGACGCTCGACCGAGCCGTATTGCCCGATCAGCTTCACGGCGGTCTTCTCGCCCACGCCCTTGACGCCCGGGATGTTGTCGATCGAGTCGCCCATGAGCGCCATGACGTCGGGAATCTGCTCCGGGCCGACGCCCCAGCGCTCGCGCACCTTGGCCTCGTCGTAGACGATCTTCTCGCCGGTGCGGCCGAGGACCGACAGCACGCGCACGCGCGGACCGACGAGCTGCAGCAGGTCCTTGTCCCCGGTCACGATGACGACGTCGAGATCGGGCACCTTCAGCGCGTGCTCGACGATGGTGGCCAGCGTGTCGTCGGCCTCGTAGCCGGACACCTCGAGCACCGGCGTGCGGAGCGCGTCGAACAGCCGGCGCACGTACGGCAGCTGGCGCGCGAGGTCGTCCGGCATCGCGGTGCGCGTGGCTTTGTAGTCCGTGAACATCGTGTCGCGGAACGTGGGGCCGGGCGGATCGAGCGCGATGCCGAGATAGTCCGGCTGCTCTTCGCGGATCAGCTTCCAGAGCATCGTGGACAGGATCAGCACCGCGTGGCTCGGCACGCCCTTGGACGTGGAGAGATAGCCGACCGCGTGATACGCACGGAAGATGTGCGAGTGGCCGTCGACGATGTAGAGGGTCTTGTTTGTCATGTCCGCGCGCCCGGCTCGGTCCGTCGGTGGCCTGTTCGAGGTGCGGTGTGGCTGCGCTCTGGAGTCATCACATCATCGTACGTCTGGCGCACGGCGTCCGTCGTGTCGCGGTAGGCGGCGACGAACGCGTCGCGCGAGGCAAAGCCGAGCGCGGCCGCGACGCGCGCCGGCATGGGCCCGGCCAGCTCGAGCGTGTCGCTGGGCCGCGCGCCGAGCAGCCGCAGCGCCGTCGACACACGGCGCAGCACGCGATGGTGTGCGATCAGCGTGGCCGCGTCGGGCAGCAACGCGAGACGGCCGAGCGCACGCAGCGCCGCGACCGTCGACGGCGTGCGAACATCCGCATGCGCCGCCCCGTGCACGAGCTGCAGCGCCTGCACGAGAAATTCGACGTCGACCAGTCCGCCGCGTCCGAGCTTCACGTGCCAGCGACCGCGGGTCTCCTTACCCAGCTCGACCTCCATACGCCGGCGCACGTCACGGATCTCCTTGAGCGCGCCCGCCGGCAGCGGCGCGCCGTAGACGAGTCGGCGCAGCGTGGCGCGCACGCGGCGCGCGAGCGCACGATCGCCGATCAGCGGGCGGGCGCGCGTCAGGCTCTGCCGCTCCCAGAGATCCCCGTGCTCTTCATAGTACCGTTCGAGCGCGTCGACGCCCGCCGCGAAGCCGCTGCCCTTGCTGCCCGGGCGCAAGCGCAGGTCGACCGGGAACGCGATGCCCGCCGCCGTGATGTCGCCGAGCGCGCTGGCCAGCCGCTCGACGGCGCCGCTGTAGAAGGTGTGGGCGTCCACGCGGTCGAGGCCGTCGGTCGCGCCGTCGCTGCTTGGCTCATCCGCGCGGCCGAACGTGACGAACACGTCGAGGTCGGAGCCCGTCGTGAGCTCGCGGCCGCCGAGCTTGCCGAGGCCGACGATCACGGCCGGGATGAAGCGCCCGCGCGCGTCGCGCGGCACGCCGTGACGCTCGACCTGCGCGGTGAGCGCGAGCAGCCACCCCGCGGCGAGGGTGGCCTCGGCGAGTGCGGTCATCTCCCGCGCATAGCGCTCGATGTCGGTGACGCCCAGCAGGTAGCGCCAGACGATCATGAGCTCCTGCGCCTGCTTGACGCGCCGCAGGCGATCGCGCCGCTCCGGAATCGTCAACGCCGGCGCGAACACGCCGGCGAGCGCGCGGCGAAAATCCGCGCGCGTGCGGCGACGCGGCTCGCGCACCGACGCGTTGGCGAGGGCGCCGAGCAGATCCGGCTGCGCCACCAGCAAGTGCGCGAGCAGATCGCCACCCGCGCACAACGTGACAAGTCCGTGCAGCAGCTCGGGGCTGGCCGCGAGCAGCTCGACGTACCCCGCGCGGGGGCCCGCCGCCGCCAGGAAGCGCTCGAACTGGTTGAGCGCCTCGTCGGGATCGGGACTCTTCCAGCACGCGTCGAGCAGGGCCGGAATCAGCCGCGCCAGCGCGGCGCGCAGCGCGCCCGGATAGGGCACGAGCGGCCGGCCCTCGACGATCATCGCGAGGTTCTGCAGTGCGCGCTCGGGATCGGCAAAGCCCGTCGCGCGCAGCGCCATACGGCTCGGCAGTCGCGGCCGCTCGGGCGCGGACACGGCGCGCTCCGCGAAGAAGGCGCGGAACGCGCGATGGACGTCGCGCGTGACCGCGCGATGCTCGGCGACGAAGCGCCGGGCCGCCGCACGCGGCGGAGCCATGATCCCCACGCGCCGCGCGAGCCGACCCAGCTCGACGGCATCGTCGGGCAGCGTGTGCGTCTGGAACTCGTGGACGATCTGCAGTCGGTGTTCGACCGTGCGCAGGTGGACGAGCGCGTGCGACAGTCGACGCCCGAGCTCCGGCGCGAGATAACCGCGCTCGGTGAGCCGAAACAGCGCCTTCAGCGAGTTGCGCTCGCGCAGCCACGCGTCGTCGCCACCGTACAAGAGCTGCAGCGCCTGCACCACGAACTCGATCTCGCGAATCCCGCCGCGGCCGAGCTTGACGTTCCGCGCCGAGCCCTGTGCGTCGCGGCCGCGCAGCGCCCGGTCGATCTCGCGCTTCATGTCGCGAATGGCGGGGAGCACCCGGGCATCGATCCCCGGCCGGTACACGGTGGCGATCGCCCAGTCGCTGAAGCGCGCGCCGACGTCCGCGTCGCCCGCGCACACGCGCGCCTTGAGCAGCGCCTGGCGCTCCCAGAGCTCGGCACGCTCGCGGTGGTAGGCCGCGTAGGCGTCGAGCGACATCGCGACCGCGCCGGCGCGTCCCTCGGGGCGGAGGCGCAGGTCCACGCGAAAGGCATAGCCTTCGTCGGTGACCTCTTCGATCCGCGCCACGAGGTCGCGGCACACCCGCGCGAAGAACGCGCCGTTGTCGAGCCGCCCGTCGGGCCCGCCCGCGGTCTCGCCTTCCGCGCCGTACACGAACATCAGATCGATGTCGGACGAGTAGTTGAGCTCCAGGCCGCCGAGCTTGCCCATGCCGACGGCAGCCAGGCCGGTCTCGCGGCCATCGGCGTCGAGCGGGGCCCCGAACCGCGCGCGTGCGTCGTCGCGCGCATCGGCGAGCGCCTGGCCCAGGCACGCGTCGGCCAGCCGCGACAGGTCTTCGGTCGTCACCGCGACGTCCGCGTCGCCGAGCAGGTCCCGCGCGCCGATCCGCAGCAGGTGCCGGTACTTCACGCGGCGGAGCGCGTTCATGCGCGCTTCGCGCGTCGTGAACGGGCGCACGGCGCGCGCCAGATCCTCGACGAAGTCCTCGGCGAGCCACGGCCGCATCGTGCGCGGCTCGAGCAGCCAGGCGAGCGTGCTCGGTCGTCGACGGAGCACGTCGGCGAGGAACTGGCTCGCGCCGCCCACGCGCGCCAGGAGGGCCGCGGCGCCGGGATGCTCGGCGAGCGTGCGGAACAGCACACCGCGGTCGACAGCCGCGGCGTACCGCTCCAGATTGTTCAGCGCCATGTCGGGGTCGGGCGCCGATGCCAGCTCCGCGAGCAGACGCGCAAGCGCGGGGGCCAGGCGCTCGGCGTCGTGCGGGGTCGGCGTGAGCGCTTCGACGTTGGCCGCCGCCGCGACGGGGTCGGCGAAACCGGCCTGGCGCAGCGCGCCGACCAGGGCCGCGCGATTGGTCAGCGGGAGCGTCAGACCGCCTGCTCGCCCGTCTCGCCGGTCCGGATACGGATGGACTGATTGATGGGCAGCACGAACACTTTGCCGTCACCGATCGACCCGGTTTTGGCCGCGCCGACGATCGTGGCGCTCACTTTGTCCACGAGGTGATCGGGCACGACCACCTCGATCTTGACCTTGGGCAGGAAATCGACGGTGTATTCCGAGCCGCGATAGAGCTCGGTGTGACCCTTTTGCCGACCGAAGCCGCGGACCTCGGTGACCGTCATGCCGATCACGCCGATCTCGGTGAGGGCCTCCTTCACGTCGTCGAGCTTGAACGGCTTGATGATGGCCTCGATCTTCTTCATGGCGTCACACCTCGTCGAGGATCGGGAACATCAGCGCCGACACGTGGCTGCTGATGCGCTTGAGGTTGGTCAGGACATCGAGATGGATCTCGGATGTGTCGATGGACTCTGCGAGGCCGGCGCGCAGGCGCCCGAGATGCGACTCGCGCAGCTCGCGTTCGCGCATGCGCATGAACGGGCGCTGATCGAGCACCTCCTGCGCGAGCGTGCGGTCGTTGGCGGCGAAGGCCGCGATGGCGCGCTCGAGATTCTTGGCGACGAGGTCGTGGAATTCCAGAATCTCCGCCCAGCCGGCCTCGGAGAATCGACGCGCCTGGTACATCTTCTTCCGCGCGAGCTCCATCAGGTTCTTGTCGACGATGTCGCCGATGTTTTCCAGATTCCCGATGAACGAGATGAGCCCGATCTCCTTGCGCGACAGCTCCGGCCCCATGGCCTCGCGGCCCAGGCGCGCGAGGAACAGCTTGATCTCACGCTCGAGGAAGTCGACCTGATCGTCGCGCTTCTCGACGTCCTCGAGCAGCGCCTGGTTGTCGGTCCGGAACACCTCCATCGTGTCGCGCAGCATACCCTGGACGACGTCCGCCATGCGCAGCGCCTCGCGCGTGGCCTGACCCAGCGCCAGCGACGGCTGATCGAGCGCGCGCTCGTCGAGATAGCGCGTGCGGAACGGCGTCTCGCCCCGCTCATCATCGGGCATGACCGCCTCGATCGCGCGCGACGCCAGCGGCGTGAACGGCAGGAACAGCAGGCTGATGCCGAGGTTGAAGAACGTGTGCGCGTTGGCGATCTGCCGCGCCGCCTGGTCGGCGCTCATCGCCACCAGATCGGTGAAGGGCCCGACGAACGGCAGCATCAGCGCGGCGCCGAGCACCTTGAAGGCGATGTGCGCGACAGCCACGCGCTTGGCCTCGGCCGGCGCCCCGACCGACGCCGTAAGCGCCGTCGCGCACGTGCCGATGTTGGCGCCGAGCACGATCGCGACCGCGCCGTTGAGTCCGATGAGACCCTGGTGCGCCAGCGCGATGGCCACGCCGATCGTCGCGGCAGACGAAGCCACGAGCGCACTGAAGATCGCGGAGACGAGAATCGCCATCGCCGTATTTCCCGCCACCGCCTCGATGAGCTCGATGGCGAGGCGGTTTTCGCGCAGCGGCGCGACGCCGTCCAGAATGACCTTGAGGCTGAAGAAGACCAGCCCGAGGCCGAAGATCGCCTGCCCCACGTCCTTGACCACCCGTCGGCTGGCGACGAACGTGATCGCAAACCCCGCGCCGACCAGCACGAGCGCATACCTCGTCACCTTGAACGCGATCAGCTGCACGGTGAACGTAGTGCCGATGTCCGCGCCCAGAATGATGCCGAGCGTCTGCCGGAAGGTCATCAGGCCCGCGCCGACGAAGCCGATGAGCATCAGCGTCGTCGCGGCCGAGGACTGGATGATCGCCGTGACCGCGGCGCCGGACGCGACGGCAATGACCCGGTGGCGCGCCATCCCGGTGAGCAGCGAGCGCAGCTTGCCGCCCGCCGCGCGCTGCAAGCTGTCGCCGCTCAGGCGGATGCCGTAGAGCAGCAGCGCGATGCCGCCGAAGAGCGCGATGAGGACGTCGGTCAAGGGGCTAACTCTGCGGGGGCCGCGGGTCCTGTCGCGGCGGGCGCATCCGCTCCGCTCGCCACCCCCGCCCGGTGTGGGGTCCCCCGGCTCGCTTCGCGGACGGAACCCGCGGCGCCACCCGCAGCGTCGCTGAGCCCGGAGCCGCCGGCGATCGAGGCGCGGACGTGTGTCGCGGTTGCGAGCGCGGCCGGCAGGTGCGCGGTGTCGTTGAGCGACACGAGGCGTGGGGGCCGCACGACCGTCAACGATGCGTTGTCCACGCGCAGACGCCACAGGGAGTTGAACGAGCAGCCGAGCAGCGCGCACGCGTACACGCTGATGACGCCGCCGTGCGCGACCACCAGCACGTCCTCGCCGTTGGGATGCGCGGCGGCGATGTGCTCCATCGCCGCGCGCACGCGCTCGCTCACGACGGGCAGCGGCTCGCCGCCGGGGGGCGGGCAGTCGTGCGGGGCCAGCAACCAGGCGCGATACGGATCGCCCTCGCGCGCGCGCACCTCGTCCACCGTGCAGCCCTCCCACTCCCCGAGCGACAGCTCGCGCAGCTCGTCGAGCGCGATCAATGGCACGCGCGTGCCCGCAAGCGCAAGCTCGGCGGTCTCGCGCGCGCGGCGGAACGGGCTGACGTAGGCGGCCGCCAGGCGGTAGCCGCGCAGGGCGCGCCCCAGCGCCTCGGCCTGCGCACGGCCGCGTGCGGACAGCGCGATATCGGTCCGCCCCTGGAAGCGGCGCTCGGCGTTCCAGACGGATTCGCCGTGGCGCGCGAGGAGCAGCCTCACCGCGGCTGCCCCCCCGCCGATCGGGCGCCCGTCGCGGCGGCGCCACGCGCGGCGCGCAGCCGGGCGAGCGTTTCTTCGCGTCCGAGCAGCGCGAGCACGTCGAACAGCGGCGGTGACGCCGTGCGCCCGGTGATGGCCAGCCGGGTGAGCTGGGCGAGGTCGACGAGCTTGAGGCCCATGGCCGCGACCAGCTCGCGGTACAGGGTTTCGAGCGCCGCCGAGGTGAATGGCTCGAGCGTGCCCAGCCGCTGCACCAGCACATCCAGCCGCTCGACGCCGGCCGACGTGAAGAGCTTCGCGGCGGCCGCGTCGTCATAGTGTTGCGGACGCTCGAAATAGAAGCGGCCGACCTCGACGAGCTCCCGCAGCGTCCGCCCGCGCTCGCGAAGCGTGTCGAGCATGCCGGCGAAGCGCCCGGTATCGGACGGCGGCGTCAGCCCGGCGGCGTGGAGGAAGGGCGCGACCTGACCGGCCAGGCGCGCCCCGTCGATCCGCTTGATGTACTCGTGATTCAGCCACTCCAGCTTCGTCTGGTCGAAGATCGCGCCGGAGGACGACACGTCCTTGATGTCGAAGCGTTCGATCAGCTCGGCGCGCGTGAACATTTCCTGGTCGCCGCTGGACCAGCCCAGCCGGGCGAGGTAGTTCACCATCGCCTCCGGCAGCATGCCCTGCTCGCGGTACGCCTGGACGGACGTCGCGCCGTGCCGCTTGCTGAGTCGTGTGCGATCGGCGCCAAGGATCATCGACACGTGCGCAAACGCCGGCACGGGATAGCCGAGCGCCTCGTAGCAGAGCACCTGCTTGGGCGTATTCGAGAGATGATCGTTGCCGCGGATCACGTGGCTGATGCGCATGGTGACGTCGTCGACGACGACACAGAAGTTGTAGGTCGGGGTGCCGTCGGTGCGCACGAGGATCCAGTCGTCGAGCTGACGGTGCTCGAACGTCACCGGGCCGTGGATGAGATCGTCGACGATGGTCGCACCGTCGTCGGGGATGCGCAGACGCAGCGCGCCGGACGTCAGCCCGAGGTTGCGGCAGCGCCCGGAGTACCGGAACGTCTCGTTACGCGCCTGCGCCTCGGCCCGCTCGGCTTCGAGCTGCTCGGGCGTGCAGGCGCAGTAGTACGCGCGGCCCGCGGAGAGCATGCGCTGCGCATGCTCGCGATAGAGGTCGAAGCGCTCGGTCTGGCGATAGCCCTTCGCTGGAGGTCCCTCGTCCCAGTCGAGCTCGAGCCATCGCAGCGCGTCGAGGATGAAGTCGATGTTCTCCTCGGTCGAGCGTGAGCGGTCGGTGTCCTCGATGCGCAGGATGAAGACGCCGCCGTGGTGGCGCGCGTAGAGCCAGTTGAACAGCGCCGTGCGCGCACCGCCGACGTGCAGGTGACCGGTCGGACTCGGAGCGAAGCGCACGCGCACCGCAGGGGCCATGACGATCTATTTTACTTGGGGGCCCCGACATGGCCCTCAAAACCCCCCAGCGCTCGTCACCGCGCCGGCGAAGCCGTCGCGGTCCTCGGTCGTGCGGTGCGCGACGTCGGGCCCCCGACATGGCCCCCACCCCCCCCAGCACTCGTCGCGCCCCGGGGAACCCGGGTCGCTCCTCGGTACCCGCCCGCCGTCAGTAGCGTTCGAAGAGCTTGCCCCAGCCGGTACCGGCGAACGTCCGGATCCGCGACCGGCCGACCGTCGGGTACCACAGCAGATCGTGGTAGACGTTCGACGCGAACGGCGCCCACACCATCAGCGGCGAGTGCAGCAGCAGCCGCTTGAGCGGCCGCAGCGGTCCGCGGCGAATCAGCTGATCGCCCCAGATCACCAGGCTGCGCGACGTCGTGAACCCCATCCGCGTGGCGGCGGCGCCGACGTCGCCGACGATCTCGATGTCACGCAGATCCGCGACACCCAGACCGCGCTCGTGGCACATCGCGAGGTAGCGGATCGACAGCGGATCGAACCCCATGATGCTCGCGGCCACCGCGTCGATGGCGACCTGGTCCGCCGACGCCAGGATCAGATTGCCCTCGCGGGGGATCATCGTGCGTGGCCCGGCGCCGTCGCCCATGACCGTGCCGTCCATCACGGCGAAGATCGCCGGGTGCAGCTCGCGCTGCATGTACATCAGATCGACCATGACCTCGTGGATGAACTCGTGCGCGTAGTGGCGGACTTCCTTCAGCAGGCCGCCGAACGCATTCTTGATGGCCCCCGTGGTCGTCGTGTGGCCGTGCGTCTTGGCCGTGCACTCATGAAGCACGTTCTTCCCGATGAACGTCTTCGGAATCTGAATGCCCTCGGGAAAAATGCGGTTCAGCTTCAGGAGCGGGCTCTTGAACCGATACACCGTCCACTCGACGTCCGGCAGCGGCGTGAAGCCGAGGCCGTGGCGCGCGAGCACGGGATACCACTTGTTGTTCCGGCAGCCCTCCACCGGATTCGTCACGACCGTCTTGTTCTCGACGTGGAAGATCCGAGAGCGGTCGAACCCGTCTTCGAGCAGCGTGGTGGCGACGCCATCGACCTGCCACGGCTGGCTCGAGCACGCGGGGAAATACTTCGTCCACGAGAGGTTCAGCTTCACGATCAGGTCGACGTCGCGCGACAGCACCTGGTCGTACTTCACCAGGCGCATCAGCCGGCCGTAATCGCTCACGACGGTGTCCGGGCGGGTGCGCAGAACGGCGACCTGGCTCTTCACGCTCGCTCCATCTTACGTCACTGCGCGCGAGTGCCGTAGATGATCAGTACGACGGCGGCGATCCAGCACGCGGTATTGACGAGCAGCGCGCGATCGTTGAGGAAGAGCTCCGAGGGGTTGCCGCCGAGCTGGCGGCGATACAGCAGGTAGAGATATCGGAAGATGCCGTACAGCACGAACGGCAGCGTGGCGGGCAGCAGCTGCGTGTGGAACTTCGCGACGGTCTCGGGCGACATCGTGTATAGCGCGTACGCCGTCACCGTCGACGCGGTCACCACGGCGATCATCTGATCGAGCAGGCCCGCGCTGTACTCCGCGAGGATCGGACGGTGGCGCGCGGCGTCGGCGTCGAGGGCGAGGTACTCGTGGCGTCGTTTGCCAAGCGCCAGGAACAGCGCGACGAGGATCGTGCAGATCAGCAGCCAGCCCGAGATGGCCACGTCGATGGCCAGAGTGCCCGCGAGCGCGCGCAGCACGAAGCCGACCGCGACCGTCAGCACGTCGACGATCACGATGTGTTTGAGCCACGCGGAGTACGCCGCGAGCAAGACGATGTAGGCGATGGCGACCAGGAGCAAGCCCATCGAGATGCGTGCGGCGGACGTCAGGGCGCCGGCCGTCAGCACGAGGGCGACTGCGAGGGCCACGCCGACGGGCAGTCGGCCGGCCGCGATGGGACGCTCGCGCTTCTTGGGGTGCAGGCGGTCGCGGGCGCGGTCGGCGACGTCGTTGATGAGGTAGACCGCGCCCGATAGCGCGCAAAAGATGGCAAACGCGGCGAGCGCGGGCCAGATCGCGGTCGTGAACAGGCGATGCCCGAACACCAGTCCGGCGAAGACGAAGAAGTTCTTCACCCACTGCCGCGGTCGAAGCGAGACGAGGATCGCGCCGAGCAACCGAAGGAGGTCGATATCAGACCTCCTAGAGGCGGATCACGCGGGCGGCGTCCGGCACACCGGCGGTGGCGTTGCGCGTGTCGACGACGACGGGCGCTTCGGCCACGATGGCGCCCCAGTCGTACCCCGAGTGCGCGGTCAGGATGAGGACGACATCGTGCTCGGCGGGTCGCACGGCAGCGCACGATGTCAGCGGCGCGCCGCCGACAGTGATCGCGGGCACGTGCGGGTCGTGGTACGCCACGTCGGCGCCCTTCGCGACGAGCCGCTCGATGATCTCGAGCGCGGGCGAGTCGCGCGTGTCCGCCACGTTCGCCTTGTAGGCCACGCCGAGCACGAGGATCCGCGTGCCGCGCACCGCGCGGCCGCGATCGTTGAGCGCGTCGGTGAGGAGCTGCACGACGTAGAGGGGCATCTGCCGATTGATCTCGTCGGCAAACGTGATGAAGCGCGGCTCGTAGCCGGCCAGCCGCAGCTTCCACGACAGGTAATACGGATCGCTCGGCAGACAGTGGCCGCCGAGCCCCGGGCCCGGCCAGAAAGGCATGAACCCGAACGGCTTGGTGGCGGCGGCGCTCACGACCTCCCACACGGACAGGCCCAGCGTGCGGCACATGATGGCGAGCTCGTTGACGAGCGCGATGTTCACGGACCGGAAGGTGTTCTCGAAGAGCTTCACCATCTCCGCCGTCTCGGGGCCCGAAACGGGCACGACGCGGGCGCTGATGCGCGCGTACAGCATCGCGACGAGCTCCCGGCAGGCCGGAGTCAGGCCGCCCACCACCTTCGGGATGTCGCGCAGCGTCCACTCGTGGTTCCCCGGATCAATGCGCTCGGGAGAGAACGCCAGGAAGAAGTCGGCGCCGACGGTCAATCCGCGCGCCTGCAGCCGCGGCAGCAGAATTTCCTGCGTCGTCCCCGGATACGTCGTCGATTCGAGCACCACGAGCTGGCCGGCGCGGATGATGGTGGCCACGGCGTCGGCGGCCGCGATGATGAACGAGATGTCCGGCTCGCGCGATTTGCCGAGCGGCGTCGGCACGCAGATGACGATCGCGTCGGCATCCTTCAACGCCTCGATGTCGCCACGCGCGGTGAGGCGTCCGCGGCTCACGAGCGCCTGCAGCGTCTCGGTGGCGACGTCCTCGATGAAGGAGCTCCCCGCGTTCACGCCGCTCACCCGGCGCGGATCGGCGTCGACGCCGATGACGGTGGCCCCCGACTCGGCGAACGCCACGGCGAGTGGCAGCCCGACGTAGCCGAGCCCGATCACGCCGACGACCGGCTCGCCGGCCAGCCGCTCGCGCAGGCGCCCGGCTGGCGTCAACGGAGCTCCTCGCACGCGCGACGCACGGCCGCGATCACGCCAGCCACCTCATCATCCGTGAGCTCCGGGAAGCACGGCAGCGACAACACCTCGCGCGCGGCGCGCGAGGCCTCTGGCCAGCGTCGCGGACTCTCGGCGGCGAACAGCGGCTGCTCGGGAACGGCGCGCGGATAGTGGACGGCGGTGCCGACGCCGTAATCGGCGAGGCGCTTGGCCAGCGCATCGCGCTGGGCGTGGCGCACGGTGAACAGGTGATACACGTGGCGCGCCTCCGGCCGCTCGACGGGCAGCTGCAGCGGCAGCCCGGCCAGGCCCGCCTGATAGCGCGCCGCGATCGCGCGACGACGCTCGGTCCACTCGCCGAGCCGCGCGAGCTTCACGCGCAGCCACGCCGCTTGCACCTCGTCGAGCCGGCTGCAGTAGCCGAGCTCCACGTGCTGATAGCGACCGCTGTCGCCATGATGGCGCAGACGACGTACGCGCTCGGCCACGTCGTCGCGCGTCGTGAGCACCATCCCGGCGTCGCCACACGCGCCGAGATTTTTCGTGGGATAGAAGGAGAGACACGCGGCATCGCCCCAGCCGCCGAGGGGGCGGTCACGCCACGCCGCGCCGATCGCCTGCGCGTTGTCCTCGAGGAGCGCGAGACCGTGCGCGTGCGCGAGCGCCGTCAGGCGGTCCATGGCCGCCGGATGGCCATAGAGGTGTACCGGCAGGATGGCCTTCGTCCGCACGGTCACCGCCCGGGCCGCCGCGTCGGGGTCCATCGTCAGCGTGGCGGGCTCGACGTCGACGAACACGGGCCGCGCCCCCGTCATCGCGATGGTGGTCGCGGACGCGACGAACGAGAACGCGGGCGTGAGGACCTCGTCGTCGCGCGTGAGCCCCAGCGCCATCAGGGCCAGGCGCAGCGCGTCGGTCCCCGAGCCGACGCCCACGGCGTGCCGGGCACCGGCACGCTGCGCCAGCTCGCTCTCGAGCGCACGCCCTTCGGCGCCGAGCACGAACTGGCTGCCGTCGAGCACGCGCTCGGCGGCGCTCAGCAGCTCGCGGCGAAGCGCGGCGTGCTGACGCGTCAGATCGAGAAACGGGATCATCGCGTGCGCCCTCCCTCGATGGCTCCGAGCCCGACGCGCGTGCTGATCGGGCCGGTGACGCCGAGCAGGTTCAGCGTCAGGCGCACCTCGTCATCGCGTTGGGTCCGGTTGATGTACTCGATCGCGAGCGCCCAGCACTGCCAGTGCAGCTCCGCGGCGAGGCGATTTTCAGCGAAGGTGCCGTGGCGCAGGTCCCAGTTCACGCTGCCGCGCGTGGTCAGCCAGGGCCAAGGCGTGAAGCCGAAGCCGCCCTGCAAGAACGTAAAGTTAGCGGGATCGCTGTGGCGGATACCGAGGTTGACGTTTCCGCGCCAGATGGCGGTCGATACGTCGGCCGTCACCGACGAAAAGTTCGCCGCCCTCGGATCGTACGTCAGGTCGCTGCGGAAGTGGACGTCCGGCCTAGGCGCGACGATGAGCGTGGCGAAGGCGTCCGCCCACGTCTGGTGCTTGAGGTCGTATCCGTTGCCCACGGTTAGTCGGAACAGCTCCCAGCGGACGGGCTCGGCGTTGGCCAGCGCCACCGTGCGGCCGCGGATGCGATTGGTGAGCGAGTACTGCACGAGACTCGTGTCCTGGATGTTGTCCAGCGGTGGCGTCCACTGGGGCAGCCGATTCTTGTCTTTGCCGGCGATCCACGTGTAGTTCACACGCGGCTCGATCGTGTGCAGCATGGCGTCGGTGTTCCAGACGCCGCCCGTGTTGAACACCCGAGTCAGCTTCGTCTCGAGATCCGTGCCGGCCTCGAGCAGGCGGCGCAGCCGGGGCTCATCGTTCGTGTCCTCGATGAAGCCGTCGACGCCCCGTGACGTCCGATAGCCCGTCACGGTCCGATCATAGCCGGTGAGCCGAACGCCGACGAACGGCGTGAGCGTCGCGACCCCCATGGGGATCGGCCGCGACACGCGCGGGTGCAGGTCGAGCCGATCGCCGTCGGAGCCGACGTCGCGGACGAAGTGGATGGCGCTGCCCTGGAAGTCGCCCAGCACGCCCGGCAGGTCGTGCAACGGCTGCGGCGTTCCGTACAGTCGCAAATCGGGCAGCCGAAGCAGCTCCACGGGACGGCGGGTCGTGAGGTCCTGGTAGACGAACAGGCTGCCGACGAAATCCCAGGTGTCCCACGAGCGCGTGAGGAAGACGTTGGACTCCACGCGCTGCGAGCTGCGCTGCGCCAGCTCGTCGCCGTAATCGGCGAGGACCTTGTCGTCCGACACGCCGGCGATGTCGACCTTGAGCAATGTGCGCGGCGCGAGATGCCACTCCTGCCGCGTCGCGCCGACGAAGCGCAAGGCGTCGTGCTTCGCCGTCTCCTGGATGAAGAAGCCGCCGAATCGGCCGCGCTGGTGGTCCGGCAGAATGTAGCGGTACTCGAGGTTGGCTCCGAATCCCAGGTTCGTGTACGCGATCGGCGAGACGAGCAAGTCCTGGCTGTCGTCGATGGCCCAAAAGAATGGAAACTCCATGTACGCGCCCTTGCGCGTGGAGTAGCCGAACTTCGGGAACAGGAACCCGGTCTGTCGCTCGCGGCGGATGGCCGCGGCGAAGATCGGCAGAAACGGGATCAGGGGAATGTCCCGCACCCAGACGGAGGCGTTCCGCCCGAAGATGAATTCCTCGAGGTCCGCCGTGGCGGAGCCGAAGTGCACCGCCCAGTCCGGCGGATCGGCCTCGCACGTCGTGAACACCCCGCGCTGCACACCGTAGACGCTCTCGCCGAGACGCTCCATCCGCTCGCCGGAGAGCCGATAGTACGGCGCGGCGCGCGCGTCGGCCTGGTACACGACGCCCGTGCCCGTCTTGACGTTGTACTCGATCCGCTGGCCGGTCAGCTGATCCTCGCCGTCGTAGAAGACGACGCGGCCCACCGCCACGGCGTCGCCCGTCGAGCGATTGAGCTCGATGCGGTCGGCCATCAGGCGCGTCGCACCCTTCGTGAGCTCCACGTTGCCGGTAGCGATCACGGTGTGTTCGCGCCCCACTTCCTCGAGTTGATCCGCGATGACCGTCACGTCGCCGCCCGCCGTGCCGATCGTCACCGGCGTTGCCGGCGCCGCGGCCGGTCCCGATGGCGCTTGTCCGGGCCCGGGCGGGGCTTGTGCCGCGGCGGCTGTCGCCGTCGTCACGACGAGCAGGAGGCCGAGCGCGCCACGCGCGAGGGCGCGGCCGCAGCGCGTTGTCGAGGGTCTGCGCCGATTCCTCAGAGACGGAGGTCCATGCTGTCAGCGGACTTTTCGATCGGACACGGTTTATCACCCATGGCGACGCGCAGGACGTCGCCGAGGAGTGAGAGCGAGCCCGCGATGCACAGAACCGGCGTACGCGGCTCGCGCGCCGCAAGCGCGAGCGCGTCGGGGACGGACCCGGCGAGCTCGGCGGCGAGGCCGGGCGGCGCGGCGTCGCGCAGCATTTCGGGG
>JBKOUQ010000136.1:0-20282 GCA_046723475.1 Candidatus Methylomirabilota bacterium
GTTACCGGCCTGCAGCCGCGCTCGATCGTACACGGGGCAGACGGTTCGACCGACGTCGACGAAATCGATCGGCCGCCGATCGACGAGAGCCCGCGCGGGGTCGGAACCTCCACGCGGAAGCCGGAGCAGCTCCGGCGTCTCCGGAATACCGCGGGCCACGAGCCGCAAGTTCACGATCTGAATCGGCTCATCCGGAGCGGCGAAGCCGTACGCCTCGTCATGGGCCCGGACGAATCGCTCGCGGATCGACTCGACCGAGCGTTCGCTCCACGTCTCTGGCGGCACGGGGATGGCGAGCTCGTAATTCTGACCCTTGTAGCGGAGGTCCAGCCACCGCGAGACATCGCGTCGAGCCGGCGTTACTCGCTCCCGATCGAGCCAGCCGTGCGCCTCCGCCTCCAGCTCCATGAACTGCGTTTCCAGGGCTCCGAGCACGTCTCGGCTGAGCGGCGCGATCCAGGTCATGGCCCGATCCGATCGCAGATCCTCGACAAGAAGCCCGAGGGCGCACAGAAGACCTGGTCCCGGGGGCACGATGACGGTCGGGATTCCCAACTCGCGCGCAATCGCGCCGGCGTGGAGTGGTCCGGCGCCGCCGAACGCGACGAGCGCCAGGGATGACGGGTCGACCCCACGCCGGACGGTGACATGACGTAGAGCGCGGGCCATGTTCGCGTTGACGACGGTCAGGATTCCACGCGCCGTCTCGGTCACCGACAAGCCGAGCTGCCTTCCAAGCGCCGCGATGGAGTGCTCGGCGATTGCGATGTCCAGCGGCATGCGGCCACCGAGCAGCCCCTGGGGCGAGATCCGACCGAGGACGAGATTGGCGTCAGTAACGGTCGGCGCGCTACCACCGCGCCCGTAACAGGCAGGGCCGGGATCGGCGCCCGCGCTTTCCGGTCCGACGACGAGCGCGCCTCCTGAGTCGCGGTACGCGATGCTGCCGCCACCGGCGCCGATCGTGTGAACGTCCACGGCCGGCAGTCGGACGGGAATGCCGGCGATGTCACGCTCGGGACCGAACTCCGGGACGCCGCCCCGCACAAGCGAGACATCGGTGCTCGTGCCGCCCATGTCGAACGTGGCGATGTCGGCGATCCCGACATTGGCGGCAAGCCAGGCGGCCCCGGCGGCGCCAGCGCTCAGCCCCGACAGCAGCGTCCGCGCCGGATTTCGACTGGCCTCGTCCAGACCGATGATCCCGCCATTCGACTGGTTGATGTATGGCCGAACCCGGATGCCAAGGTCGGCAATCTGCCGTTGGAAGTTCTCGATGTACCCGGTCATGACCGGACCGAGATAGGCATTGACGACCGTCGTGCTGAGACGCTCGTATTCCCTGAATTCCGGCACGATCTCGTGCGATGCGGAACAGAACACCTTCGGGAGCAACTGCCGAGCGCGCTCGGCCACCAGACGTTCGTGCTCCGGCCGGACGTAGCTGTAGAGAAAGCAAATGGCGAGCGCTTCGACCCCATCCTCGGATAAATCCTGGAACGCTCGGTCGACGTCGGCGAGATCGAGCGCGGTGCGGACGGTGCCGTCGGCGAGGACGCGCTCCGACACCTCGAGTCGGCGCGAGCGGGGCACGAGTGGCTCGGGCTTTCGGGCTCGGAGGTCGTAGAGCGACGGGCGCCGCTGTCGGCCAATCTCGAGAAGATCGCGAAAGCCGCGCGTCGTGATCAGTCCGGTCCTGGCGCCTCGTCGTTGAAGCACGGCATTGGTCGCGACGGTCGTGCCGTGAGCGAGATAGCTCACCCGGGCGGGTGCCACTCCAGCGGCAGTGAGAAGCTGCGCAATACCATCGAGAATTCCGACCGATGGATCAGCGGGGACAGACGGCACTTTGGTCACGGCAAGGGCCCGCGATTCCTCATCGAAGAGCACCACGTCGGTGAAGGTGCCGCCGACGTCGACCCCGAGCCTCACGCCCATCGGTGCCTCATCTCTCGGTTGGGTACGTCCCAGGCGGGATGATACTGCCTCGTGGGTAACACGTTGCTGGAAGCGGGGCTGGATTGAACCAGCGAGCTAACCGGTCATGCGGCCCCCGTAACGACGAACAGCGACCATCCGCCGGCAGACGAAGCCGACGACGCTCACTTCCGCCAGGCACGGTGGGCCGTGAGGTCGACGGTCACGCCGTAATCTCGGAGCGCGCCGTCGATGGTCACCAGCCCCGCCCGCACATCGTCGAGGACGCGCTCGGGCGCGCGCGTGCTCGGGTCGCCCAGCCCGCCTCCGCCCGGTTCCTTTGTGGCGATGACGTCGCCCGGTTGCAGCACGTACCGGCCCTTCGGGTGGACGAGCTCGCCGTTGATACGGTACTCGCGCCGGCCGCCTGCGCGTCCGCCGTGCAGGCCCTCCGGCGGAAACTCCGTGCGTGCGCCGAGGCACGCGACCGTCATCGGATGCCCGCTCGTGTTGCGGATCGCCAGCTCCTGCCCGAGACCGCCGCGATCGCATCCGGCGCCGCCGGAGTCCGCCACCAACCTCTTGGCTTCGATAAACGTGCTGGTCAGCGCCTCCCATATCTCGACCGGTGTGACGATCATGTTCGACGGAAACGGCGTGCACGCGGCCCCGTCGAGCCCGTCGAGCGCGCCATAGCCACCGGCGGCGAAATAGATGTTGGACACCCCGCGCCCGTTGGCGTGGCGGCCCTGGAAGTTCATGAGGTTTTGCATGCCCGCGCCGGCCGGCACGTCGCGGACGCCCGCTTGTGCGAGCGCCCCCATCACGAGCGGCGTGACGAAATGGCCGACGATGTGCCGCCCGCCGGTCGGCGACGGCGGCTGGGCGTTGAGAATGCACCCTTCCGGCGCCGACACCGTGATCGGTCCGAGCGAGCCCTCGTTGTTCGGGATGCGCGGGGTCGTGAGGCACTTCACCGCGTACGCCGCGAACGCGCGCGTGTAGCACAGCGGTACGTTGATCCCGAAGTCGATCTCGGCATCGGTGCCCGCGAAATCGATGTGGCACGCGTCGCCCGCAATGGTCAGCGCGCATGCCAGTGTGATGGCGGCGTCCTCGCCCTCGATCTGGAAGCGGTGCTCGTAGCGCCCGTCCGCGATCTCGCGCAGCCGCTCACGCATCGCGCGGTCCGACAGCGCGACGATCTCCCGCGCGACCGGCACGAGATCCTCGATCGCATACTCGTCCATGAACTCGAGGAGCAGCCGTCCGGCGACCAGCGTCGACGTGATGTTGGCGTGCAGATCGCCGACGACGTGATCGGCCACGCGAACGTTCGTGCGAATGATGTCGAACAGTTCGCGATTCGGCTGGCCCGCGCGCACGAGCTGACACACCGGCAGCCGCAGCCCTTCTTCGTACACCGTGCGTCCCGTCGCGGAAAATCCGCGGCCGCCGATGTCGGGCAGATGCGTGATGCTCATCGCGTAGCCGACGAGCCGGTCCGCGCGGAACACGGGCGCCATCACGTTGATGTCGAAGAGATGCCCGGTGCCCATCCACGGGTCGTTGGTGGCGATCACATCGCCCGGGCGCAGCGTCGCCGCGGGGAAGCGGTCGAGCATGTGCCGCAGCGTCGCGGGGGCCGTGCCCGTAAACGACGGCACGCTGTACGTGCCCTGCGCAAGTGATGTGCCGTCTGCGCTGAACAACAGACACGAAAGATCGTAGCTGTCGCGCACGTTCGAGGAGAACGAGGTGCGCACGAGCGCCGACAGCACTTCGTCCGTGATCGAAATCAGCCGGTCCCACATGATCCCGAGCGTGACCGGATCGATCGTCATGCTCCACCATCCGTGAGGTCGGCGATGAGGTTGAGGCGCGCGTCCATGCGCAGGCGATCGTGCGGCCCCACCACGCACGTCGATTCACGTTCCTCGATGAGCGCGGGTCCCGCGATGGTTGCGCCGGCGCCCAGCGCGTAACGGTCGAAGACCGCGCAGTCGACCCAGCCCCCGGCCTCAGGAAACCAGGCCCGCCGCGTGCCTTTCCGCACCCTCTCCGCGCCGGTGTCCGCGGCGGGACGATACGCGTCGGCCATCGGTGGCCGCGGGCCGACGGCGGCGACTTTCCAATTGACGATCTCGACCGGCTGCGCCGACGAGGCGACGGCGAACAGCTCGGCGTAGCGCCGCTCGAACAGCGTCGGCAAGCGGGCGAGCACGTCGCTCGGATCGCCGTCGGGTACGGCGACCTCGATCTCGAAGCCCTGTCCTTCATAGCGCATGTCGAGCCGGCGCTCGAGAGTCACCGCTTCACGCGCGAGCCCGGTCTGTTCGAGCCGGCTTGCCGCCTCGTCAACCAGCGCCTGGAGCTGCGCCTCGAACTCATGCGCTTTCAGCTCATCGAGGGCGATCCGGCGTGACCGTACGACGTCGAAGGCGAGCGGTGACACGAGCAGTCCGACGGCCGACATGACGCCCGCGCCGACCGGAAAGACCACGCTGGGGATGCGCAGCTTGCGCGCGATCCGTAGGGCATGCACCGGGCCGGAGCCGCCAAAGGCCACCATGCTGCAGCGGCGGTAGTCGACGCCACGCTCGGCGGCGTGCACGCGAAACGCGCGGGCCACGTCTTCGTTGATGACCTCATGAATGCCCCACGCCGCGTCGGCGACGTCGAGCCGCATCGAGCGTGCGACGCCTTCCGCGATCGCCGCGCGCGCCGCCTCGGCATCCAGGCGCATCCGTCCGCCGTTGAAGAACGCGGGATCGAGATAGCCGAGGGCGACGTTGGCATCGGTCAGTGTCGGCCGGGTGCCGCCCCGGCCGTAACAGGCGGGGCCGGGATCGGCGCCCGCGCTGCGCGGCCCGACCCGTATGAGCCCGCGCGCATCCACCTCCGCGATGCTGCCACCGCCCGCCCCGATCTCGACCATATCGATGAACGGACCGCGCACGGGCAGCCCGCTGCCCGGCTTGAACTCGTGCACGCGCGCGACCTCGAACTGATACTTCTTGCGCAGCTCGTGATCGACGATGATGCAGCCCTTCGCCGTCGTCCCGCCCATGTCGAACGCGAGCACGTCGGCGCGATCGATCTGCCGCCCCACCGTCGCTGACATCAACGCGCCGGCCACCGGTCCGGACTCGAGGAGTCGCACGGGGAACTGGCGCGCCGTCTCGCAGCTCATGGTGCCGCCGGCCGAGGTCATCACCTGCAGCGCGCCGCGAAAGCCGTCCGCGTGCAGTGCCTCGGCGAGACGACGAAGGTACCGATCGACCATTGGCTGAACGTAGGCATTGATCGTCGTCGTCGTGAAGCGATCGTATTCCCCCATGAACGGAAAGACTTCGGACGAGGTCGAGACGGCCAGCGCCGGATGCCGCGCGTGCACGCGATCACGCACGGCGATCTCGTGCGCCGGATTCACGTGCGCGTGCAGCAGGCAGATGGCGATCGCCTCGATGCCGTGAGCACCCACGAGCTCGTCGATCGTCGCGTCGACGGTCGTGACGTCCAGCGCGCGCGCAACCTCGCCGTCATAGCGCACGCGCTCGTCGACCTCGCCCCGGAGCGCGCGCGGTACGAGCGGCTCCGGAAAGCGGAGTCGAAGATCGAACAGGTCATAGCGGGTCTCGCGGGCCATGTCCAGCACGTCGCGGAAGCCCGCGGTGGTCAGGAGACCGGTGATGGCGCCGCGCCGTTCGATCACCGCGTTGGTCGCCAGCGTGGTGCCATGCACGATGCCGCCGACCGCCGTGAGCGGCACACCATGCATGGCGAGAAGATCGCGGATCCCGGCGAGGACGGCGGCCGAAGGGTCGTGCGGTGTCGTGAGCTCCTTGGCGAAGTGCATCGTGCCGGTCGCTTCGTCGACGAGCACGAAGTCGGTGAAGGTGCCGCCAATGTCGACGCCCACGCGATACATGGTGATCGATCCTCCGACGCTCAGCCGCTGCGAAGACGCGGATCGAGCCGCTCGCGCACGGCATCACCGATGACGTTCATGCTGTACACCGCCACGAAGATGGCGGCACTCGACGCGAAGGTGTACCAGGGACGCTCGAACATATACGCGCGCGACGTCGCGACCTCCAGACCCCATTCCGGCGTTGGCGGCTGCGCGCCCATTCCAAGAAAGCTCAGCCCCGACAGCAGCAACAGCACCGTTCCGACGTCAAGACTCGCCTTGACGACGAGGGACGCCACTTCGTTCGGCAGCACGTGACGCAGCACGACGCGTACGCCACTGGCGCCCGCCGCGCGCGCCGCCTGGACAAACTCGACCGTGCGGAGCACCTGGGCCTCGGCGCGCGCGAGGCGCGCGTACGAGGGCCACCACACGAGGATGACGGCGATGGCCGCATTGCGCGCACTCGGCCCGAGTGCGGTGGCAATCGCCATGGCGAGGATCAGCGCCGGCACCGCGAGGAAGATGTCGGTCACGCGCATCAGGCTCTCGTCCGTCCAGCCGCCGACGTATCCGGCCGCGAGCCCGAGGACCGTCCCGATCGCCGCCGAGACGAGCACGACGGCAACGGCGGGCACGAGGGATACGCGGGCGCCGTGCACCACGCGACTGAACACATCCCGCCCGAGATAGTCGGTTCCCACAGGATGGGCGCGGCTTGGGGGTCGCAGTCGCTGGCCCGGCTGCGTCTCGAGCGGATCGCGCGTGGCGACGAGCTGTGGCGCCACGCACAGGGCACACAGCGCCAGCAGCACGATACCAGCGATCCAGTGGACCACGGTCCCGGTCACGAGAGACGGACGCGGGGATCGAGGATCGAGTAGAGCACGTCCACCCCGAGGTTGATCAGCGCGTAGAGCAGCGCGACGACGAGCGTCACCCCCATCACGACGTTGAAATCGACGTTCCGCGCGCCCTCCCACGCGTACCGTCCGATGCCCGGCCACGCGAAGATCGTCTCGGTGATCACCGCGCCTCCCATCAAGAAGCCGATACGCAGGCCCATCACCGTCACGACGGGGATCGCGGCGTTCTTGAGGACGTGCCCGACGATGACTCGCCACTCCGACAGCCCCTTGCTTCGCGCCGTGCGCACGTAGTCGTGCGTGAGCACCTCGAGAACGGCGGAGCGCGTGATGCGCGTCATCTCGGCCAGCGTGAGATTCGAAAGCGCAACCGCCGGGAGCACGAGATGGACGACGGCGCTGCGCAGCGTCGACCAGTCGCCTCGGATCAGCGCGTCGAAGGTATGAAGCCCCGTGATTGTCGCGGGCGCCATGCCGGGGTCGAGACGGCCGCCGTACGGGAACCATCCGAGCCATCGGTAGAACACCAGCAAAAGGAGGAGCCCGAGCACAAAAATCGGTGTCGACAGCTGCGCGACAGGGACGGCGGTCGCCAGCGTGTCCGCGATGCTGCCGCGGCGCACCGCGGCGACAACGCCGAGCGCGCCGCCGACGGTGATCGACAGGACAAGACTCGCCACCGTCAGCTCGAGTGTCGCGGGGATCGTCCGTGCCAGATCCTCGGCGACCGACCGGCGCGTCATGATCGACACGCCCAGGTTACCGACAAGAAGATGTCCCATGTATCGCACGTACTGAATCGGCAGCGCGCGGTCGAGCCCCATCTCTCGGCGGTACTGCGCGACCATGTCGGGCGACGCATCGAAGCCGAGCGCCGCCCGCGCGGGGTCGGTCGGGACGAGATGGCTCAGCACGAACGTCAGCGCCGAGAGACCGACGAGCACGACGACAAGCAACGCCACACGGCGCACGAGGAATGCGAACATCGCTCACACGGAATCGACGATCGTCGTGATCGCCTCCGCGATCTGAGCGTCACCGATGGTCCGATGCGTGACGAATCGCACGCGGGTCGCGCTGCGCTTGTAGCCGAGAACGCGGCGCCGCAGCAGCCGGGCGAGCAGCGTGTCGGCATCGAGCGGCGGCCGCACGTCGACGGTGACGATGTTCGTCTGCACGCTGCCGAGATCGACCCCGAGCGCCGACACACCCGCCAGCGCCTCGGCGAGCATGCGCGCCCGCCGGTGATCCTCGTGGAGTCGGTCGATCATCGATTTCAGCGCGACGATGCCGGCGGCGGCGATGACGCCGGCCTTGTGCAGGCTCCTCGCGCCGATGCGCTGAGCGGCCAGGCGCGCGCGGTCGATCACATCACGCGAACCGGCGAGGAGCGCGCCGCCCGGCGCGCAGAGTCCTTTGCCGAGGCTCAGAGACACGGTATCAGCGCCCTCGGTGAGGCGTGACGCTGGCATCCCGAGCGCGACGGCGGCGTTGAAGAGTCGGGCGCCGTCGAGGTGCACCCGGGCGCCATGCCCGCGCGCCGCCGCCGCTGCCGCCGCGAGCCGGCTTGGCGGGACCGCCACGCCGCCGGCGTTGTTGTGCGTGTTCTCGAGACACAACACGGCCGGGCGCGTGGCGGCGGCGCACGCCACGTCGATCCCATCCGGGTCGGGACAGCCGTTCCGAATGACGGTCGGCCGCTCGACGAGTCCGCAGATCGTCTCGAAACCGCGCGCCTCGCTCGTGGCGACGTGACACGTCGGATCCAGCAGGATGTCGCCGCCGGCGGTGCCGAGCGTCATCAGCGCGACAAGATTCGCGGCGCTGCACGTCGGCAAAAGAAGCGCCACTTCTTTGCCAAGGAGCTCGGCGCCCAGACGGCTCAGCTCGTTCACCGCCGCGTCCTCGCCCACGTATGCCCAGCCGACGTCGGCCGCGTGCATCGCGGCCCACATTTCGTCGGTGGGCCGTGAGATCGCGTCGGTGCGGAGATCGATCACATTACCGCTTGTGGATGTCGTAGAACACCACCGTCGCCGGGTACATCTTCAGGTTGAAGTAGAACCCTTCCACGTTCTTGCGCGTATACATCTTGCCGACGAGTCGTTCGATCATGACGCTCGCCGCGTCGCGCATCACCTGATCGGCCACACGCCGGTAGAGCGGCCGCGCCTTCGCATCGTCCGGCGCCGCCGCCGCCTCGGCGAGGAGCCGATCGACCTCGGCGTTTTCGTAGTACATGAAGTTTCGCCCGTACTCCCACGCGCGCGAGTTGAAGTGCCAGTCGAGGTAGTTGTTCAGGTCGAAGATGCGGGCGGGCGTGAAGATCGTGATCATGTCGATCGCGCTGGCCGGGTTGTGCGTCTTCCCGAAGTCGCGCACCATCTCGAACATGCGCGCCACGATGAGGCTACGGATGTCCATCTGCACGCCGACCTTGCGCAGCTCCTCCTGGAGGAGCTCGCCCATCGCCTTCTTGTGCGTGTCGCCCTCCAGGTAGTAGTGCGTGATCTTGAAGCCGCCGTTCGGGTAACCGGCCTCGGCCAGGAGCGCCTTCGCCTTCGCCGGGTCGTACTCGTACGTGATCGGTTTGTAATCCTCACCGAGCAGCTCGAGGGGCGCGGGCGCCAGCTGCTCGCCGACCACGCCGCCGAGCGACGCTTTCCACGCCGCACGGTTCCAGAGATGCTGGATGGCGCGGCGTACGCGCACGTCGTCGAGCGGCTTCCCCTTCGTGTTCATCATCATGTATTGCGGCGCGGGAAACTCTTTGAGATAGACGTTGATTTGCGGATTCGCCTTGAGGGGCTCGATGACGTCGTTGCTGTAGATCGCGGTCATGTCGACGTCGCCGCGCTCGAGCATGAGACGCGCCGCCGCCGGATCGAGCTGGACGACATACTCCACGCGCGAGGCCTGGCCTTTGGTCCATCCTCGCCAGTAGTCCTCGAAGCGCACGTAGACTTGACGTTCGTTCGGCTTGACCTCGGAAAGCCGATACGGGCCCGTACCCGCGCTATTGCGCTGCATCCATTTCTGGCCCCAGTCTCCGGCCTCGTCATGGGCCTTCAGTGCCGTAGGGCTCACGATCATGATCAGCCCCAGCGCCTTGAACGCGAGCCGCGGGTTCTCCGCGATGCGCAACCGGACGGTGGCCCGATCAACGACGTCGACACCCGCGATGCTCTTGATGAACACGGCGGGTCCCTTGTTGATTGCCTTCACGCGTTCGATCGAGTACTTCACCGCCTCCGCGTCGAGGGAAGCTCCGTCGTGGAACTTCACGTTCCGGCGGAGGGTAAAGGTGATCGTCTTGCCGTCGGGTCCCAACGCCCATTTCTCCGCAAGCCGCGGGACGATCTTGACGGTGTCTCGCTCGGTACCGACGAGACCCTCGTAGACGTTGTCGATCAGCACGCCCATGTCCTGCGTGCTCATCAGCGCGGGATCGAAATTCGTGACCTGCTCGATCTGCGCGATCCGCAGTACGTCGGCCGGCGTCTCGGCCAGCGCCGGGGTTGCCGCGGCGAGTACGGCGGTCGCGAGCACGGCGACGACAATGCGGAAGCGTGGGCATGCGACCATGAGGTCCTCCTGGCTGACGGCGATTCGGCGCGCGCGCCCGCAATGCTATGCGACAGGCCGGGCTCGGTCAAAGCCGGCAACCGACGCGCGCGCTTGATATGTGAGTCACGATCACGTCGGGCCGATGGCGCGGGCTTCGTGGCGGAGGCTCCAATAGTTGCCGCCGAAGATCAGCGCAGCGCCCAGCATCGTCCACTCATCGAATCGTTCACCGTAAAGGAGGAACGCGGTCAAGCCGACCACCGGAAGGCGTAAAAAATCAATCGGCAGCACGAAGCTGGCGTCGCCGAGCGCCAGCGCGCGGCCCACCGCATAGTGAGCCGAGAGGGCCGTCGCGCCCATGGCCGCCAGCCACGGTATGTCGCTGGCAAGCGGCCGAACCCATACAAAGAGCGATCCCGCGAGCCCCATCGGCAACTGGATCACGCTCATATAGAACACGACTGCCGTGACACTATCGGTACGCAGCAGCGCCTTCACGAACAGGATGGCGGCCGCGAAGCAAAACGCCCCCGCCATGATGATGAGTGCGGCGGGCCCGAGGGCACTCGCCCCAGGCCGCACGATAACAAGAACACCGACGATGCCAGCGACGACGGCCACCAGGCGGGGCGGCGGAAGGTGTTCCCGGAGGAGCGCACTCGCGAGGAGGGCTACCCAGACCGGGGTGGTGAATTCGATAGCCGTCACGACCGCCAGAGGCGCGAGGGCAATACCCCACACCCAGGCATACTGGCCGGCGAAGTGGATGATGTTCCGCACAATGTGCAAGCCCAATCGCCGTGTCGCGAAGGCGCTTACGCCGAGTCTCGGTCGAAGCAGGAGCAAGATCAGGAGCGAGACGGCACTGCGCAGGAACAGGATCTCGACGGGCGCGATGTGGCCGCTCAGCTGGCGCGCCGCCACCGCCATGAGGACAAATGACGCAATCGAGAGCGCCATCCACCCTACGGCCCGCAAGGCGGGATGACCAGACACCGCAAACACAGCGTCATGGCATACTCGGCCGCGACCACCAACGCAACCTCCGCCACACCCGCTGCAACGGGGGATCTCATGGATTACTACGACCTCGGCTCGTATACCCGGAAGATCACGACGGCCGTGCCGGAGGCCCAGCTCTGGTTCGATCGCGGTCTCAACTGGCTCTACGGCTTCAACCATGCCGAGGCCATCGCCTGCTTCAAGAAAGCGTTGGAGCACGATCCCGGCTGCGCCATGGCCTACTGGGGCATCTCGTACGCGGCGGGGCCGAACTACAACCTGCCCTGGAACCGCTACGACCCGGCCGGCAAGGCCGCCGCGCTCGCCGCCGCCTATGACGCGATGCAGAGCGCCCTCGCTCGCGTCGAACGCGCGAGCCCGGTCGAGCAGGCGCTGATCCGCGCGCTGCCCGCGCGCTATCCGCAGCGCGAGGCCATCGAGCACCAGGAACCCTGGGACGCCGCGTATGCCGACGCGATGCGCCGCGTGTTCCACGCCCACCGCGACGACCTCGAGGTGCGCGAGGTCTTCGTCGAGGCGATCATGAACCTGACGCCGTGGAAGATGTGGGACCTCAAGAGCGGCGCCGTGGCCGCGGGCGCGGGCACGCTGGAGGCGATGGAAGTGCTGGAGAGCGCCTTCCGCGACTTCCCCGCCGCGTGGGATCACCCGGGGCTCCTCCATCTCTACGTCCACCTGATGGAGATGTCGCCGTTTCCGCAGCGGGCCCTGCGGGCGGGAGACCGGCTACGCGACCTGGTGCCCGACGCCGGCCACCTCATCCACATGCCGACGCACATCGACGTGCTCTGCGGCCACTACCGCGACGTGCTGGTCTACAACCAGAGGGCCATCGTCGCCGACAGAAAGTTCCTGGCCCGCGAGGGCGCGATGAACGTCTACGCGCTCTATCGCACCCACGACCATCACTTCGCGATCTACGGGGCGATGTTCCTCGGACAGTACCGCGCAGCCCTGGCGGCGGCGCAGGAGCTGATCGACACCACGCCGGAGGAGCTGCTGCGCATTCCCTCACCTCCGATGGCCGATTTCGTCGAGGGCTATCTGTCGATGAAGCAGCACGTCCTGATCCGCTTCGGCAAGTGGCGCGAGATCATCGCCCAGGACCTGCCCGCGGACCGGGAGCTCTACTGTTCGACGACCGCAATGATGCTCTACGCTCAGACAGTCGCGCACTCCGCGCTCGGTCACATCGCCGAGGCGGAGGCGACCCGCGCCGCCTTCATTGAAGCGAAGCAGCGAGTGCCGGAGAGCCGGCTGGTCCACAACAACACTGTGCGCGACCTGCTCGAGATCGCCCACGCAATGCTCGACGGCGAACTGGAGTACCGGCGCGGCAACCACGAGGTTGCCTTCGCGCACCTGCGCCGCTCGGTCGAGCTGGACGATGCCCTGCCGTACGACGAGCCCTGGGGCTGGATGCAGCCGACCCGACACGCCTTGGGAGCGCTGCTCCTCGAGCAGGGCCGGGTCGGCGAGGCCGAGGCGGTCTACCGCGCGGATCTCGGCCTCGACGGCAAGCTCAGCCGCGCTTGCCAGCATCCAGACAATCTGTGGAGCTTGCACGGGCTGCACGAATGCCTCGCGCGCCGCGGCGAAAAGGTCGAAGCGGGGCTGATCAAGCAGCGACTCGATATGGCGCTGGCACGGTCGGAGGTGCCGGTGAAGGCTTCCTGCTTCTGTCGCATGAACGTCGCGGCGTGAGCGGTGCAGTAGGACCTACTACGGAACGTACCGCCATAGGTAGCATACGGGGCCGTTCGGATCGGCCATTTGCTCAGGTGTACACGGGCGGGCCATATTCCTGGCGCTCTCCGGGAGGCGACACGGAACACCCCACCTTCTCACGGACGGAATGCCCCACGGGGCGGAAGGAAAGACTTCGGCTCGATAGACATACCCAGCCTGGTCGACTACCGCCACCGGTGCGCCCCAGCTCGCTCTATCCTTAAGGTCATCGGACGAGCACGTGGCACACCCGCTCGCTAACGCGACTATCATCACTGCGCCGATGACCGTTCGCCTGAAAGTCGGGCGAGCCGGAACCAACACCGAGCGGCGATCGGGATCATCGGCTGCCAGCATCAACGGCACCACGACGCCCGCGCCAGCGGGCTACTCAACGCGAGCGCGCGGCAAAGTTCATCCGTAGCGGTCAGCCCGCCATAGCGACACATACAGCGACCGCGATTGTCCCAATGCGTCTCATGGCGCCTCCTCGAGGTCTAACGGCCGGTACACGGTAGGGCGACAGTCGTCCACGCCGCACAACTGCCGATCGCACGTCAGTCGATTACGGCGGTGAAGCGTGCCGCGCAGTGGTCAGGATCGTAGCGCCCGGTGAACCGAGGCGCAATGCCCGACAAACGGTTCTGCGGAGGATCGCGACGGCGAACCTATAGGCTCCAAATCGATTTCGTCAATGGCATGAAGTAGGTCTCAACGTCCCACATTGTGCTGCGCGGCCGGTAGGTCCATACTGAGTTTGCCTGCACCCTCGCCTTTCGGGTTGGCGCTCGCAGAGCGGCAAGACTCGGGTGAATCTGGCGATTCCCTGTGAGCACCCGAGAGGGCTGTCTATGCGAACCCTGGTCCGATCTTCCCCATTCGACTCTCGCTGCACTCGATAGAGCCGATGCCGTCCTCGTTCGTGCGAGTGCTGCTCTGAATGCTGCTGATCTGTTCGCGGAACGGGCACATCAGCGGTTAATGGACACCCGGGCTCGAGTGGATCGGCTGCGGGGGAAGATGGCTGGCGTCAAGTCCGCCGGCCGACTAGCGGGCTAGAACCGCGCCGTCCATTGTGCGGTCGGTTGCTGGGTGACATTGAAATGCACCAGCCGCCGCCCGGCGTGGCTCAGCACGATCAGCACGAAGCGTAGCTCATCCGCCGAATCAGTTTCCGCAGCTCCGCACTGATGATGGGTCGATCGGATCGGCGCCGACTCTTCCACTCCCGGTAGTGCCGAAATCCCTTCCGGTGCCAGCCGACCACCGTTTCCGGCCGCACCAGCTGCAGTGTATGTCGCCAGCTCCCCCACAGCCCCGACAGCAAACCCGGAAGATTGGGAGCAGGCGCGCCTGCAGTACGAGCAGGCGGTGCTGACCGCACTGCGCGAGGTGTCGGACAGTCTCACCGCGCTGGCGAAGCTGAACGACGCGGAAGCGGGACAGGAGACACATTGGACCAAGATCTACTTGCCGTCTCCCCTCCGGGAAGGCCAAATGAAAGACCGGAGGAAGAGAGATCAGAGTCCAGCGCATCCTGTTGCTCGCCAGCGTGACCGTTATCGGCCTCGTGCCCGCTGCGTGCGTTCGAGTGCCGTCCCACTTCGCGCTTCCGTCGCTGGCGGCGGCAGACCGTGCATTCATTCCGACCCTCGAGGCCTATACCGTGGCCCCGGTCGGTGGCGGCAACTCCGTGGACGTGCTGCTGAACGGCGATCAGATCTTCCCCGCTCAGCTGGCGGCGATTCGCTCCGCGCGCGAGACAATCACGTACGCGCAGTATTTCTACGTGGAGGGCCCCATCGGCCGCGAGATCGCGGACGCGCTCGCCGATCGCTGTCGGGCAGGAGTCCACGCTCACATCCTGCTGGACGGTTTCGGCGCCAGCGAGATGCCGCCAGAGTACCGGGAGACCATGACGCGCGCAGGCTGCGAGGTCGCCACGTTCCGGCCGCTGAGTCCCCTGAGCTTGCTCGCCGCCGTCGGCTTCGGGAGCGCGAACAAGCGCAATCACCGACGCATTCTCGTCGTCGACGGGCGAGTCGGGTTCACCGGCGGATCCGGCGTCAGCCCGAAATGGATGGGCGATGGGCGCACAAAAGGCCAGTGGCGCGACACCGATGTCCGAGTCGAAGGCCCGGTGGTCGCCTCGCTGCAGGGCGCATTCGTCGAGAATTGGCTCGAGGCGACCAACAACGTCCTCGGCGGCGAGTCCTACTTCCCGCGACCATCCAGGCCCGGTTCCGTCGCCGCCCAGATCGTCCGGAGCTCCCCCGCCGGCGGAAGCTTCTCGATGTACACGCTGTTCCTGCTCGCCATCTCCTCCGCGCGACGCTCGATCTACGTCACCAATCCGTACTTCCTCCCGGACCCCCGGATGACCCGCGCGCTCATCGACGCGGCCCACCGCGGCGTGCGGATCGTCGCGCTGTTGCCCGGCGCGATCGACAACAACATCGTTCGCCACGCCAGTCGCTCGAAGTTCGGCGAGCTGCTCCAGGCGGGCATCGAGATCCACGAGTATCAGCCGGGACTTCTCCACGCGAAGGTGATGACCGTCGACGGCATCTGGGCGACCATCGGAAGCACCAATCTGGACAGTCGCTCGTTCGGGCTCAACGAGGAGCTCAACGCGGTCGTCTACCATACGGCCGTCGTTGCCCAGCTCGAGAACGTCTTCACGGAAGATCTGAAGTACTCGCGCAAGATCGACTACGCGCAGTGGCGCGGCCGCGGATTCTTCAATCACGTGCTGGAGGTTCTTTCCCTCCCCATTCGCGAGCAGCTCTAGCGGCGATTCAGGACGTGTACCCACAGGTGTCAATCTTTCTGAAGAGAGGAACTTCGATGAAACGACATATGCAAGCCCTCGTGTGCGTATTTCCGCTGTCGCTGCTCGCAGCCGGATTCGCCCTCGCTGCCGATGACTCGAAGGTGAATGCCGCGACGAATCAAGTGGAGAGCGGCTACGGCAAGGTCGTCGAAGGTGTCGGAGAGACGGCCAAAGGCGTCGGCAAGACGGCTTCCGACGGCGCGAAGTACAGCGCGGAAAAAGTGAAGGAGGCGGGCCAGGCTGCAGAGCCGTCGGCGAAGACCGCCTGGGGTAACGCCCGCGATGGCGCCGTCGGATTCGGACACACCGTCAAAGGTTTCTTTACGAATCTCTTCTCGAAGTGACGCACGGGTCGATGCGGTAGCGGGGCGTCATAGGCACTCCACTGAGTTCACCTCGTGCTGTGTCTGGCTCGGCGAGACTCGCTGACGTGCTCCGGATTCGGCACGGGGGCCGGCGCGACCGCTCCGTTACCGTCGGCGTAGCGACCGACGATGGCGGGCTCGGAGCCTCGCTCCTCAGACAGAGATCGCCGGCGCCCGCCGCCGAGGCACACGAGCGTGGGCAGCACCACCAGCGAGGCGGTCAACGTCAACACGGAGCCGATCACGAGCAGGAGGCCCAGGCTCCACACGCCGTGATGGTGCGCGACGAGTAGGCTGCCGAAGCCCGTGATCGTGGTGAGGCCGTTGAACAACACCGCCATGACTGTGCTGCGTGTCAGCCGTGATCCGCCACCGTGCTCGGGCGAGTCGAGGTACTGGAGAATGATGTACAGGCCGTACTCGGCGGCAGAGCCGATGATGAGGGGCAGCGCCCAGACGTTCACGAGATTGAGCTTGAGCCCGGTCAGCTGCATGACCCCGACCGTCCACAGGGTTCCGAGGATCAGCGGGATCATGGCGAGCACAGTCTCCCGCACCCGGCAAATAATAAGCGCCGCGATGCCGGCGACAAGGGCGAAGGCGTACAGCAGTCCCCGCCGGAACGAGCTCGCAATGAGAACAGTGGACTCGTACCCAACGACGGGCTGTCCGGTGACGTCCGGGTCGACGGTGCGCAGCTCCTCTACGAAGCGCGCCTGGCTCGGGTAATCCCAGGGGTCGTGCCGGGAGTAGATCTGTAGGAGCAGCTTCCCGCTTTTGCCGATGAATCTTCGTCGCAGCTCTTCCGGAAGGTCGCCGAGCGTGAGCGGAGCCGGCCGTGCCGCGAGCTGAAGCCGCCGCCACTGCTCGGCGAAATCGGCCGCCAGTCGCGCCTGGTAATCGGCAAGCGCGACTTCGACCGCGCCGCTTTCGTGCGCCTTGAGCCTCTCGATAAGCGCCGAGGTGGCTCGGGCAATGACGAGCAATTCCTCGGGCGGCCCCGCACCGCCGCTGTGCGCGCTCGCCAGATCTATCCGGCGCCTCAAGGTTTCGAGCGCCACGGTGAGCGCACGGAGATCGAGGGGACGCGGAGGGCCCACGCGGATACTGTCCGCCACGTCTGCGAGACGCTGAAGGAGCGCCAGCTTCTCGGTCTGTCGATCAGGCAACACCGACAGCACGCTCTGGACGTCCGACACGGTGGGCAGCCGCTGAAACGCGGTCTGCTTGGCTTCGAGATCCACGAGCGATGTCGCCGTCGACAGCGCGGCGAACACGGAGCGTCCCGCGGCGGCGGCGGCCTTCCTTTCCCAGACGACCGACTCGGTGCCGCTGGCCTGGAGATTCAACAGGTTGTAATCGAAGCTCACGCGTGGAGCGGCCCACAGTGACGCCCCGGTCGCGACGACCGCCGCGACGAGGATCGTCTTCGGATACCGCGCGAGCCACACCAGCGCCGGGACCTCGCGCCGGCTGTGGTCGTCCGCCTGCGCCCCCGGCGGGCGCGCGGCGTTAGGACCGTTGTCGACCGCCACGAGGCGGGGGGCTTTCTGCCAGCGGTCGATTAGCAACACGGCGGCCGGGAACACGGTCACCATCGACACGAACGAGAGGAGGATCGCTGTGCCGGAGATGAACCCGAAATCCCGGATGCCCTGGAACTCCGCCGTCATCAGAATGAAGAAGGTCACGGCCGCGGTGAGGGCACCGAGCAAAATGCCGGGCCCGCTTCGCGCGGCGGTGCGCTCGAGCGCGCCGATGAACGTCCGACCGAGCAGGCGCTCTTCGCGATACCGGAACAGGAAGAAGGTTCCGTAGTCGGTTCCGAGGCCGACGACGACCGAGATGAACATCATGGAGAGGATGGTGAGGTGGCCGACGAACAGCGTGATGACGCCCATCGACCAGCCGACGCTCAGCGTGAGCACCACGAGCATCGCACACGAAGTCAGGAGGTGCCGGAACGCGAGCAGCAACAGACCGAAGGTGAGCACCAACGCCAGGACACTAGCGATCTCGCCGTCGCTGGTGGCGGCGCTCAGCTCGTCGTTGAAGAGCGCGGGTGCTCCCGTCACGCCGGCCGCGACCGATGGGAACTCCTGGCGAAGGCTCGCGATCGCATCCCGGACGGCCAGGATCGCCGCGTGCTCCGCGGCGAAGGTGCGCGGTGCGTCGGCAAGGTCGATCACGACGAAGAGCAGCCGCCGGTCGTGCGACAGGAAGTAGCCCCCGTCGGGCGCGAGGGTCGGAGCCGTGATCACATTCGTCCACGGCGAGAGGTACGGTCCGCCGTCGATCCGTGCCGACATCTGGGTCAGGAGATCGCGAAGAAGGCGGGTGGACGCCGTGGTGCTCGCGGCACTCTCACCGCCAGGGCCGAAGACGCCGGGCAGGAACGTCGCACCAACCTGCTGGTTGATGCCGGCGATCAGCCGATCTAGCGTCGGGGTGGCGGCGAAGTCGGCTAGCAGGTCCTCCTGGCTGGCGACGCTATCGAGGGTCGCCCGCAGCGTGTCGAGCGGCAGGTAGAGCAGCGCGTGCGCTTCGAGACGGCTGGCGTCGATCCGATAACTGACGCGCGCCGTCCCGAGGGCGCCCGCGCGAAGGACGCCGGCCAGGCGCGCCGCGTAGGCCGTCGAGGTCTCGACCGCCGGGCTTTCGACGACGACGACGATGTCCTCGAGCTGACCGAAGTCCTCGGCATAGTCCTTGTAGAGCGTGGCGTACCGCTGGTGGAGCGGGAGCAGGTGGAACTTCGACGTCTCGAGCGTCAGCGAATGCGCGGCATAGCCAGTGCCGAGGGCGGCTAACAGGATCCCGATTGCGACCGTGAATGCCGGGCGAACGCAGCACAGTCGCACGACGGTTTGTAAGATCCTAGCGGTCAACGAGAGTGTCACCGGAGCCCGTTACCTCTTCCGACTGACGATCAGCGCGCAGCCTTTCTGGCCGGAGCAGCCGGTGAGAATTCGGTCTGGTGCGACGTGAGCTTCGTCACCAGGGTCTCGTAGGACTCGGTCCGAATGACCTTGTTGAACTGCGAGCGATAGTTCGACACGAGGCTGATGCCGTCGATGCTCAAGTCGTACACCTGCCAGCGGGCGCCCGTGGCGTGCATCCGGTACTCGAGCGGCATCCCGTTTCCGTTGCTCAGGGGGATCGTCGTCCGGACGGACGCGTAATCGCCGTCGACCGTTTCGCCCCCGAAAACCATCTTGGCGCCACCGTGCTGGTCCACCTTGGAGATGTACGACTGCTGCATCAAGTCCGTGAAGAGCGCGACGAACTGGGTGCGCTCGGCCGGCGTTCGCGCCGCCCAGTGCTGGCCCAGCGATCGCTTCGCCATCTCGCCGAAATCGAAGATGGTGCCGGCCGCGGTGAGGATCGCGCTCCTCCGCTGGGTAGTGTTCGTGTCTCCCGCCATCGCCGGATCCCGAAGGATCTTGAACACCCGGTCGACTCCATCGCGCAGCTGATCGGTGGGCGCGCCTGCCCAGACGCCGTGAACGGAAGAGAGCATGAACAGGAAGATCAGAGTCACGAGAACACGCGCGTGGTACCTGACCATGCGAAGACCCCCCATAAGAGAGTCTCGGCGATCGCCCGCGCAACGGCTATTGGACGTTGGTCCACCAATATCGGAGACTCGGGAAGAGTCCCCTCCGCGTAGGCCGCGCGAACGACTATTGGCGTTCGGAAACTGGGTGCGCCGCACGCCGCGCAGCCGCGGGCAGCCGCAAGCGGACGTCAGTCCAATGTCACGAGCGCGAGCCGTTCTGGCCTACGAGAACCGCCGCGAGCATCGCAATCGCGCGCTGATCGAGCGCCCGATCGTCGATCACGACCTGCACGCCGGGAGCGGCGAGATGGCGGACACGCTCGGCCGCCGAACTGGAGCAGACGACGACGTCCACACGCTGCACCAGACGACCGAGGGCCGCTCCCACGTGGCACGCTCCGACCAGCACGATGTTCGGCAGGGCCGCGTTCGCGATCGAGTGCTCCAGGTTGTGCGCCGTCTCGACGGCGTCGGACGCCACGCCCACCCGCGTCCCCTTTGGCAGTTGAGC
>JBKOUQ010000259.1:0-11901 GCA_046723475.1 Candidatus Methylomirabilota bacterium
GGCCGTGGGCCTGGGCGTCGTCGCCACGGGGGTGGCCGTGGGGGCCGCGGCGCGCGCAAACGGCGACGCGGCGGGGCGTGGCTGTGGCCCACGCCGCATCTTGTCCAGTGAGGATTGATAGGTGGCGACGATGACGCCACACTGGGGACACTTGGCGCTGGAGACGCCCGCGAACCCGCAGCGCGGACAGCTGTCGGCCATTGCGCAGCCCTCCCCGCGCCGCGAGGCGCGGCGCATGTTCGATCTTGGCACACGGCGGGGGTTGGAGCCGAGCGGAATCAGTCCGGCCGCAGCAGTTCCGGCACGGTGCCAAGCGCCTCGGCCAGCCGCGGGCCGTGCCATGAAAAACGTTTGCCGTCGACGAAATGGATGCGTCGCTCGCGCACGGCGGGCACCTGCGGGTAGGGATCGAAGTCGGCCACGTGCGCGCGCCGGAAGCGAAACGGCTCATCGGGCAACAGGATCACCGCCGGCGCTCGGGCGGCCACCTCGTCGAGGGTCACGGTCGGATAGCGCGTGCGGTCGCCGAAGACGTTCGCGCCCCCGCACGTGGCGAGCAGATCGTGCACGTAGGTGTCCGAGCCGATCGTCATCCACGGCTGCCGCCAGATCGGATAGAACACGCTCGCCGGCGCGCGCGCCGATGTGCGGGCGCGCACCCGCTCATAGAGGGGCCGCAGCATCGCGAGCAGTCCGCGCGCCGCCTCGCGCGTGCCGGTCACCTCACCGAGATCGTCGATCATCGCGAGGCTCTCCGCGACGGTGCGCGGATAGGTCACCCAGACGCGGATGCCCGCGGTGCGCAGCGCCGCCACGTCCTCCGCGCGGTTCTCCTCGACGTTGGCGATCACGAGATCCGGCCTGAGCGCGGCGATCGCCGCCAGGTCGGGATCCTTCTCACCACCCACCCGGGTCTTGGCCCGAACGACATCGCGCGGCTCGACGCAGTAGACGGTGACGCCGACGAGCTGGTCGGCGAGGCCGAGGGCGCACAGGAGCTCGGTGGTGCTGGGGATGAGCGAGACGATGCGCCGCGGGGGAGCGTCGAGCGTGAGCGCGACGCCGGACGCGTCGACGAGCGCCGTCGCCGCTTACCCGATGCGACGAGTGCGAAGCCGCTCGACGTGCGCCAGCATCTCGCGCGTGCGGTCGGCCAGCTCGGCGTCACACTTCATGATGTCGGGGACCGGGGCGCGGCGATCGATCGCGTCCTCGAGATTCGTGACCGCCACGCCGAACACCTTGAGCACCCGCCGCGTCTCGTCGCTCGGCATCTAGACCTCCAGGGCCGGAGCCTCGGCCCAGCGCGCGTCGCCCGCCGGCTTGAAGTTCTTCGTGTTCACGAAGTGCATGCCGTGGTGCAGGTTCAGCTTGAACTTTCCCCCGCCATAGCGCGCGGCGATCCAGCCCTCGGGATCGGCGAGCAATGGATCGGCCTCGGCGGACGCCAACCGCACGAGCCACTTGAAGCGAATGGTGCCGGCGTGGGGCTCCTGGACGCCGAGCGTGATCGTGACGTCCGGCCACACGCGGCCGAACTCCTCGAGCACGTGCTTGTGGGTCGGCCGTGCGACGCCGCGGTTGATGAGGTTGCGCCGCAGGTATGGCTCGAGCAGGTCCCAGCACCACGTCGCGATCACTGGCGAGGCGGAGTGTATCACGCGTGGCGGCGCCCGGAGCGCCGCCACGCGAATGGTAGATTGCATACGTGAAGAATTTCGAGCTGGCGCGGCTGTTCTACGAGATTGCGAGCCTGCTCGAGGTGCGCGACGAGTCGCGCTTCCGCATCCGCGCCTGGCAGCGCGCGGCGCAGACCCTCGAGGCGCTCGGCGAGGACGTCAGCGTGGTCGCCGCGCGCGGCGGCCTGCGCGCGCTGCCCGGCATCGGCAAGGAGATCGCGGCGCGCATCGAAGAATATCTGGCCACGGGCCGCCTCGGACTGCTCGACCATCTGCGGGAAAATCTGCCGCCGAATTTCTTGAGCCTGCTCGAGGTGCGCGGGCTCGGGCCGCGCACCGCGCGCGCGCTGTGGGAGCTGCTCGGAATCGACACCGTCGAGCGGCTCGAGGAGGCGTGCCGGAGCGGGCGCGTGATCGGCGTGGCGGGCATCCAGAAGAAGACGTGCGACAACCTCCTGAAGGCCATCGCTCAGTACCGGGCCGGCCGCGCACGCGTGCTCCTGCCGACGGCGCGCGCGGTGGCGGCGCAGGTCGCGGCCGCGCTCCGCGCGCACGGCGGCGTCGAGCGCCTGGAGATCGCGGGCTCGCTGCGCCGAATGCGCGAGACGGTCAAGGACATCGACATCCTGGTGACCTCCACCGAAGCCGCGCGCGTGATCGAGACCCTGGTCAGCCTGCCGTCGGTCGCGGACATCACCGCGCGCGGAGAAACCAAAGTGTCCGTGCGCCATCAGGACGGGATCGCGATCGACCTGCGCGTCGTCGCGCCCGAGGCGTTCGGGGCCGCGCTGCAGTACTTCACCGGCTCCAAGGCGCACAACGTCCGGCTGCGTGAGATGGCCGTGCGCCGCGGGCTCACGATCAACGAGTACGGCGTCTTCGACGAGGCGACCGGCGCGCGCATCGCGGGCGACACCGAAGAGGACGTCTATGCCGCGGTCGGGCTGCCGTGGATCCCACCCGAGCTGCGCGAGGACAGCGGCGAGATCGACGCTGCGCGCGAGGGCCGGCTGCCCGCGCTGGTCGAGCGCGGCGATCTGCGCGGTGACCTGCACGATCACACGGAATGGTCCGACGGCCACCACGCGCTCGAGCGTCTCGTCGAGGCCGCCGAGGCGCGCGGGTACGAGTACGTCATCGTGTCCGACCACTCACGCTCGCTGACGATCGCGCAGGGGCTGAGCGTCGAGCGACTGCGCCAGCAGCGGGCCGAGATCCGCGCCGTGCAGGCGCGCCACCGCATTCGCATCCTGGCCGGCACGGAGTGCGACATTCTGGAGGACGGCAGCCTCGACTTCCCGGACGACGTGCTGGCCGAGCTCGACGTCGTCGTCGCCTCCGTACACTCCCGCTTCAAGCAGGACCGCGCGACGATGACGGCGCGCATCGTGCGCGCGCTCGCCAACCCGCACATGGACATCCTCGGTCACCCGACAGGTCGGCGTTTGGGCTCGCGCGATCCGTACGATGTCGACCTCGAGGCCGTCTTCGCGGCCGCGCGGGCACACGGTAAGGCGCTGGAGATCAACGCGTCCCCCGAGCGACTCGATCTCAACGACGCGAACGCGCGCCGTGCCGCCGAAGCCGGCGTGCTGCTGTCCATCAGTACGGACACGCATTACCTGTCCGAGCTCGCGCACGTCGATCTCGGCGTCGCCGTCGCCCGGCGCGCGTGGCTGCCGCGCGCGCAGATCCTCAACACGCGGCCGCTGGAAGATCTCCTGGCCTGGACCCATCGCGAGTAGAATGCGACCGTGAGCCGCATCGAGGTTCTGACCTCCGCCGCGTCGCGGCCGTACGTCGACGTCGTGGCGCTGCGACGGGGGGCACTTTGGGTGCTCCTCGCGAGTAAGCTGACGGCGGGCTGGGGGCTCGGCTGGGACATCCGCTGGCACGTGCTGATCGGGCGCGACTCTTTCTGGATCGCACCACACGTCCTCATCTATGCCTCGGTCGCCGCCGCGGTGGCCGCCTCGCTCGCCGTGGTCGCGGTCGAGACGTGGCGCGGCGCCGCTCGTCCGGACGCCGTCCGGGTCCTCGGGCTCGTCGGCACCCGGGGCTTTCATCTGGCGTGGCTCGGCATGGTCCTGGTGATCCTCGCCGCGCCGATCGACGATCTGTGGCACCGATTGTTCGGTCCGGACGTCACCCTGTGGAGCCCGCCACACCTGCTCGGCCTGCTGGGCGCCCAGGTCAACACGCTCGCCTGCATGCTCATCGCCTGCGAGGTGTGGCCCGCCGCCTCGCGCACGCGCGCCACCGCGCTGCTCCTCGGCGCGACGTTTCTGTTCGGGACCTTCGCGATCGCGACGGATCCGTCGTGGCGCGTTGCGTTCCTTTACGGCGGTCTCGCGTTCTACACGTGGCCGGTGCTCTCGGCGCTGGCGTTCGCCTTCTCCCTGGTGCTCGGCACGATGCTGAGCGGGCTGCGTTGGGCGGCGGTCGCGGTCGTCCTGCTCGCGACGCTCGCGCAGATGTCGACGAGCGCGGTCGCCAGCGCGGGCTTTGCCGTGCTCCAGCCGACGTCGACCATTCAGGACGTGCTCGCCGACGGCGACGCCGCCTCTCCGATCGCGGTGGCGCACGAGATGGCGCGCCGTAACGGCACGCCAATCGGCGGCTCGTCGCTGCCCCGCGCGCTGCCCGTCGTCGGCGCGGCGCTGCTCGCTCTCGTCGACGCGCGGCGGCGGCCGCTGCCCGCGTCGCTCGCGTTCGGCGTCGGGCTGCTCGCGGTCATGCTGCCCCGCATGATGCGCTCGCCGGCGCTCGCGCACGTGCTTCCGGACGCGGTCACGACCGCCGCCGGCGTCGCGCTCACGTTGCTCGCCGCCGTGGTCGGCGCATGGCTCGCCGCGCGTCTCACCGCGCTTCTGCGCACGCGCTGAGCACGGCTCGCCCGTCCGTCGCCGCCGCAAAACAGGCGCTGCGCGAGCGCATCTGGGCGCTGCTGACCGATCGCGGCCTCGGCCGATTCCCCTTCCCGCTCACCGATCGCATCCCGAACTTTCGCGGGGCCGAGGTGGCCGCCGAGCGACTCGCGACGGTGCCGGAGTGGACGCGGGCGCGGCGGCTCAAATGCAACCCCGACGCCGCGCAGCTGCCCGTGCGCCGCGCGGCGCTGGGCGCCGGAAAGCACGTCTTCATGGCCGTGCCGCGACTGCGTGCGATGAAGTGCTTCGTACGGCTCGATCCGGCGCGCCTGCGCGGCCGGCTCGCGCAGGCGGCGACCATCGGCGGCGCCGCGAAGCTCGGCGAGGCGGTTGGCCCCGAGGCGCTCGGCCACATCGATCTGATCGTGGCCGGCTCCGTCGCCGTCGATCGGCGCGGCGGCCGTGTCGGCAAAGGCGGCGGCTACAGCGACCTCGAGTTCGCGCTGGCGGCGGCGCACGGCGCTGTCGACGACGACACGCTCGTCGTCACAACGGTGCACGACGCCCAGGTCGTGCGCGCGACGATCCCCATGACGGCACACGACGTGCCGGTGGACGTGATCGCGACTCCGACGCGTCTGATTCGCACGGATCGCCGTCGGTCGCGCCCGACGGGCGTTCGCTGGGACGAGTTGACGGCGGCTCAGCTCGCGATGATGCCGGCCGTGGCCGCGCTGCAGAGCGTGCTTGCCTCCCGGCGGTAGACTGAGCTCATGGACGAGGCGCGGCGGCTCTGCCCGGCATGCGGCGACGCCATCGAGGACGACGACGCCAGCGTGTTCTTCGCCGGCGAGATGTACCACGTCGCCTGCGCGCCGGGCGCCTTGCCGTGGCCGCCGCCGCCGCGCCAGCCTCGCTGGGACTGACGCGCCTCTAGGTCTGCGTCTCGCGTAGCCACGGGCGCGGGCCCGGTGGCGGCTTCCACACCGCACAGCGGTCGAGCAGCTCTGCCGCCGTGTCCGAGAAGAGCAACAATCCGAGGTGCTCGCGACGCACGAAGCCCTCGGCCGCGGCGTGCGCGAGCCAGCGCAACAGCCCGTCGTAGTAGCCCTCGACGTTGAGCACACCGACGGGCTTGGCATGGATCCCGAGCTGCGCCCACGTGAGGACCTCGAGCGTTTCCTCGAACGTGCCGAGCCCACCGGGCAGCGCAATGAAGCCGTCGGCGAGCGCGTTCATCGTCGCCTTGCGCTCGTGCATGCTCGCCACGACGCGCAGCTCGCTGAGACCGGCGTGGGCGAGCTCCTTCGTCGCGAGCGGGCCCGGAATGACGCCGATGACCTCGGCGCCTTCGGCGAGCGCCGTGTCGGCGAGGACGCCCATCAGGCCGACCGAGCCGCCGCCGTACACGATGCCGAGACTCCGCGCCGCGCACTCGCGTGCCAGAGCCCGCGCGGCGACGGCGTATTCGGCCCTGACGCCGGCATTGGAGCCAGCGAAGACGCACAGACGCTTCACGTCGCGCCCAGCCAGTCGCGCGCGAACTCGGCGGACAGGGTGCCGGTGTAGACCTCTTCCACCGGCCCTTCGAGGCGTAGCGACCAGTCGGGGCGCACGTCGACGACGAGCGTGCCGCCGGGCATTCGCACGGTGACCCGGCCGTGGCGGCACAGGCCGTTTTTCACCGCGGCCGACGCGGCGCCGCACGACGACGAGCCGGACGCCAGCGTGTAGCCGGCGCCGCGCTCCCAAATGAGGATGTCGAGCGTGTCGTCGGCCGCCGCCCGCGCGAACTGAACGTTCGTGCGCTGCGGGAACGCGGGATGGCGCTCGAGCCACGGCCCTACGCGACGCGCCTCGGCCTCGTCGAGCCGCTCGACGAAGACGACGCAGTGCGGATTACCGACCGACACCACCGTCGCCGTCACCTTGCTGCCGTCGGGGAGCTCGAGCGGGACGGCCACCGCCTCGCGATCGGGACCGGTCATCGGGATCGCGGAGGCGCGGAAGCTCGCCCCGCCCATCTCGACCGTGACGAAGCTCATGCGGTCGTCGCGCACGTGGCACGTGCATTCGACGATCCCGCCCTTCGTATCGACCCGGAACGTGGCGCGCCCGCGCGCGTGGCCGTGGTCCCAGAGATACTTCGCGAAGATCCGCAGGCCGTTGCCGGACTTCTCCGCCTCGCTGCCGTCCGGATTGAAGATCCGGAGCCCGAAGTCCGCGCGGGTGCTCGGGACTTTGAGCAAGATGCCGTCCGAGCCGACGCCCCAGTTGCGGTCGCAGACGCGCTCGATGGCGCGTGTGTCGAGCGGCCGCGCCAGGTCGGCCTCGTCCATGACGATGTAGTCGTTGCCCAGCCCGTGGCCCTTCGCGAAGGGGATCATGGCCGCGGCAGATCCACGCGACGGCCGGTCGCGGCGGAGAGATACCCGGCGTAAATGACCTCCACCGTCTCGCGCGCGAGCGCGCCGCCGGAGAGCGGCTCGCGGCGCTCGGTGATGGCCGTGACGAAGTCCGCGAGCTCTTGCGGGTAGCCGCGAATCCAGTCCTCTTCGGGCGCGGGATACTGCCAGCCCGCTTTTGTTTCGACCTTCTCGCTGATGTACTCGTCACCCCACACGCTGGCGTCGGGCGCGTACGCGGTCACCGTCGTGTTCGGCGTGATGTTGGCGTTGACGACGGCGTTCGTCAGATACGCGGTGACGACGTTGCGCACGCCGCCGAGCGTGATGTCGTTGCTGTGCACGGTGGCTTTCGTGCCGTCCTCGAACGTGATCAGCGTCACCGACCAGTCCTCCACGTCCTCCACCGCGGTGCGATGGTGCGGGGTCTTGCCCGCGATACCCGGCAGCTTCGTCAGCTGCGCGACGTCGGCCATCACCGAGCGCGCACGAATCGGTCGTCCGGCGCGCTGCAGCCCTTCGTAGTGCTTGAGGTGCAGCACGACGCCGATCGGGTGACTCCCCATGCGCAGCAGCGCGCCGCCGCCCGCCGTTTGCCAGCGTCGCGCGTACGCCGCGTGCGAGCCGGAATGGCTCTCCTCGGCACGTAGCTCCATGATCGCGCCCCCGCTCGCATCGAGCATGCGCCGCAGCTTGGCCACGGGCGGCGCATACACGAAGTCCTCCGCGTAGCACAGCGTGACGCCCGCCTTCGCCACGGCCTCGAGCACCGCGTCGGCGTTGCGCAGCGCGGTGTCGAGCATGCGTTGACGATCGACGTCGGCCGAGCCGAAGAACCCGGTGAGCGGCTTCTCGACGATGACGTGCTTGCCCGCGCGCGCGGCGGCGATGGCGATCTCGTGGTGGCTGTCCGTGGTCGAGCACACGTCGACGACGTCGACGTCGGGGCACGCGACGAGCTCGCGCACGTCGGTGAAGGCGCGGGGGATGTCGTGGTGCGTGGCGAAACGCTCGACCTCGCTGCGCGTGCGCGAGCAGACGGCGGCGAGGCGAACGCGGGAGGGGACGAGCGGACGGTAGTTCACGGCGTGCAGGTCGGCGGCGAAGCGCGCGCCCACGAGGCCGACGCCGAGAGCCGGCACGCGCGTCCTAGCGCTGAGAGATCGGGACGTACGTGGCGCGCGTGGCGCCCGTGTACTCCGCGCGCGGCCGGATCAGCCGGTTGTTGCCGTGCTGCTCCAGCACGTGCGCGGCCCATCCGGCCACGCGGCTCATCGCGAAGATCGGGGTGAACTGATCCGTCGGGATGCTCATGGCCGCGTAGCCCGCGCCCGAGAAGAGATCGACGTTCGGATAGATGTGCTTCTCCTCGGTGACGACACGCGCGACGGTGTTGAGGATCTTGACCTTGCTCTCGTCGCCGACCTGGCGGCCGAGCTCACCGGCCAGCCGCCGCAGGTGCTTGGCGCGTGGATCCTCCACGCGATACACGCGATGGCCGAAGCCCATGATGCGCGCCTTGTCGGCGATGGCCTTGCGGATCCACGCCTCGGCCTTGGCGGGGTCCTTGATCTTGTCGACCATGATCATGACCTGCTCGTTGGCGCCGCCGTGCAGCGGGCCCTTGAGCGCGCCGATGGCCGAGGTGATCGCGGAGTACATGTCCGACAGCGTCGCCGCGGTGACCCGCGCCGCGAACGTCGACGCGTTGAACTCGTGATCGGCGTGCAGGATGAGCGCGACGTCGAACGTCTTGGCGGCGAGGTCGGTCGGCTTCTTGCCGAACATCATGTAAAGGAAGTTGGCCGCGAGGTTCAGCTTGGGGTTCGGCGCGATCGGCGCCTTGCCGCGACGAATGCGCTCCCAGGCCGCCATGAGGGTCGGCATCTGCGCGGTGAGCCGCGTGGCCTTGCGAATCTCCGCCTCGCGCGAGTTGTCGGGATCGTCGGGATCGAACGCCGACAGCGCGGACACGCCGGTGCGCAGAACCTCCATCGGCGTCGTCTTCTTCGGCAGTCCTCGCAGCAGCGCCACGAGCTTGGGGGGAAGGCGCCGCGTCGCCGTCGCGCTGATCAGCTTGTAGAAGGCGTCGTACTCCTTCCGGGACGGCAGCGCGCCATACCAGAGAAGGTAGACGACTTCCTCGAACGTCGACTGCGCCGCGAGGTCGTCGACGTCGTACCCGCGATAGACCAGACGACCTTCGCGACCATCGATGAAGCAGATGTCCGACGTCGAGACGACGACGTCTTCGAGGCCGGCCTTGTTGACGGTGCTCATACGCGTCAGTCTCCTCGCGGGTGAGATCGAAACGACTGGTTTGTATCATGGAAGGCCGGGGCCTTCAACCAAGCCGACATGCGGATCATCGACTTCTACGACCGCCATCCGATCAGCGAGAGTCAGGTGCTCGAGGCGGTGCGGCGCGCACGCGGCGGTCTGGACGCGCGCCTGACACCCGATGATCTGTTTCCGTTCGATCAGGACCACTATGGGGGTCTCGCCGCCGTCGACGCGCTGGCGCGCCTCGCCGCCATCACCGCGCGCTCTCGCGTCCTCGACATCTGTGCGGGCCTGGGCGGTCCCGCGCGGTTTCTCGCGTCGCGCCGCGGCTGTCGGGTGATCGGCGTCGAGCTCAACCCGGGCCGCGCCGCGGGCATGGCGCGGCTCAGCGACCGCGTGGGGCTGCAGCGCCTGGTCCACGTCGTGCGCGGCGACGCCACGACGCTGCCCTTCGGAACCGGCCGCTTCGATGCGTGCGTCAGCCAGGAGGCATTGCTGCACGTCGACGACAAGCGCGCGGTCCTCGCGGAGGCGCGACGCGTGCTCGTGCCGGGCGGCCGGGTCGCGTACACCGACTGGATCGCGCACCCCGGGCTCGGCGACGTCGAGCGCGCTCGGCTGCAGGAGTGGATGGCGGCGGTGACCCTGCAGTCGCTCGACGGCTATCGCACGCTGCTCCGCCGTGTCGGCTTCCGGGCCGTGGAGTCCGAAGACCTGACCGATGAATGGCGCGGCATCGTAAAGGAGCGCCTCGTGATGTACCGCGCGCTGCGCGAGGACACCGTGCGGCGCCTCGGCGAAGCGCGCTATCGCGAGTACGACCAGCTCTACGCGTTCTTCGTCGGCCTGGTCGACACGGGCAAGCTCGGCGGAGGCCGTTTCAGCGCCACGCGTTAATCATTCTAAAATCGCCGGTTGCCGATCTGCATAGACGTCGTCGGGCGGATCAGTATCTGGCGCCGAGGATCGCAGGCATACTACCCGTCAGCGGCCACACGTTCATGCTGGCCGTGGGCGTGATCGAGATCGTCGCGGCCGTGCTCGTGGCGGTCAAGCCGAAGTACGGGGCGTACGTCGTGATGGCGTGGCTATGGGGAATCATCATCAATCTGCTGCTCGTGCCCGGGTACTACGACATCGCACTGCGCGATTTCGGCCTTTCACTCGGCGCGCTGGCGCTTGGTCGCCTGGCCCAACACTTCGACGTGGATTGATGTCCGCGGCGCCCACGCGTGCGTAGTCGCCGCCGCCGGATGCTGCTGACCGCGCTCGCCGCGTGCGTCGTCGGGCTTGCGGTGCTCGCGATCCACGCCGCTGCGCGCTGGCCCGGAGGCGTCGCGGCCGCGGCGGGCGATGCCGCACGCGGCGCGAAGCTCTATGAGAGCCTGCCCTGCGGCTCCTGTCATGACATCACCCACCCGCTGCCGGGGGGCGACATCTGTCCGAACCTCGGGAACATCGCCACCGAGGCGGCGCGCATCGTCCGCGACCGGGGTTACCACGGTCGCGCCAAGGACGCGGCGGGATATATTCGCGAGTCCATCGTCGACCCCGATGCTTACATCGTCCCCGGGCCGAACTACCGGCAGGCGGACGGCCACAGTGTGATGCCGAAGACGTTCGGCCAAACGCTGAGCCCGTCGGATCTCGACGACCTCGTGGCATTTTTGCTCACGAAGCGCTGAGGAACCTCGGGGCAGGCCGCGGAGTTTCGGCGGTGTTGGTGTTCACAACAATCTCACCTGGAGGTCTGTACATGGCGCGTGTAGGAAGATCCCTCGCTGCGATGGTGCTCGGGCTGTCGCTGGTCGGCGTCACGTCCCTGGCCCTGGCGGCCGACTCCGCGTCGGCCAAGCTGGCGCCGCAGAACAATTCTGGCGAGTCCGGCACCGCCACCCTGACGAAGGCCGGCGACAATGAAACGAAGGTCGTGCTCGAAGTCACGGGTGGGCCGTCGGGCGTCACGCAGCCGGTGCACATTCATAAGGGCACCTGCGACAAGCTCGATCCCAAGCCCACGTACCCGCTGTCGCCGGTCGTGAACGGCAAGTCTGAGACGACCGTCAAGGCCTCGCTCGACAGCCTGGAGAAGGGTGGCTACGCGATCAACGGCCACAAGTCGGCCCAGGAAGTCTCCACCTACGTCTTCTGCGGTCCCATCGGCGGTATGTGAGCACACCCGCTGACGCGCGCGCGCCGCGTCAGCGGATCTTCTTCAGCAGATCACCGAGGCCTTTCTCGACCTGGCCACGATCCACGTCGCGCAGGATCGTGGCCGGGTTCACCCGGATCGACGGGGACGCCGCGTTGCCTGAGACCTTGGCTTTGATTTGCCCGCGCGCGTGCGAGATCGTCAAGTCGAGGTCCATAATCTGCGTGGCGAGGCCGTACGAGCCGGCGACGCCGATCTTCATCGGGCGGCTCGTGTACAGCAGGTCGCGCGTGGTCAGTACGCCGTTGACGATCTGATATGTCCCGGTGATCGAGTCGTACTCGAGAGGTGACTCGCCGAGGTTCGGCACGTCGTTGTTGAGCAGCGCGGACACCGCGCCGCCGACACGCACCACGTTCCCGAGCAGCGCGAGCGCCTGCCGGCCCACGACCTTGCCCGGGCCGATCCTCAACGTGCCGGGCCCCGACAGCGTGTGCCACACGTCGGCGGCG
>JBKOUQ010000182.1:0-15178 GCA_046723475.1 Candidatus Methylomirabilota bacterium
AGCTTCAGCGTCGGGTCGCCCCGGCCCGAAGCGTCGAGAACGAGGTCGGCGGCCAGATCGGTGCGGGCGCCGTTCGCCTCGACGGCGCGCACGCCGCTCACCGTACCGGCGACCGCGTCGACGGTCAGCGCTTCGACTCGACAACGCTCCCGGATGTCGACGTTGGAATAGCCGTGGAGCGCCTTGCGCGTGACGAACTCGACGAGCGCCCGCGACATCGCGTACGAATGGAAGCCGAGATCGCGCTGCGGAAACGGATCGTAGCCCGGGCGCTCCATCCGGAGATCGAGTCCGGCCTGAATCGCCACGGCGCCCGCATGCTGGAGGTCGCGCTCGAATCCCGGAAACAGCTCACCCAGCGCGCGTTGGCCGCCGGCGAGTAGCGCGTGAACGTGTTTGGCTTGCGGGGTGCCCGGCCGGTTCGCCGGCTCGGTCGGCAGCGCGTCGAGGTCGAGCACGGCGACGCGCTCGAAATACGGCGCGACGGCGGCGGCGCCGGTGAGGCCGGCCATTCCCGCCCCCACGACGACCGCTTGCTTCCCGATGGTGCTCGGCATGTGCGCGACCCCCGCGTATCATCGCTCAGTCCGCGGTTCGGAGCCAGGCGCGCAAGACCTCCGCGACACTCCAAGCCTGCGCGACGCACCCGCGCGGGGTGAACGGCGGCTCGGCGTCGAAGATCTCGCTGATCGAGCCGATGCACGCCTCGTTCAGATGGGGCGCGAATCCGTCCAGCAGCTTGCGCGCGCCGGTGCGGTCCATCGGGTGCAGCTTGAGCCAGGCGTCAACGAAGGGACCGATGAGCCACGCCCACACCGTGCCCTGGTGATACGCGGCGTCGCGCGCGCGGAGGTCGCCGTAGTACTGCGCCTTGTAGTCGGGATGCTCGGGGGACAGCGAGCGAAGACCGACGGGCGTGAGCAGGCGCTCGCGTACGACGTCGACCACGCGCTCCCAGCGCGCCGGATCGAGGACGGCATGGCGCAGCGACACCGCGAAGATCTGGTTGGGACGACAGGCGCCATCGTCACCTCGCTCGCCGTCGACGACGTCGTAGAGATAGTCGCCGTCCTTGTACCAGAACCGCTCGTTGAAGGACCGATACGCGCGCGCGGCCGCCGCGCCCACCCACGCGTGCGCGCCCTCGTCCAGCCACGATTCGAGCAGGCGCAGCGCGTTGTACCAGAGGGCGTTGATCTCCACGGCCTTGCCCCGGCGCGGCGTCACGACCCAGTCGTCGACCTTGGCGTCCATCCACGTGAGCTGATAGCCGGGCGCGCCCTGGCGAAGCAGGCCGTCCTCGGGATCGACGCCAATGCCGAAGCGCGTGCCGCGCAGATGCGCCTGCACGATGGCGACGAGCTGCGGCAACAGCTGGCGTAGCGTCTCACGGTCGTTCGTGACGTCGAGATAGCGGTCGATGGCGTGGAAGAACCAGAGCGTCGCGTCCGCGGTGTGATAGAGCCCCTCGTTGCGCCCCTCGGGAAAGAGGTTCGGGATGAGGCCGTCGCGCACGTAGTAGGCGAACGTGCGCAGCAGATATCCGGCCTCCGCGTGCCGGCCCGTGGCGAGCGTGAGCCCGTCGAGGCTGATCATCGTGTCGCGGCCCCAGTCCGTGAACCAGTGATAGCCGGCGATCACCGTGCGTACGTCGTCGCCGGCGGCTCGGGCGCGCGCGCCGTCCTCGACGCGGCCGGCCGGCGAGACGATGAACTGATCGGCCGCGAGCACGAGCTCGGCGCCCATACCTTCCAGCGCGGTCGGCGGCGCCAGCGCGAGCAGACGGCGGCGGCGCTCGCGCTCGGCGGCCAGCGCGGCCTCGGGGGCGAGCGCCTCCGCGATGTTCCACGGCTCGGTCGATGCCACGAGCGTGGCCGGCCGCGCGCTCGTCACGTCGACCGCGAAATCGCCGGGACACCAGAGCTCGCCGGTCGCCTCGTAGCCGCGGCTGCGCTCGACCCGATACAGCACCTCGGTGATGCGCCGCGTCCGGAACGTGAAGCTCGCGTGCTCGCCGTGCAAGCGCAGCCGCAGCGTGGGCGCATGCGGACGCCGCGTGATCTCGTAGCGGTCGTCGACCGACGTCAGCGCATATTCGCCGTCGAGCTGACGGTCGACGGGGGCGTCGTGCAAGCGAAACTGCACCGCGGGCGACAGCGTCAGCCGCATCGCGTCGGGCGCGCCGAGCAGCTGATAGGTCACGTGCACCGTGTTCTGTCCGTGCGGAAGCACCAGGCGTTTCTCGACGACCGTCGCACCGAACGCGAAGCGCCACACGGGGAGCCCGGCTTCCAGACGAAATTCGCACAGGTTGCCCGCGTGCAGCTCGAGCGAGCCGCCGACCCGCTCTTCGCCGCCGACGGTCACCGATTGGCCGTCGGGGAGCGTGAACGTTTCGCAGAGGTGGTTGAGGACCACCATGCGGCCGATCGGTGCCGGCAGCGCCGCGATGAGCAGCCCGTGATAGCGCCGCGTCAGCACACCGGCCACGGTGCCCGACGCGTAGCCGCCGAGACCGTTCGTGACGAGCCACTCGCGTGTCAGCAGGCGCTCGGTTTCGGCGGGCCCCGCGCCGGACCAGTCGATCCGGCGAACCAGCGTCTCGATCATCCAGCGGCCGGATGTGGCTCGAGCACGGTGGCCGACTCACCGATCAGGCGCCACGGCTGGTCGGGCGAAAGGGGCGGCGCGCCGCAGCCGCCATAGGCCGGGTGCTCGCTCGACCAGAGCACGTCCCACTGCGCGTGCTCCGGCGGCGCCAGCAGCGGCTCGGGCGCGCGCGTCAGCTCGAGGTCGCGGCCGAGGTTGACGACGAGCAACCGGTCGGCGTGTTCGCCAAAGAAGCGCAGCACGAACGCATTGTCGCCCAGGACGGCGCCGTCGACGCCGCCGGGCCGCGGGTTACCGAACACGGGATCGTCGTGACGCAGCCGGAGCAGGTCGCGATGCAGGGCGACCGCCGCCGCGTGGCGCTCGCGCTCCGCGTGGTCCAGCTTGCAGCGTTCGAAGCTCGCGCGGTCGGCGGGATCGGTCAGGCACGCGCGCATCTCCGGCGTGGCGAGGCTCGGAAACTGCGCCAGGAACTCCGCGCGTCCTTTCTTCACCAGCTGCGCGAGCTGCGGCGTGTGGTCCGCGAAAAACAAAAAGGGGCTGGAGGCGGCGAACTCCTGCCCCTGGAACAGCATCGGCGTGGCCGGTGCGAGCAGGAGCAGCGCGGTGATCGCACGGCAGCGCCCCGCGCTGGTGAGCTGATGCAGGCGCTCGCCGTGGCCGGAGTTCGCGACCTGGTCGTGATTCTGCACGTAGGCCACCATGCGCTCGGGCGGCACGCCGACCGTCGGTGTGCCGCGGGCCTTGTTCTGCCACGCGTAGCGCTGCCCCTGATAGAGATAGCCGCGCTTGGTCGCGGAGACGAGTTCTTGCGGCGTGCCAGCGTAGTCGCTGTAGTACGCCTCGTTTCGCCCGGTGACGGCGACGCGCGCGCTGTGGTGGAAATCGTCGTTCCAGAGCGCGTCGAGGCCATAGCCCCCGAGCTCCGCCGCACGGATCAGGCGCACGTGCTGCGGCTCGTTCTCCGCCACCAGCAACGTGGCGCGCCGGCCGGCGGCTTCGCGCACGCGCCGACCAATCGCGGCGAGGATGTGATCCGCCGATGCGTCGAACATCTGCTGGGTCGCGTCCAGCCGCAGGCCGTCCAGATGGTACTCGTCGATCCAGTAGCCGGCGTTGGCCATGAAGAACTCGCGCACCGGGCCGGAGCGCTCACCGTCGAAGTTGATCGCCTCGCCCCATTCGTTCGGATAGCGATTCGTGAAGTAGTCGGGACTGAACCGCGTGAGATAGTTGCCGTCGGGCCCGACGTGGTTGTAGACCACGTCGAGGATGACGCCGAGCCGCAGTGCGTGGGCTCGATCGACGAACGCGCGGAAGTCGTCGGGCCGACCGTACAGCCGCGTCGGCGCGAACAGATCCACGCCGTCGTAGCCCCAGCCGAACTGGCCCGGAAACTCCGCGACCGGCATGATTTCGAGGACGGTGATCCCCATCTCGGCGAGCGCGGGCAGCTGCTCCATCGCGGCGCGCCACGTGCCCTCGCGGGTGAACGTTCCGACGTGCATCTCGTACAGCACCTGTCCTCGTGCGGCGATGCCCGGCCACCCCGCGTCGGTCCAGCGAAACGCGCCGGGGTCCACGACTTCCGATGGGCCCTGCGGACCCTCCGGCTGAAACCGCGAAGCCGGATCCGGCAACGGCGCGCCGCCATCGAGCGAGAAGCGATACCGTGCGCCGGTATCCGCCTCGTCGAGCGTGCCCGCGAAGTAGCCGTTCGCCTCGGTCTCGAGCGCGACGGCACCCGAGGCGCCGTCGATGACGACGTCGACACGGGATGCGGCCGGCGCCCACACGCGGACATGAACGCCAGCGCCGCGTTGCAGCTCCGCCCCGACCGGAAGACGACGCGCTCGAGACATACGCATCGTGCTTGCGTCGCAAACGGCATGCCGTGCAGCTGCGTGTGCGATCGCGGCTGGCATTCCGTCGCGTCTCCGTATACCCTTGAGCTTCCCGGATGACGCGAGACTCGCTCATCGAGCCATTCAGGCGGTTCCTCGAAGCGGCGCCCGACGCCATGCTGGTTGCGGACACGAGCGGCAACATCGTGCTCGTGAATACGCAAGCGGAGCGAGTGTTCGGCTACGCGCACGACGAGCTCCTCGGCCAGCCCGTCGACCGGCTCGTGCCGCAGCTGGGCGCGGCACGTGAGCTGTTCGGTGAACGAAAAGACGGCACACGCGTGCCCGTCGAGATCAGCCTGAGCCCGCTCGAGATCGGCACCGTGACATTCACGGTCGCCGCCGTCCGCGACATCACCGCGCGCAAACAGGCGGAGCAGGCGCTGCGCGAGCGCGAGCTGCAGCTGCGTCACATGGGTGACAACCTTCCGGAAGGCGCGATCTACCAGGTCGTTCGCCGGCCGGATGGGTCGAACTATTTCACGTACATGAGCTCCGGCCTCGCGTCGAAATTCGGCATCACGCCGGAGGCGGCGCTGACCAACGCCGAGAGCGTGTACCGCCTCGTCGCTCCGGACGATCTTCGCCGCCTCCGAGCTGCGGGTGACGAATCGATCCGAACGGGTGAGCCGTTCGATGTCGAATGCCGACTCATCGCGCGGGACGGCACGGAACACTGGCTCAATCTGCGCGGACGACCGCATCGCCTGCCGGACGGCTCGACGCGGTGGGATGCGATCGCGCTGGACGTCACCGCGCGCAAGCGCGCGGAGGCGAAGTTCTGGAGCCTGCTCGAGTTCGCGCCGGACGCGATCGTGATCGTCGACCGCGACGGCCGCATCGTGCTGGTGAACGCGCAAACGGAGCGGCTGTTCGGATACTCGCGCGACGATGTGCTCGGACAGCATGTGGAGATTCTCGTCCCCGAGCGCTATCGCGCGGTGCATGGCGAGCATCGCGTGCGGTTTTTCGGCGCGCCGGGCGTGCGCCCCATGGGTGCCGGGCTCGAGCTCTACGGGCGGCGCAAGGACGGCACCGAGTTCCCGGTGGAAATCAGCCTGAGTCCGCTGGATACGGAAGAGGGCACGCTCGTCGCATCGGCCATTCGCGACATCAGCGAGCGCAAGCGCGCCGAGACCGAGCGTCTGAACCTCATTCGCGAACAGGCCGGCCGCGCCGAGGCCGAAGCGGCCAACCGCATGAAGGACGAGTTCCTGATCGTCTTGTCGCACGAGCTGCGAACGCCGCTGAACGCGATCCTGGGCTGGACGCGCTTGCTTCGCGACAGCCGCGTGGATCCGGCCAAGCGCCACAACGCGCTCGACGTCATCGAGCGCAATACGAAGGCGCAGGTGCAGCTGATCGAGGATCTGCTCGACGTCTCGCGCATCATCAGCGGCAAGCTGAAGCTCGAGCTACGGTCGGTCGATCTCGTGCGAACGGTGGACGCCGCGATCGACGTCATCCGGCCGGCGGCCGCGGCAAAAGGCGTCGACGTCCGCCGCGTGGCGGCGTCAGTCACCGACCCCGTGCTCGGCGATCCCGATCGGCTGCAGCAGGTCGTCTGGAACCTGCTGTCGAATGCCGTCAAGTTCACGCCGCCGGGCGGTTCCGTGACTGTCGACATCACGCGTGACGCGGAGTGGGCGGAGGTCGCTGTCACCGACACGGGCAAGGGGATTCCGCCCGCGTTCTTGCCGCACGTCTTCGATCGTTTCCGTCAGGCCGACAGCACCACCACCCGCGCACACGGGGGCCTCGGCCTCGGCCTGTCGATCGTGCATCATCTGATCGCGCTCCATGGCGGGACGGTCACCGCGCACAGCCGCGGCCTCGGTCACGGCGCGACCTTCACGGTCCGGGTGCCGATCCAGCGGCAAGCGTCGCTGGTGTGGGCGGACTCGGCGGATCGGCGCCGACCGCAATCGCTCGCGGGGCTGCGTGTGCTCGTGGTCGACGATGAGCCGGATGAGCGGCAGCTGTTCAGCGCGGTGCTGGAAGCGTACGACGCCGACGTCCGGGCGGTCGAGTCCGCGAGCGATGCGCTGAATACAATTCCCGGATGGCGACCCCACGTCCTCGTCAGCGACATTGCGATGCCGGACGAAGACGGCTACGAGCTCCTGCGGCGAGTGCGAGGATTGTCCGCCGAGCACGGCGGCGATGTCCCCGCGGTCGCCGTCACCGCGCACGCGCGCATCGAGGATCGCGATCGCGCGCTGTCGGCAGGGTTTGAGATGTACGTGCCGAAGCCGATCGAGCCCGAACGGCTCGTGGAAGTCGTGGGGCGTCTCGCGCGTCGTCGATGACAAGTGTGCTGCTCCCCGGCGCCCACGATGCGGTGTTCGTCGTGGACGACGCGCGAACGTTCGTCGACGTCAATCCCGCCGCGTGCCGGCTCCTCGGCCTGTCGGCCGACGAGTTGCGCGGGCGGCGGTTCGACGAGTTCCTCGAGCCCGGCGTCGATCTCGATGCCGCCTGGCACACCTTTCTCGAAGTCGGCGAGCAGACGGGCGAGCTCCGCGTGCTCCGCCCGGATGGCGAGATCAAGCACGTCGAGTACAGCGCGACCGCGCGCTTCATGGCCGGCCGTCACGTCGCCGTGTTGCGAGACATCGCCGATCGCAAGCGGGTCGAGGCCGAGCGCGAAGAGCTGCGCGAGCGCGAGCAGCTGCGGCTTCGCGAGACGGAAACGCTGCTCGCGGTGAGCCGCGCGCTCGGCTCGACGCTCGATCCGACGGAGACGATGCGCCGCGTCGCGCGCGAAATCGCGCTGGCGCTCGGTGCGGACATGGTCGGCGCGTATCTCGCCGACGCGGCGCGCGAGAGTCTCTGGCCCGTGGCGGGGTATCGCGTCCCGCGCCACATGCTCGACGACTTTCGACGCATCCCGATCCCGCTCAAGCAGCATCCGGCCATCGAGGAGGCATGGACGCATCGTTGCGCGGTGTGGACGGACGACATGCCGGGCGATCCGCGCGTCGATCCGGACAGCCTGCGACGTTTTCCGCACCAGTCGGATCTCTTCGTTCCGATCCGCGTCAAGGACCGGCCGGTCGGTGGCTTTTTCGTGATCTGGTGGACCGCACGCCGCTCGTTCACCGAGTGGGAGGTCCGGCTCCTGCAGGGCATCAGTGACATCGCGGGGATCTTTCTCGAGAACGCGCAGCTGTATCGGGAAACCGCCGAGGCCAGCCGCGCCAAGGACGAGTTCCTCGCGACGCTGTCGCATGAGCTGCGCAATCCGCTCGGGGCCATCGCCAACGCCGTCGCCGTGCTCGATCGCCACGGACCTGCGAGCGATGAGACGGGCGCCCGGCTGCGGAACATGATCCACCGTCAGACGCGGCATCTCACGCGCCTCGTGGATGACTTGCTGGACGTCGCGCGAGCGACGGTCGGCAAGATCGCGCTCGAGCGTCAGCCGCTGGATCTCAGCGAGGTCGCCGGCGGGTGCGTCGCGGCGCTGCGCGAGAGTGAGCGCGGACGTCGGTACCGACTCAGCTTCCGGGCCGAATCCGTGATCGTGAACGCCGATCCTACACGTCTCGCCCAGGTCATCAGCAACATGCTCGACAACGCGGTGAAGTTCACGCCGAGCGGTGGCTCGATCGACGTCGACGTCATGCGCGACGGGCACGACGCCGTGCTGCGCATCACGGACACGGGCGTCGGGATCGATCCGGCCGCGCTGCCGCGGGTGTTCGAACTGTTTACGCAGGCGGAACCGCCCATCGACCGCACCGTCGGTGGGCTCGGGATCGGTCTCACGCTGAGCCGGCGTCTGGTCGAGATGCAGGGCGGCACCCTCACCGCGACCAGCGACGGCCGGGGACGCGGCGCCACGTTCACCGTGCGGCTGCCCGTGGAGGTGGGCCGCACGCCCGCCGCGGCGCCCGCGCCGCGCACGTCCGGCCGAAGCCGGCGCGTCCTCGTGGTCGAAGACAGCGACGACGCCCGCGAGTCCATGCGCCTGCTGCTCGAATCGCTCGGACACCGCGTCGTCGCCGCGGGCGACGGCTCGCACGGTGTCGCGCTCGCGCTGCACCACCGGCCGGAAGTTGCGTTGATCGATCTCGGGTTGCCGGGGCTCGACGGCTATGAGGTGGCGCGGGCGCTGCGCGCCGCCCCGGGCGGCAAGACGATGACGCTCATTGCGGTCACGGGTTACGGTCAGCCGGAGGACCGACGACGGTCGAAGGACGCGGGCTTCGACGCACACCTCGTGAAGCCCGTGTCGCAGACGCTGCTGACCGGGCTGATTACTGCGCCCTGACGTCGGCGCGGATGCGCGTCTACGCGCTGGCGCCTGGAACGGTCAGGGTCGTACTCCGGCGGCCCTTTCCACCACTCGATCGCTACAGGCACAGCGACCCCGGTCGTGCGCAAGCATTCGCCCGCTGATCAGTTCGGCCGCGCGATCTTGATCGCGCAAGCGGTCGACTTGTAGAGCCCGACGCGGCTTTCGCGCTGCATCCGGCCGAACTGGATCACGATCATGCGCCGCGCGTCGTCGATCTCAGCAGTCGTGAACGGTCCGAGTGCGAGCAGGCCCACTGGGCGGTGCATTCCTGTGGCGAACTCGCGGCGCGTTGTGTTCTAGTCCGTATGGCGCCGAACTCGGCCGCTTCCACCGTGTACGCTTCCACCGTACAAAGGAAGCGGACACGCCGTGTGTGGACCGCATCGGGCGTCGCATGTGGGGCGGCGACAGGATAGGGGAGGCGATCACGCCACGCTCGACTATGCGCCGCGCGGGCGCAAGTATCCGATTCCACGGTTGCGTGCTCTGGCACTTGCCTTGCCAGCCGTATTCGCGTGGTGCACGACGGCCGGCGCGGGCCGAGGAGGGACCGTCCATGCTGGTGAGCGACATTATGCAGTCGCGGGTCACGACCGCCACACCGGAGACCGCCGTCACCGAGGCGCTCGGCGTTCTCCGCACGCGCGGCATCCGTCACCTCGTCGTCGTCGAGGGCGACAAGCTGGTCGGAATCGTCTCCGACCGCGACCTGAAGCAGGCGAACGCGCTGCACGAGCGCCTGGGCGAGTGGACCGTCGGCGACATCATGACGCGCACCGTGATCACGATCGAGCCGAGCGCGCCGGTGGAGGACGCCGCGCACGTCATGCTCGCGGAGAAGATCAGCGCGTTGCCGGTAACGGACTCCGGTCGGCTCGTCGGCATCGTGACCGAGACCGACGTGGTCCGGCTTTTCGTCAAGGCGCTTGGCGCCTTGGAGCCGTCCAGTCGTATCGATGTCGTCATTCGCGCCAGCGCCACCGCGTTGCCCGAGGTCGTCGCGACAGTGCAAGACGTCGGCGCGCCGATCTCGAGCATCGTCACGCTGCCCGGTGCCGACGGCGCCAAGGACGCCGTCATCCGTGTCGCGACGATCGACCCGCGCGGCGCCATCGCGGCGCTCGCGGCCAAGGGCTATGCGGTCAAGACGGCGTGGCGCGGCGGCGCACGGACCGAGCGCGTCGCGTGAGCGCCGGCCCCCGCGTCCGCCCGTGAGCGCCGACACCGCAAGTCCGAGCATGACCGTGCAGGCCACAGAGCCGAGCGCGCGCGAAGCGGACATCGTCCTGCGCGACGGCTCGACGCTGCACGTGCGGCCCGTGCGGCCGGACGACGAGCCGGCGCTGCGCGTCTTCTTTCGCGGCCTGTCCGACGAGTCGCGGTGGTTCCGGTTCTTCGGCGGCGGCGGCGAGCATTTCATCGCCGAGGCGGCCCGCCGTTCCGCCGTCCCCGACAATGGCACGTTCAGCCTGATCGCGACGGCGGGATCTGCCGGCGACATCGTCGGCCAGGCGCTGTACGTCCCTACGCGCGGCGATCACGCCGAGATCGCGCTTGCCGTGGCGGATACCTATCAGGGACGGGGCCTCGGCACGATCTTCCTCGGGCATCTCGCCGAGGCCGCGGCGGCCAATCGCATCCGCATCTTCGACGCGGAGGTGCTCGCGAGCAATCACCGCATGCTCGCCGTCGTCCGCGAATCCGGCTTTCCCGTCGATGTCCATCCCGAACCCGGCCAGGTGCGGCTGACGTTTCCGACGTCGCTGACGCCGGAGGCGCTGGCGCGCTTCGAGGCGCGCGACGAGAGCGCGGCGGCCAATGCGCTCAAGCTGTTCTTCGCTCCGCGCTCCATCGCGGTCATCGGCGCCTCGCGGCGGCGCGGGACCGTCGCCGGCGAAGTGTTCCACAATCTTCTCAGCTCGGGATTTCCCGGCCCGGTCTATCCGGTGAATCGCGCGGCAACCGTCGTCCAGTCGGTTACCGCGCACCCGACGATCGAAAGCGTGCCCGGGCCCGTCGACCTCGCGGTCATTGCCGTGCCCGCGGACGATGTGCTCACAGCGGCCGAGCAGTGCGCGCGCAAGGGCGTGCGCGCGCTGGTGGTGCTGTCCGCCGGCTTCGGTGAAGTCGGTGATGCGGGACGGCGACGGCAGACCGAGCTGCTGCGAGTTTGCCGCGCGGCGGGCATGCGACTCATCGGTCCGAACTGCATGGGCCTGCTGAACACGGATCCGGCCGGACCGCTCAACGCGACGTTCGCGCCCGGGATGCCGCCCGACGGACGGATCGGCTTTCTCTCGCAGAGCGGCGCGCTGGGGCTGGCGGTGATCGATCGCGCGAGCGAGCTCGGGCTCGGCCTGTCGACGTTCGTCTCGGTCGGCAACAAGGCCGATATCTCGGGCAACGATCTGCTCCAGTACTGGCACACCGATCCGCGCACCGACGTGATCCTGCTGTACCTCGAATCATTCGGCAATCCGCGCAAGTTTTCACGGATCGCGCGCGTGGTGGGCCGCACCAAGCCGATCGTCGCCGTGAAGAGCGGACGCTCGCGCGCGGGCTCGCGTGCGGCCGGCTCGCACACCGGCGCGCTGGTGGCCTCCTCGGACGTATCTGTGGAGGCGCTCTTCCGGCAGTGCGGAGTCATCCGCACGGACACGCTCGCCGGGCTGTTCGACGTCGCGTCGCTCCTCGCGCATCAGCCGGTGCCGAAGGGGCGCCGGGTCGGCATCGTGACGAACGCCGGCGGGCCCGCAATTCTCTGCGCCGACGCCTGCGAAGCCGAGGAACTCGAAGTCCCCGAGCTCAGCCCCGCCTCGCAGAAGCTGTTGCGCACGCTGCTGTCGCCGCAGGCGAGCGTGACCAATCCCGTCGATATGATCGCGGCCGCGACGGCGGATCAGTACGAGCGGACGATCGACATCGTCGGGAGCGACCCGAATGTCGATGCGGTCGTGGTCATCTACATCCCGCCCGTCGTCACGCGACCGGAGGACGTGGCACGTGCGATCGTCGCCGGCGCGCTCGCCGCAAAGCGCAAGCGTCCGGACAAGCCCGTTCTCACCGTCTTCATGTCGGCGGCCGGCGTCCCGGACGCGCTGCGCGCCCCCGAGGTCGGCATCCCGTCGTATCCGTTTCCCGAAAACGCGGCGATCGCGCTCGCGCGCGCGGCGCGGTACGGCGAGTGGCGTAGGCGCCCCGAGGGCACGCGGCCGGAATTCGCCGACACTCGGCGTGATGAGGCCGCGGCGCTCGTCGCCCGCGCGCTTGGCCGCGGCGAGGGCTGGCTTCCCGCCGACGAGGTGAGCGCGCTGCTCACCTGCTACGGCGTGCCGATGGTCGAGACGCGGACCGTGCCCGACGTCGAGCAGGCCGTGGCGGCGGCGCGCGAGATCGGCGCGAGCGTCGCGCTCAAGGCGATTGCGCCGGGACTCGTGCACAAGACCGAAGCGGGCGCGGTGCGCCTTGGCTTGGCGGACGCCGACGCCGTGCGAAACGCCGCCGAGGCGATGGTCGGCCGTCTGCGCGGCGCGGGACACGAGCCGACCGGGTTCATTGTTCAACGAATGGTTCCGAGCGGTGTCGAGATGCTCGTCGGCATTGCAGAGGATCCCCAGTTCGGCTCGCTCGTCGTCTGCGGCGCCGGAGGAACGCTTGTTGAGCTTCTGAAGGACGTCGCGATCCGGCTCACGCCGCTCACGGTCGAGGATGCGTCCGAAATGGTGCGAAGCCTCAAGAGCTATCCGCTGCTCACGGGCTTCCGGGGCGCGCCGCCGTACGACGCCGCCGCGGTCGAGAACATCGTGCTCCGCGTCGCCATGCTCGCCGACGACCTGCCGGCCGTGGTCGAGCTCGACCTGAACCCCGTGATCGTGGCCGAGCGCGGAGCGGTCGTGGTCGATGCGCGCGTGCGCGTCAAGCGACCGCTACCCGGTCCGCTGCCGGGCGCGCGGGACTGAGCGCGCGTGTCCGCCGGCGCGGGCCGAGCGCTGGATCAGAGCAGTCGACGGGCCGCGTAGTACTTCTTCGGCCGCCGCGCAGCGTCCTGCCGCCGCAGCAGGCGCGCGGCGATTCGCCGGGTCATCGCGTCCGCGCTGAGCTCGAACGCCAGCACGTCGCGCTCGGCCAACGCCTCCGCGTGCAGCGGCGCCGTGCGCGGAATTCGCACGTCGATGGCGCAGCGCACGTCGGGGCCGCCCTTCGGGCCGTTGACGTCGGCGAAGCTGACATGCACACGGACCGGACTCGTCCGCACGCCGACGAGGGCGCGTCGCATGCGGCGCGCGATACGGGCGCGAAGCGGCGTCGCAACAGTGGCTCCCGCGATTTCGAGGGTGATGACCGGCGATCGACGTGAGCGCACGCTGGAGTCTGTCATGGCTCGATGATGCAGCAACGCCGGTGCCGAACGCGACGGTCGGCGGATGCGGGACTTACGCGCGCGTCCGCGGAGGCCGGCGGCGCGACACGGGACATCCGCTTCCCACGTGTCCCACGACCGCCCCACGTCGCGGCTCCACTCGATGCCATCTCCGCTGAAATCGCCGCGAATTCGCCGTCTCTGCGCCGCGCAGCCGTGGCACTTCCGTTGCACCGAACAGTTACGACCGAGACGGAGCCGAACGAGGTGGCGAGGGAGGGGCTGATGCGCGTTCAGGAGGTCATGAGCCCGAATCCGGTGACGGTGTCACCCGAGGTCAGTGTGGCCGAGGTCTGGGATCTCATGCGCGAGCGCGGCATCCGGCACATTCCGGTCCTCGAGCGAGGCGCGCTCGTCGGCATGCTGAGCGATCGCGACCTCGCGCACTTCGACATGGCGGGCGTGCTCACGAGCGAGGGCGCCGACGGTCTTCGCCGTGCGCTCGCCACGCCGGTTGCCAAGGTGATGAGTCCCGACGTCATCGACGTCGATCCGGACGACGACCTCGGCGAAGTCGTCGATCTGCTCGTCGAGAACCGCATCGGCGCCGTCCCGGTCGTCGACCGGGAGACCCGTGAGCTCGTCGGCATCGTCAGCTACATCGATGTGCTGGCGGCCATCCGCGACTTGCTCGAAGTCGAGTGAGCGCCGAGCGGCAACCGGGGAGGATGTAACCGTGGACGCCGCCGGCCTGGCGCCGTATCTCGCGCACCTGTTTGGCCAGCCCGTCGAAGTTCTCGACGTCGGCGCGTTCGGCGAGCCGCAGGGCAGCGACGTCAAGCGCTTTGGCTACGGAATTCCGCTCGCCGTGCGCTGCCGCGTCGGTGGCGCCACGCGGGAGCTCGTCATCTCGCGCTCGAAGCCGGTCCAGGGCTTCGGCCACGACTACGCCGCCGACCGCGCGTGGCAGGCGCTCTACGCCCACGTCGCGTACAACGACTTTCCGCGTCACGTGCGGAGCCTCGACGTCGGCTTCTCGCGCGCCTCCGGCGAGCTCGCCTCCGCCGGCGACGCGCAAGAGTTCTTTCAGGTCGTCGAGAAAGCGGGCGGGCAGCCGTACTGGCTCGACCTCGAGCGCCTGCTCGATGGAGACCTGCAGGAGGTTGACCTTGCTCGCGCCGAGGCCCTCGCCCGCTTCCTCGCCGACGTGCACCGCGACAAGCGCGACGAGCCCACGCTGTGGCAGCGTCGGATCCGCGAGCTCGTGGGCCACGGCGAGTGCCTGATGGGCATTCTCGACAGCTATCCGCACCCCTATGCGCTCCTGCCGCCCTCTGACTGCGAGGCCCTCGAGCGCGCGGCCGTCGCCTGGCGCTGGCGGCTCCGCGGACGGGAGCGCCGGCTTGCCCGCGTCCACGGCGATTTTCATCCCTGGAACCTCCTCTTCGAGACGGGGACGGAGTTCACGGTCCTCGACCGGAGCCGGGGCGAGTGGGGCGAGCCGGCCGACGACGTCTCCGCCCTCGGCATCAACTATCTCTTCTTCGGTCTCAGGAAAAGCGGCGGCGCCAGAGTGGCCGAGCCCTTCTATAGCCTCTTCGTCGCGTTCCTGTATGCGTACCTCCAGGGAAGCAGCGACTGGGAGCTCCTCGAGGTCCTTCCCCCGTTCTTCATGTTCAGGGCGCTCGTCATCGCGCACCCGCGATGGTACCCCGGGCTGACGGACGTGACCCGCCGCGCGCTTCTTGATTTCGCGCGCGCGATGAGCTCCGCGCGCGCCTTCGATCCCTGCGGCCTGCCGTCATCCCTCGGAGAGGCCGCGTGAGCTGGGCGATCTGGATCACGGGGCTCCCAGGCAGCGGCAAGTCGTCCGTGGCCCGCGCCGCCGCCGCGCGCCTGCGCGCCCGCGGAGAGGCCGTGACCGTGCTCGAGCTCGACGCCATCCGCAAGAAGATCACGCCGGCGCCGACGTACGCGGACGCCGAGCGCGACCTCGTGTAC
>JBKOUQ010000204.1:0-22041 GCA_046723475.1 Candidatus Methylomirabilota bacterium
GTTGAGGCCCACGACGGTCACGAACAGCGCAGCGCCCGGGCCGAACACGATCCACGGCGCTTGCTGTAAATAGCCACGCCCGGCGTTGATCATGCTGCCCCACGATGCGGACGGCGGCTGCACGCCCAGGCCGAGGAACGACAGCGACGCTTCCGCGAGGATCGCGAACGCGATGCTGAGCGACGCCTGCACGACGATCGGTGTGGCGGCGTTGGGCAGCACGTGGCGCGCGGCGATCCACCACGCGGAGGCGCCGAGCGCGCGCGCCGCGTCCACGTAGTCACGCGTTTTCACGCTCAACACCTGACCGCGCATGAGCCGCGCGAAGGTGGGCGTGTAGACGACCCCGAGCGCAATCAGCACGCCGGTCAACCCGGCGCCGAGGACTGCCCCGAGCGCCAACGCCAGCACGAGCGGTGGAAACGACAGCACCGCGTCCATGAGTCGCATGACGAGCCCGTCGCCGCGGCCGCCCGCGTAGCCGGCCAGCAGGCCGAGCACGCCGCCCGCGACGGCCGCGATGGCGACGGACACGAAACCGGCAACGAGCGAGACGCGCGTGCCCCAGATCACGCGGCTCAGCACGTCACGGCCGACGTTGTCCGTGCCAAGCCAGTGCGCGCGTCCGGGGCGCGCGAGCGCGTTGCCGAGGTCCTGGGCCACCGGGTCGTACGGCGCGAGCACCGGGGCGGCCACCGCCACCACGATCGCCACGATCAGGACGGCGGCGCCGAACGGGGCGAGGCGCGCGCGCGCGGCGCGGCGCACGGCGTCCCAGCGTCGGTCGCGGACGTCGGGCTCGTCACGCGCGACGAGCGCCGACTCAGCGAATCCGGATTCGGGGATCGATCCAGCCATAGAGGAGATCGACGGCGAGATTGGTGACGATGAAGCCGAGCGCGATGAGGAGAATGACGCCCTGGACGAGCGGGTAGTCGCGTGCAAACACGGCGTCGACGACGAGACGACCCACGCCCGGGAGCGCGAAGACGTATTCGGTGATGACCGCGCCGCCGATGAGCGTGCCGAGCTGCAGGCCGACCACCGTCACGACGGGAATGAGCGCGTTCTTCAGTACGTGTCCGCGAATGACGACCGACTCCGAGAGCCCCTTGGCCCGTGCCGTGCGCACGTAATCCTCGCCGAGCGCCTCGAGCAGGCTCGAGCGCAGCGTGCGGGTGATGACGGCGGCGAGCGCGAGACCGAGCGTCACCGCCGGCAGGACGAGGGAGCGCAGCCCGAGCCAGCCTTCCTCGAGCGGATCGAGATATCCCGAGATCGGTAGCCAGCGCAGCGTCACGCCGAAGACGAAGATGAGCAGGAGTGCGAGCAGGAAGTTCGGCATGCAGAGGCCGAACAGCGCGAACGTCGTGCCCGCCCGGTCGACCCCGGTGTTGTGGCGAACCGCCGACGCGATGGCGATCGGAAAGGCGACGACGAGCGCGGTCGTCATCGCGAGCGTGGCGAGCTCCAGGCTCGGGCGCAAGCGGCGGCTCACGTTTTCCAGCACGGGCTCGCCGTTGCGGATCGAGCGCCCGAGATCGCCGCGAAGCAGCCGTCCCATCCACGCCACGTACTGCACGGCGAGCGGCCGATCGAGACCGAGCTCGCGCCGGAGGCTCTCCTTCGCCGTCGCGTCGGCGGACTCCGCCATCATCGCGTCGACGGGATCGCCGGGCGTGAGGTGCAGCAGCACGAACACCCCGGCCGTGACGAGCACGAGCACAGGGATGGTGGCGAGAAGCCGACGGACGACTACTTCAGCCACACGTCCTTGAAGCGCATCATCCCGTCGGGAATCGGCTCATAGCCCTGTACGCGCTGACTGAACGCCTTCGGCTCGATCGGATGGATGATGAACAGCATCGGCAGCTCATCTTGGAGAATTCGCGTGATGTCGCTGAAGATCTTCTTGCGCTCGGCCTGACTGGACACCTCGCGCGAGCGGTCCAACAGCGTATCGAGCTTCTCGTTCGAGATACCGGACCAGTTGAACGACGTGCCGGGCGTCGTGTGGAAGAACTGATAGATGTTGCCGTCGGGATCGGGACGGCCGCTCCACTGGAACGAGATCATGTCGAAGTTCTTCGCGTTGCCGTCCGAGATGAGCGTGGAGGCGTCCACCAGCTTGATCTTCATCGTGATGCCGGCCTCGCGGAGCTGCGCCTGGATGACCTCGGCTTCCTGCACGCTGATCGGAATGTTGTTCGTCGTCATCGTGAATTCGAAGCCGCCGGGCTTGCCGCCCTCGGCCAGCTTCGCCTTCGCTTTGGCCGGGTCGCGCTTGATGAACGGAATCGATTTGTCGTAGGCCCACGACGTCGGCGGAATGGGACCGTTGGCCGGATAGCCGACGTTGAGCCAGACGCCCTTGACGATCTGCTCGAGATCGACGGCGTACGCCACCGCCTGCCGCAACGCCTTCACGTTGAACGGCGGGCGGCCGAAGTTGAGCTGATAGGCGAAGTCGGCGAGCGACGGCACGTCGACGACGACGGCGTTTTGGTCTGCCTTGACGGCGGCGACGTCGCGCGGCTGCACGTAATCGATCACGTCGATCTCGCCGCTCTGTAGACTCTGCAGCTTCACGGTGTCGTCGGGAATCGGGCGGTAGCGCACGCGATCCAGATACGGCCCGCCCTGCTTGTTCCAGTAGTTGTCGTTGCGCTTGATGACCAGGTGGTCGTCCTTGATCCATTCGACGAACTCGAACGGTCCCGTCCCCGCGCCCTTGGCGTTGCGGCCGAGCTCTACGCCGCGCTCCTGAACGACCTTCGGCGACACCATCATGCCCGCGCGGTCGGTGAGCGTGGCCAGCAGGCTCGCGTCGGGCTTCTTGAGGTTCACCTTGATCGTCTGCGGATCGACGACCTCGACGCTGTCGATGTTGGCGACCTCGCCCTTGCGAATCGACTTTGGCTCCGTCTTCATCCGGTCGAAGTTGAACTTCGCGGCCTCGGCGTTGAAGTCGGTGCCGTCGTGGAACTTCACGCCGCGGCGCAGCTTGAACACGAGCGTCTTGGCATCGGGCTGGGCCCAGGACTCTGCGAGGCCCGGCTTGATGCCGAGCTTCGTGTCGAGCACCACGAGCGGCTCGTAGATGTTGTGGTAGATCTGCCGGTCGACCTTGCTGCCCGACAGATGGGGATCCATGGTGGCCGCCTCGATGTAGAAGCCGACGCGCAGCGTGCCGCCCTTCTTCGGCGTCTGTGCGACCGCGGCCGAGGGCCACGCGCCAGCGGCGACGGCGGCCGCCGCGGTCACGCTCGACGTCACGAATTGCCGCCGGGACACGTCCATGGTGCCTCCCCCTGGGGCAGCGCAGTTGCCGCGAAGTGCGGACGAGTATAACCTCCCGCCCATGCGTTACCAGTGGCCCAAGCGCAATCAATCGGCGGCGGTGCTCTCGTTCGACGTCGACGCCGAGTCGGGCTTTCTGTTTCGCGAGCCTGAGAAGGCCAAGCGGAGCCTCGGCGACCTCGAAGAGCGCCGCTTCGGCCCGCGCGTGGGCGTCGATCGGATCTTGCGCCTGCTCGACCGTCTGAAGCTGAAAGCGAGCTTCTACATCCCTGGCTGGACGGCGGTGAACCACCTCGCGGCGTGCAAGCGCATTCGCGACGCCGGCCACGAGATCGGCGCGCACGGCAACGTGCACGAGGCCGTCGGTATGCTCGACGAGACGCAGGAAAAGCGCGTCATGGCCGAGCAGCTCGCGATTCTCAAGGACCAGCTCGGCGTGAAGCCGGCGGGCTATCGGTCGCCGTCGTGGGACGTCAACGTGTGGACGCCGGCGCTGCTCAAGCGCAACGGATTCCTCTACGACAGCTCGCTCATGGGCAACGACGTGCCGTACGAGATCGACACGCCGGAAGGCGCGCTCACCGAGGTGCCGGTGCAGTGGATCATGGACGACGCGCCGCTGTTTCGCCACGTGTACGGCGCCGGCAACGTGATCGCCGACCCCGCGCGCGTGTTCAACCTGTGGTCGACGGAGTTCGTGGCGATGCACAAGGAGAACGCGTGCTTCGTGCTCACGTGCCACCCGTTCATCAGTGGGCGCGCCTCGCGCGTGCAGCTCCTCGAGGACCTCGTGAAGCTCATGCGCAAGCAGGCGGGCGTCTGGTTCGCCACGTGCGAAGAGGTGGCGCGCTGGCACGAGGCGCAGCGGGGCGGGACGAAGCGCAAGTAAGAGGACGCGCATGCGACTGAAAGACCGGGTCGTCATCGTGACCGGCGGTGCGAAGGGCATCGGTCGCGCGTACTGCGTCGGCCTGGCCGCCGAAGGCGCACGTGTCGTCGTCGCGGATGTGGCCGACGCCAAGCCGACGGTGAAAGACGTCGAGGCGCGCGGCGCGCAGGCGCTCGGCGTCGAGTGCGACGTCTCCCGCGAGGCCGATACCCAGCGCCTGGCCACCGAGACGCTCGCGCGCTTCGGCCGCATCGACGTGCTCGTGAACAATGCCGCGCTGTATGGAACGCTGAAGCGCCGGCCGTTCATGGACATCCCCATCGAGGAATGGGACCGCGTGATGGCGGTGAACCTCCGCGGCCTCTTCCTCTGCGCGCGCGCGGTGTTTCCCGCCATGAAGGCCCAGGGGAAGGGCAAGATCGTCAACGTCGCGTCCAGCACCTTCTTCAAGGGCGTCCCGGACTACATCCACTACACGACGTCCAAGGGCGGCGTCGTCGGCTTCACGCGCTCGCTGGCTCGCGAGCTCGGGCCGTTCGGCATCCGCGTCAATGCGATCGCGCCCGGCTTCACGCTCAGCGGCGACAACGAGCAGAACATCTCCGAGGCGCGCAAGCAGGCCAACATCGACGCACGGATGATCCGGCGGGCGCAGGTACCCGAGGATCTGGTCGGCACGCTGGTCTATCTGGCCTCCGACGACAGCGACTTCATGTCCGGGCAGACGCTGCTGGTCGACGGCGGCGGCAGCGTGCATTGAGTCCGAATCCCGCCTTCGATTTCAGGGATCACGTCGTCATCGTCACCGGGGCCGCCGCGGGCATCGGGCAGGCCATCGCTCGCGCCTTCCACGCCGCCGGTGCGCGCGTCGCGCTCGGCGACGTTCGCGAGGCTCCGCTGAAACGCGCGGCCGCGGCGCTCGGCGAGCGTGTCTTCGCCGGCGTGGTGGAGGTGCGTGATGAGGCGTCGGTGACGGCATTCGTGGCGGCCGCCGAGAAGGAGCTGGGGCCGCTCACGATCGCGGTGGCCAACGCCGGCGTCTATCCGAACACGGCGGTGCTCGAGATGGACGTGGCGGAGTGGGATCGTGTGATGGAGATCAACGCGCGCGGCGTCTTTCTGACGTGTCGCGCGGCGGCGCGCTCGCTGGTGGCCCGCGGCGCGCCCGGCAAGATCATCACGCTTGCGTCCGGCGCCGCCACGAGCGGTCGCGCCGGCGCGGCGCACTACTGCGCGTCGAAGGCGGCCGTGGCGATGTTCACGAAAGTGCTCGCGATGGAGCTGGCGAGCGCGCACATCAACGTCAACGCCATCGCGCCGGGATTCGTGCGCGTCGACAGCGAGGTGTCACCGGTGACCGAGGAGTACGCGAACACGATCACGCGCGGCATTCCGTGGGGGCGCGCGGGCACGCCGCGCGACATCGCGGACGCGGCGCTCTTCCTCGCCTCGCCGTACGCGGAGTACATCACCGGCGAGGTCGTCGGCGTCAACGGCGGCTCGATGGCCGGCCGCACGAATCTGCCGCTGAGCACGCCAACACAGGAGCGGAGACCATGAGGCTCGCCGGACAAGTTGCGCTCGTGACGGGCGCCGCCAGCGGTATGGGACAGAGCGAGGCGGTGATCTTCGCGCGCGAGGGCGCGAAGGTGATCGTGGCGGACGTGCTGGAGGCCGAGGGCAAGCAGGTGACGGACAAGATCGTCTCGGGTGGCGGTCAGGCGCGCTTCGTGAAGCTCGACGTGACGAGTGAGACGGACTGGGAGGCGGCGACGAAGGCGGCGGTGAGCGCGTTCGGCAAGCTCGACGTGCTCGTCAACAACGCCGGGGTCAGCGGCACGTACGATCCGGACATGCTGAGCAGCGCCGCGTGGGACCGCGTGATGGCCGTCAACGCCAAGGGCGTCTTCCTCGGGATGAAGTACGCGATCCCGCTCATGAAGCAGGCCGGCGGCGGCGCGATCGTGAACATCTCGTCGATCTCCGGCTTCGTTGGTCAGGACGGCGTGCACATGGCGTACAACGCGTCCAAGGGCGCCGTCCGGATCATGACGAAGACGGCGGCGGTGCAGTTCGCCGCGGACCGCATCCGCGTCAACTCGGTCCATCCGGGGTTCATGCCGCCGATGCGCACGTCCAAGACGTCGGCCGACCCGACGTGGCGCGCGAAGATGCTCGCCGCGGTTCCGATGAAGCGCGAAGGGCGCGTCGAAGAAGTCGCCCACGCGGTGCTGTTCCTGGCCTCGGACGAGGCCTCCTACATCACCGGCACCGAGCTCGTCGTCGACGGCGGCTTTCTCGCGGTCTAGGCGGTCAGCGCGCCCAGGACGCGCCGGTCAGCGACATCGCCGGCCGGCGCAGCAGTACGACGCCGATCGAGATATTCAGCACGTTCCAGAGGATGCCGTTCAGGAACGCCGCGTGGTACGAGCCGGTGAGATCGTAAATCGCCCCCGACATCCACCCGCCGAGCGCCATGCCGAACACGGTTGCCATGAGGACGACGCCAACGCGCACCCCGGCCTGCTCCGGCGGAAAGAACTCGCGCACGATCACCGCGTAGGAGGGCACGAGGCCTCCCTGAAACAGTCCGAACAGCGCCGACACGCTGTAGAGCGCGGCCAGGCTGTGAAACGGCAGGAACAGGACGAGCGCCAGCGCTTGCAGACACGAGCTGAGCAGCAGCGTCGCGCGACCGCCGATCCGGTCGCAAATCCAGCCGGAAGCGAGCCGGCTCAGGACGCCGCCGCCGAGCATGAGGGACAGCATCTCCGCGCCGCGCGCGGCGCCGTGGCCGAGGTCGTGGGAGTACGCGACGATGTGCACCTGGGGCATCGACATGGCCACGCAGCAGCTGACGCCAGCGACGACGAGCAGCATCTGCAGCGCGGCCGGCGACATGCCCAGGGGCCGCGCCGATCGCGAGACGAGCGACCCGGCAGCGTCCGTGACGGCGGCGAGGGGTGATCGTCGTCGAAGGGCCAGCGCCAGCGGCACCATCGTCGCGACGCAGAACATCGCGATCGTGAGATACGTCCGCCGCCAGCCCAGGCTTTCGATCAAGCGCTGGACGATCGGCGGCCAGAGCGTGCCCGCGATATAACTGCCACTCGCGATGACGGCCACCGCGAGGCCGCGACGCCGCGTGAACCACAGCGAGGTGTCCGCGATCAGCGGCGCGAACGCGATGGAGCCCGCCACGCCGACGAGCACGCCCTGCGCCAGGACGAACTGGTACAGGCTCGTGGCCTGGCTGGCCGCCGCATAGCCGGCGCCGAGGCCCAGCGCCCCCGCGATGACGGGGACGATGATGCCGAAGCGATCGGACAGCCGGCCCATGACGATGCCGCCGAAGCCGAACGAGACCATCGTCACCGTGTATGGCAACGACGCCGCCGCGCGCGCGACGCCGAACTCCGTCTGGACGGCGGGCAGGGCGACGATCACGGACCACATCCCGACGCCGGCGATCGCCGACAGCGCGAGCGCGGCGAAGAGTCGCACCCACGCGTACGCGGATTCCGGCTGAGGTGTTGTGATCACGGTCGAGGACGCGCCGCGCTAACCGACGGCCGCGCGGATCTTGCCGTGCAGCGCCCCGAGGGCGTCGATCATCGCGTCGACCGAGCGCGCGCCCGCCTGGAAGATCGCCGTCGCGTTGATCGCCACCCAGCCGAAGCCCATCGCCTGCAACTCGACCACGCGCGCGACGACGCGATCGTGCTCGGCGTAGAACCGCTTGCCCTCGGCGTCGCGCGGCGGCGGCGCGACCATGCTCTGCCGCCCGATCGTCGCGGGATCCCGGCCGGCGGCCTCGGCGTGCTTCGCAATCGCGGCGAAGGCCGTGCGCGCGCTCGCGGCGTCGGTGATCCGACTGGCCAGCCAGCCGTCGCCCAGCTGGCCAACCCGTCGCCACGCGGCCTCGGACATTCCGCCGATCCAGATCGGCAGCCGGCGCCCTTGCGGCGGCTTGGGCTCCATCGCCATCGCCGTGATCGGATAGTGCGGGCCCGGCGACTCGACCTGCGCGTCGCTCCACCAGGTGCGCAGCAGCGTGATCGCCTCGTCCATGCGCGCGCCGCGCGTTCGAAAATCTTCGCCGAGCGCCTCGTACTCCGACTCCTGCCATCCGACACCGACGCCGAGGCGAACGCGCCCCCCCGACAGCGTGTCGAGCGTGCTGACCTGCTTGGCGACGAGCGTGGGATGACGCTGCGGCAGCACGAGCACTTCGGTTCCGATCGTGACACGCGTGGTGATGGCCGCGACGTACGAGAGCGTCATCAGGGCCTCGAGGATCGGCATCGTCGGCGTGTAGGGGCCGGGCGGCCGACCGGCGATCGGGTAGCCCATGACGACGTGATCGAAGACGTCGATGTGGTCGTAGCCGATGTCCTCGATCTCCTGCGCCATGCGTACGACGGCACCCGGGCCTTCGCGATACGCGACGCTCGGGAACTCGACGCTCAGCTTCATGCGCCAAGGCCGATCGAGCGCGCGACCGTTTCGAGATGCTCGGCGGTCGTGCCGGAGTCGAGACTCGCGGCCAGAATTCGCTTGTGCAGCAGATGCAGCAGGTGCTCCTCGCAGTATCCGATCGCGCCGAAGATCTGATGGCCGCGCCGCGCCACGCTCAGACACGCCTCGCTCGCGTACGCCTTCGCCAGCGCAACGTCGGCGGCCGCGGGCGTGCCCTCGCTGGCGCTCCACGCCGCGGCGTAGAGGAGGCCGCGCGAGGCGTCGACGTCACGCACGAGATCGGCACACGCATGCTGGATCGCCTGATGGCCGCCGATCGGCCGCCCGCCCTGCACGCGCGTCTTTGCGTGCTCGACGGCCAGCTCGAGCACGCGCTGTGCGGCGCCGACCATCTCGGCCGTCCGCGCCAGCGCGCCCGCGTCGACCGCGTCGCGCCATCTCGGGTCGAGCCGGTCGTCCGCGTTCACCGCGACCTCCGCGCACGTCACCTCGAAAAGCTTCTCGGGACCGATGGTCTCCAGCGCACGGCGCGCGAGGCCCGGGCGATCGGACGGTAGCAGGACGAGCGCTCGCTCGTCGCCGACGCGCGCCGCGACGAGCAGCGAATCGGCGACGTGCGCCGCCTCGACGAACCGCGCATCGCCGTTGAGCCGGCCGCGCTCGTCGAGCAGGAGCGTGTTGCCGTCGTGCCCGAGCGCCACGCCCACGAGGAGCTCGCCGGCGGCCATGCCGGGCAGCAGGCGTTTCTTGTGCTCGATCGTGCCCGCGGCGAGGAGCAGCGACGTGGCGACGACGGCGCTCGGCACGAACGGCCCCGGCGCGCCGGCACGCGCCATCTCCTCGACGAGGACGACGACATCGAGCAGCGAGCCACCGCTGCCGCCAAACTCGACGGGCACCAGGAGCCCCTGCCAGCCGAGCTCGGCCATCCGCCGCCAGAGAGCCGCGTCGAAGCCGTGCGAATCGAGGGCCAGCCGCTGCACCATCTCCGGCGGACAGTGCTTCTTCAAGAACTCGCGTGCGGTTGCGACGAGCAGCTGCTGCGCGGACGAGAGGCAGAAATCCATCGTCACGCTCGGCGCGGCTCGGCCGGCAGCCCGAGTCCGCGGACCGCGACCGTGGTGCGCAACACCTCCGCGGTGCCGCCGGCGATGGTGTGCCCGAGGCTCGTGAGGTACGCGTGGGAGATCTCGCCGTCGACGCGCGCCTCGTGCGAGCCGGGCCTCAGCGGCGCCCACGGTCCGAGCAGGTCGATGCCGAGACGCGCGAGCTTCTGCCCCATCTCGTCGGCGTAGACTTTCGCCACCGCGGTCTCGTAGGTGATCGGCGCGCCGTCGCGTAACAGGCACGCCGCGCGATAGAACAGCAGCCGGAGCGCCGCGATCTCGGCCGCCATGGCGGCGAGGCGGCGACGCAGGCCGGCGTCCGTGTGGGCACCCGTCGCGTTTGCGTGCTCGACGAGACGGCGCAGCACGCGCTCGAGCGCCGGGGCCTTGTAGAACCGGCCCCAGAACCGATCGGAATCGAGGCCGTTCAGCAGCGCCTGAAATCCCTCGCCTTCGGGGCCGAGCATGAGCTCGGCCGGCACGCGCACGTCGTCGAGGAAGACCTCGTAGTGATAGACGCCGCCGGTGAGGCTGCGGATTGGACGGATGTCCATTCCCGGCGTGCCGTTCGGCACGACGAACATGCTGAAGCCGCGGCTGCGCCGCGCCTCGCGACTCGTGCGTGTGAAGACGAGCCCGTGCGTGGCGATGCCGGCATGGCTCGACCAGATCTTGTGCCCGTGGATGACGTAGTGGTCGCCGTCGCGGTGCGCCTCGGTCTTGAGCGCGAGGAGATCCGAGCCCGCGTCCGGCTCGCTGTAGCCCTGCCAGAACGTGGCGTCGCCGCGCGCGATCGCGGGCAGGACCTCCCGGCGCAGCCGCTCGCTGCCGTACTCGATGATCGCGTCGGCGGTCTGCCAGGAGCCGGCGAGCGGTCCGAACGGCGCGCCGGCGAGCGCCAGCTCCTCGAAGAGCACGAGCTTGAAGAACATCGGCGCCGCGCGCCCCCCGAATGCCTCGGGCCAGCACATGGCGATCCAGCCGCGCTCGCCCAGCGCTCGAAGAAACGCACGCGAGTGCGCGCCGGAGCCATAGCCCGCATCCATGCCATCGAGTGGGAATTGCGCGAGCGGGCGTTCCCGCAGAAACGCGCGCACCTCGTCGGCGAAGGCCTGCTCGGCGGGACTGAAGCCGAACTCCATGGCCGGCTATGCTACACGCAATGCCCGAGCGCGGTCCGCTTCTCGCCTCCGGTCGCGACGCGGACATCTTTGCGTATGGACCGGGGCTCGTGCTGCGGCGCTCGCGTGTCGGCCGCTCGATGGAGCGCGAGGCGAACGTCATGCGCTACGTCGCCGCGCACGGCTATCCCGCGCCGCGGGTGGAGGACGTGCGAGCCGGCGGCGCCGAGCTCGTCATGGAGCGCATCGACGGCCCGGTGATGCTCGACGTGATGTCGCGGCGGCCGTGGACGCTGTGGCGGAATGCCGCGCGCCTCGCGTCACTGCATCGGCGGCTGCACGCGATCGCCGCGCCGGAATGGCTCGAGCCGTTTCTCGACGGCGGCGAGTGCATCGTCCATCTGGATCTTCATCCGCTCAACGTGATCCTGTCGCCGAACGGGCCCGTGGTGATCGACTGGACGAACGCCCGGCGCGGCGCGGCCGCCGCGGATGTCGCGCTGACGTGGCTTCTGTTGGCCGCGGCGCAGCTGCCGCTGACGAGCCTGCGCGCGACCGCGGTGCGTGTCGTGCGCGCGATGTTCACGCGCGCCTTCCTCCGGCACTTCGACCGCCGTTCCGTGCGTGCGGCGCTGCCGGCGGTGACGGCGTGGAAGTGCGAAGATCGCAACATCCGGCCGGTGGAGGCCGACGCCATGCGACGGCTCGCCGCGTCCCAATCGAGTGGAGGACACCGCAATGCGACACCGCGGTGACGAGAGCTGGCCGCCGGGCCTCCCGCTCGCGGAATGGCGAGCGACGCACGACACGCTGCACATGTGGCTGCAGATCGTCGGCAAGACGCGACTCGCGCTCGCGCCCTCGGAGAATCACTGGTGGCATGTCCCGCTGTACCTCACATCGCGTGGTCTCACCACGACGCCGATCCCATACCGAACCCGGACGTTCGACGTCGAGTTCGACTTCCATGACCATCGGCTCCGTATCGTCGGCAGCGACGGTGGCGGCCGCGAGATCGCGCTGCGGTCGCAGCCCGTGGCGGACTTCTATCGCGAGTACGTGAGCGCGCTCGACGCGCTCGGCATCGACGTCACACTGTGGCCGGTGCCCGTCGAGGTGGACGCGGGCGTTCCGTTCCTCGAGGATCGGACTCACACCACATACGATCGCGATCACGCGCGTCGTTTCTTCTCGACGCTGTTGCAGGCCGATCGGGTGACCAAGCGCTTCAAGGGACGCTTCTTCGGCAAGTCGAGCCCCGTCCATTTCTTCTGGGGCGCATTCGACCTTGCCTTGACGCGCTTCAGCGGCCGGCGCGCGCCGGAGCCCGCACAACCGTTGTCGCCGATGATGCGCGAGGCGATGTCGCACGAGGAATTCAGCGTCGGGTTCTGGCCGGGCAGCGGCACCGTCGCCGAGCCCGCCTTCTACGCCTATGTGCGGCCGGAGCCGGCGGGCCTCGCGGACGCCGCGGTGCGTCCCGCGGTCGTCCGCTACGATCGAACGCTCGCCGACTTTGTGCTTCCGTATGCGGCGGTGCGCGCAGCGGCTCGGCCGGACGAGATGGTCCTGGAGTTCTACCAGAGCGTGTACGACGCGGCCGCGGATCTCGGGCGCTGGGATCGCGCCGCGCTCGACCGGCCGCCGTCGGAATGGCCGTGACGGCGTCGCGTGCTCAGTTCCACTTCACCAGCTCGTTGATCGCCGTGCGGAGATTGGAGCGCCCGCTTTCGAGATGCGGATGCACGGCGAGCGTGCGCCGGAACAGCTCGGCGGCCTCGCGGTACTCGCCGCGAGCGATGTGGCACAGCCCCTGACCGGACAGGGCGCCGAAGTGGTTCGGGTTGCGGGCGAGCGTTTCGCGGCAGTCGGCGATCGAGCCGGCGTAGTCCTTCGCCATGTAGCGCACGGTCGCGCGCTTGTTCCAGCCTTCGGCGAACTCGGGCGCCAGCGCAATGAGTCGGCTGAAGACGGTCTCGGCCTGTTCGAGCTTTCCGTGCTGCATGGCGTCGATGCCCTCGAGCAACAGCGCGTCGAGATCGCGCCGCCCGGACTGATGCCACATCTGCCAGAGGGCCGCGGCCGCCTGTGCGGCCTGCGCCGCATCCGATGCCCGCAGCACCTGCAGCGCTTCGTCCTCAGTCATGACATCGGACGCCGGGGCGACCGTCGCTAGCGGCGAACAGCGATCACGCCGTCTTTGACGACGAGGCGGATCCGCTCCTCGGCTTGCAGCATGCGGACGTCCGTAAGCGGGTCGCCGGCGACGACCACGAGATCGGCGCGCTTGGCCTTCTCGAGCGTCCCGAGCTCGTGCTCGAGCCCCAGACACTGCGCGGCAACGCTCGTCGCGGCCCCGATCGCCTGGAGCGGGCTGAGTCCCGCGGCCACCAGGTGCTCGATCTCCGCGGCGTTGGGCGGGTGCCCGTGCCCGCCGGCGTCGGTGCCCGCGACGACCTTGACGCCGGCGGCGAGCGCGCGCTGGATGCTCTCGCGATGATGCCGTTGCAACGCACGCGCACGCTCACGGACGTGCGCGGCCTTGGACTCGCGGTGGTACTCGTACACGGTCAGCGTCGGCACGAAAAACGTGCCCCGCTCGGCCATCATCGCGATCAGCTCCGGATCCTCGTCCAGATAGCAGCCGTGCTCGACGGAATCGACGCCGGCCTCCAGCGCCAGACGGAGTCCCGGCCCACCGAGCGCGTGGCACATGACGCGCCGTCCGAGCGCGTGCGCCTCGTCGACGAGCGCACGCATCTCATCGGCGTCGAAGGCGGGATCGCGTGGGCCGTGGCCGGCGCGCGAGCTGGCGCCGCCGGTGGTCGCACATTTGATGACATCGGCGCCGGCGCGCACCATGAGCCGCACGACGCGCCGAACATCCTCGACACCATTCGCGACGCCGCGTGGCAGCGCGGGATCCGCCGCCACGACGCAGTCGTGACCGGACGGACTCACGCGATCGCCGATGCCGCCAATGGGCGAGATGATCGCGACCGCGGTGAGCAGGCGAGGGCCCTTCATCAATCCCTCGTCGATCGCCGCCCGGAAACCGGCGTCGAGACCGCCGGCGTCGCGAACCGTCGTGTATCCCATGGCCAGCGTCCGCTCGATCACGCGCGCCGTCCGCAGGTGTCGCGTGCTACCGGGCTCGTTCAGCTCCCAACGCGTCGCGAGCTCGTAGCCGTGCGACGCGAGATGGTCGTGACAGTCGATCAGTCCCGGCAGCACGGTCATGCCGGCGACGTCGACGACCTCCGCGCTCGCTGGCCACGTGCCCGCGGCGCCGGCGGTCACGCTCTCGACACGTCCGTCTTCGACGACGATGGTACTGTCGCGGACCGGTGGACGGCCGGTACCGTCGATGAGCGTCGCGCCGCGCAGGACGAGCATGCGAGCTCCTTTCAGATTTGCCGGCGGGGCGCCTTCGCAGGGCTCCGGCGCCCGACGGTCGGCCAGAGAAGCCGTGAGCTCCTTTCAGATTTGCCGTCGGGGCGCCTTCGCAGGGTTCCGGCGCCCGATTCGGGCCACGAACTCGCGGCGACATGGCGACAGGCGAGTATACGCCGCTCAGGACGCGCTGCCCCGCAGTCGCGGGTCCAGCGCGTCCCGCAGGCCGTCGCCGACGAGGTTGAACGCCAGCACGGCGAGCATGATCGCGAGCCCGGGCACCGTCGCGACGTGCGGCGCCACCAGCAGCACGTCGCGTCCGGTCGAGACCATCAGCCCCCACGATGCGGTCGGCGGCTGCACGCCGAGGCCGAGGAACGAGAGCGCGGCTTCGAGCAGGATGGCGTTCGCCATGAACAGCGTCGCGTAGACGATGAGCCCGGGCACGATGTTGGGCAGGATGTGGCGACCCAGAAGCGCGGCCGCCGGCGAGCCGAGCGCGTGCGCCGCCGCGACGTATTCGGTTTCGCGCAGCGCGAGCACCGAGCCGCGCACGATCCGCGCGACGGCCGGCATGCCCCAGATGCCGACGGCGACCGTCGTGTTCAGCGCGCCTGGGCCAAGGATCGCCACGATCGCCAGCGCCAGCAGGAGATACGGGAACGCGAGCAGCATCTCGACCGCGCGCATCAACACCGCGTCGAGCCAGCCGCCCACGAATCCGGCCAGCGTTCCGAGCAGCAAGCCGCCCGCCACCGCGATCAGCATGGAGAGCACGCCGACGAGCAGCGCGACGCGCGAGCCGTACATGACCCGCGACAGGATGTCTCGACCGAACTCGTCTGCCCCGAGCAGATACTTCGCGCCGGGACGCGCGCGCTTCTCGATCAGGCTCTGTCGGGCGGGATCGTGCGGCGCGAGCCACGGCGCGAGCGCGGCGGTGAGCGCGAGTGCGACGACGACGACTAGGCCGAGGACCGCGAGCCGGTTGCGGCCGAAGCGCGCCCACGCGCTCATCCCTGGCGGCCCACGCGGGGATCGAGCAAGCCGTACGAGAGATCGACGAGCAAGTTGATGACGACGAACGCCAGCGCGAACACCAGCACCGCGCCCTGCAGCAAGACGTAGTCGCGCGCGAAGATCGCCTTCACCATCAGGCGGCCGAGCCCGGGCCACGCAAACACCGTTTCCGTCAGCACGGCGCCGCCCATGAGCTGCCCCGACTGCAGCCCGAGCAGCGTAACGATCGGGATGAACGCATTGCGGAGCGCGTGCTTGGCGAGGACCCACGGCTCGCCGACGCCCTTCGCCCGCGCGGTGCGCACATAATCCTCGCGCAGAACGTCGAGCACCGCCGAGCGCGTCATCCGCGCGACCATGGCGACCGACGGCAGCGCGAGGGTGATCGCGGGCAGCACGAGGTGCGTCAGAGATCCGGCCCCGCCGACGGGCAGCCAGTTGAGCCACAGCGAAAAGATGACGATGAACACGAGGCCCGTCCAGAAGATCGGCATCGAGAGCCCGAACAGCGACGCGATCCGCGCGATCGCGTCGAAGACCGAGTTCGGCCAGACCGCGGACACCACGCCCGTGGCCACGCCGACGGCGGCGGCGATGAGCAGCGCGGCCACCGTGAGCTCCAGCGTCGCCGGCCAGGCGTCGGCCAGCTCCGCGGCGACGGGGCGGTTCTGCTGAATCGATCGGCCGAGATCACCGCGCGCCAGCCGTCCGACGTACTCCACATAGCGGACCGCGAACGGCTTGTCGAGACCGAGATGCGCGCGAAGCGTGGCCACCGCATCCTTCGTCGCGTGCTCGCCGAGCATCAGCGTGACCGCATCGCCGGGCAGCAGATCGATTGTCAGCATGACGATGAACACCACGCCGAGCAGCACGGGCACGGCGAGCGCCAGGCGGCGAACGACGAACGTCAGCGCGCGACCACCGTCATCTACTTATCGAGCCACGTTTTCCAGAGCGCGAGGTTGTATTCGACCGGGTGGATCTGGAACCCCTTGACGCCGGCGCGCGCCGCGATGATCTCCTTCGTCGTGTAGACGGGAATCCACACCATCTCCTTGGCGACGATGTCCTGTACCTCGGCGTAGAGCTTCTCGCGCTCGGTCTGATTGAGACTGCGCCGCGCCTGCTCGACGAGCGTGTCCACGCGCGCGTTCGCGTACCGCGACGTGTTCCACCCCGTCGGCGGCACCTGCTTGCTGTGGAACAGCGCGTACAGCGAGTAGTCCGCGTCGGCGTTCGACGTCACCCAGCCGAGCGTGAACAGGTGATGGTTGAGCGGGTTGCTCCGCACTTGCTGGAACACCGTGGCCCAGTCGAGGACCTGCACCTTCGCCTCGACGCCGACGTCCTTGAACATCGCTTGGATCGCTTCGGTGATCTCACCGTCCTTGGGATAGCGCCCGCGTGCGGTCAGCCACGAGAGCGACAGTCGCTGACCGCCCTTCGTCATGATCCCGTCGCCGCCGGCCGTCCAGCCGGCCTGCGCGAGCAGCGCCTTGGCTCGGCCCCGATCGAACGGATAGAGCCGGTCGAGGTGCATGTCCTTGTAGCCGAACACGCCGGGCGCAAGCACGCCGAGCGCCGGCCCCGCGGAGCCTTCCATGATGTTGTCGAGGATCGCCTTGCGATCCACGGCGTGGAGCAGCGCCTGCCGCACGCGCACGTCGTCCAGCGGAGGCAAGCCGGCGTGCATGCCGGCGAAGACGACTCGGATCCCGGTCGTCTCGTGCACGGTGAACTTCGGGTCCTTCCGGAGCGCGGGCAACTGCGCGGGTGACGGGAACAGCACCATGTCGGCGTCGCCCGTCTGCAGCGCGATCATCCGCGCGCCTTCCTCGGGCACGACCTTGAACACGACGCGATCGAGCGGCGCCTTGTCGCCCCAGTAGTCCGCGTTGCGCTCGATGATCACGTGCGTGTTCGTCTTCCATTCGACGAACTTGAACGGGCCGGTGCCGACGGGCGCACGACTGAAGTCGGCGCCCAGTTTCTGCACCGCCGTCGGCGAAACGATCCCCATGCAGTACATCGCGAGGGTCCGGAGGATCGGCCCGTACGGCTCCCGCGTGACCACGTCGACGGTGAGGTTGTCCACGACCTCCGCGCCGCTCAGCGAGCCCGCGAGGCTGGCCCAGCGGGCGGGCGGCTTGCCATTGAGCGCGCGGTCGAACGTGAATCGGACGGCCTCGGCGTTGAACGGCGTGCCGTCGTGGAACTTCACGTTCGGGCGCAGCTTGAAGCGAACGCGTGTCGGCGACATCACCTCGTACGAGGTCGCCAGCGCGGGCTTGACCTGCATCTTGTCGTCGAGCGTCAGCAGACCCTCGAGCATGTTGAAGTAGACCCACGCGCCCGGCGCGGTCGTCTCGAGGTTCGGATCGAGCGACACGGGATCGGTCGGCCGGACGATCGTCAGCGTGCCGCCGCGCTTCTGGGCGCCCGCGGACGGGACGAGGGTGGCGGCGACGCCGAGCACGACGAATACCGGCAGCAGGCGCGTGAACAGACGGCGCATGGCGTCATCTCCTCTGTTGCGTCGAGGCACCTGGCGAACGCGATGCCGCGCATCATGCGGGCGACGCTCGGACGTGTCAACGGGGCAGGGAGAACCTGCCTGTTCTTCCGCCACGTCGCGCCGAAGTGGCGCGGGAACGGCCGGGTGTGCATGCGATTGTCATGCGCAAGTTCGCATCGTTCCAGCCGTGCGCCGAGTCGGCACGCGCCTTGCCATCTAGAGGATGCGATGACGGACTACACGCGGGACACGCCGTCGCTCGGCCGGATGTACTGTCCCGGCTGCGAGCCCGACGCGGACCCCACGCTCGAGATCCTCGATGTGCGGTGGTGCGATGCGCACGCGCTTCGCCACGAGGGCACGGACGACAGCCTCGTGAGCGCGACCGCCTACCTGCTCGGCAGCGTAGAGGCCGGTGGCGAGGACAACCGACGCTGGTGCGAGATCCTGCACCGCCGTCGGCCTCTCGCTTCACACGCGGGCGCTTCGCGGAGCTGAGCCGCCGTCACCCGAGGAACTTCGCTACGGCGTCGACGAAGACGTCGGGCCGCTCCCACGGCACCATATGTCCGGCATCGTCGATCGTCTCAACGCGCGCGTTGCCGATCGACGCTTTCCACTGTGCCGCGTAGACGGGCGGAATGAGGCGATCGCGCGCGCCCCAGACGAGCAGCGTCGGCGCCGACACCCGATAGAGCCTCTTCGACAGCCGCCGGTTCGGAATCGGAAACAGGATCTTGCCGGCCATGGCCAGCCGTCGCTGCGTCACGATGTAGAAATCTTTCAGGTGCTCGATGTCCTCGAGATCCGCTCCGCCCGTGAGGAGCGCTGCCCCGCGCGCGGGGTCGACGAACAGCACCTCGGCGATCTCGTGTGGCAGCATCGCGAAGATGTCCGGAATCGGGTGCGCGTCGAGCCAGAGTCCCGCGGGGGCGACGAGGACGAGCCGCGCGAGCTCGCGCGGTGCCAGACACGCCATCTCGGCGGCGATCATTCCGCCCATCGAGTGGCCGAGCACGTGTGGCTGGCGCACGCCGAGCGCCTCGACGACGTCCCAGCCATGCAGCGCGAAGTCGAGCATGTCCTCCAGCAGGTCCTCGCCCGTGGATTCACCGTAGCCCGGCCACTCCGGCGCAAACACCGAGTAGCGCTGCGCGAGCGCGTCGAGGAACGGATTGTCGGCGAGCAGGCCGCCGGCGCCGTGGAAGAAGACCACGGGCGCGCCGCTGCCGCCCTCGAGCACGCGGCAGCGGATGCCTTTCTTCGTGTCGAGCATCCGCCACTTCATCGCGGCCACTCGACTTTGTGCTTGTCGGCGCCCGGCCGCTGCTCCTCGGGGCGCACGCGGTCGTCCATCGGATGGATCCACCAGCGGTCGTCGTGCTTGTACTCGGGCCAGAGATCGCGCAGCCGCGGCATCACCTTCTCCGCGAAGAGCTGGCTCGAGTGGCGCGTCTTCCAGTCCGGCATGTCGCCGTTGTGGAACAGACAGAACAGATGCCCGATCCGCAGGCCCTTGATGCACTCCTCCAGCTGCTGCCGCACCGTCTCGGGCGAGCCCGCGATGACGAACCGCTCGTCCACGAGCTGCTTCCACGTGAGGTTCTCGAGAATCTTCTGACGCGCGCGCGTCAGCTGCGACAGCGCGCCGTACTTGACGGTGGCCATCGTGCGATAGCCGGGCGGATCCGCGAACGGCGGGAAGATGTGCAGGCAGCGATTGAAGAAGTAGAGGCAGTGCTCGGCGTAGAGCCGCTCCGCCTCGGCATCCGTGTCGGCCACGCAGATGATCTGGGCGAACGCCGCGCGGTAGGGCGAGTCGTCCTTGCCACGCTTGGCGACGCGCTCCCAGTAGCCGTCGAGCAGCGACTTGCCGCGCAGATACCCGAAGAACGAGAGGTACGAGTAGTTGTAGTCGTAGTCGAGGCAGAAGTCCCACGTCTCGATCGAGCCGCCGCCCGGGATGTAGATGGGCGGATGCGGCTTTTGAATGGGCTTCGGCCAACAATTCACCCAGCGCAGCTGGTTGTACTTGCCGTCGAACGCGAACGGCTCCTCGCCGGCCCACGCCTTCATGATCATGTCGTGGGCCTCCCGGTATTTGTCGCGCGTGAGCGCCGGGATCTGCCCGTAGCAGAAGTTCGTGTCCATCGACGTGCCGACGGGGAAGCCGGCCACGAGCCGGCCGCCCGACATCACGTCGAGCATGGCGAACTCCTCCGCCACGCGAATCGGGGGATTGTAGCCGGCGATGGAGTTCCCGATCACACAGATGGCCGCCCGCGACGTCCGCCGCGTCAGCGTCGCGGCAATGATGTTCGGCGACGGCATCAAGCCGTAGCCGTTCTGGTGGTGCTCGTTGCAGCCGATGCCGTCGAAGCCGAGGCGCTCCGCGTACTCGAGCTGATCGAGGTACGTGTGGTACACGGTGTGGCCCCGGCGCGGGTCGTAGAGCGTGTTCGGGATATCGACCCACACCGAGCGGTGTTGCTGACGAAAGTCGTCGGGCAGGTATGGCCACGGCATCAGGTTGAACCAGGTGAATTTCATGGTGGCGGCGATCGTAGCACGAGGGACGTCGCGTCGTGACGCCGACGGGGTGACGTCCAGCGTGATCGGTTGCCGCACGCCAGCGGACGATTGTAGACACGCCACGACGTGATGTGACGCCACGCTTCCCTTTGGGTCCTTCTGGCCGCTTCTTTGCCGTGAGCCGCGCAGCGATGTCGCGACGAATTCATTGAAGCGATCGACCCCACGAGGAGGCGGAATGCGCGATTTGATCTCGGTGGTGGCGGCGGTACTGAGCGTCGTCATGACGGCGGGGCCTGTCCTGGCGCAGTTACCCGACGGACCGGTTCCGGTCGGCGGGCTGACCGCGCTGGCGCGTCCGGACGCGTCGACGTTGGTCGACAAGATCGTCAACGGCGGCTTCGATGCCGATCCCGTGCTCGCGATGCAAAACGGGCCGTGGACGCCGTCGGGTCCCTCCTCGGATGTCGGCGATTCCACCGCGGCATGGAGCGTCGACAGCAGCACGTCGCACAGCGGCGGCCGCAGCATGAAGATGTATGGCTACGCGAAGGCCGAGGCGTACGAAGTCTTTCATTTGCCGGCCGGCACGTACACGTTCACCGGTTGGATCAAGACGGGACAGGGCGGGACGGGTCGCGCCCGGCTGATGTTCGATCTGCGCACGTGGCGCTACGAGTCCGTCCCGGCAGGCTGCACGTCCGACTGCGGCATCAACTCCTGGTACACGTCGCAGGAGATCTCCTCGGGCGCCAGCTGGACGCAGGTCTCCACGAGCTTCACGATCAGCGATGCCGACATCACGGCCGCCAACGGCAACAGGCCCGGCGCGACGACGATCAAAGCGTTCGCGGTCCTCGACGGCTACTGGGCGAGCTCGCGGCTGACCGCCTGGTACGACGACGTCAAGCTTCTGCAGCAGTTGGCGTTCGGCGTCGACGTCTTCATGCGGTATCCCAATTACCGCGGCATGGTGTTTAGCGATCAGGACCCGACGCTGCGCTTCCACGTGACCCCGCTGCCGGCGTACGCGAACAGCAACTACGCGCTGGTGAGCACGCTCTACGACGCCAGCGGCAACATTCTCGAGGGGCCGACGTCCACTTCGCTCGGCGGTCTCCGCCCCGATCCCGACAGCGGCAAGCCGAGCGTCGACGTCACGCTCAACAACGGCGGTGCGGCGCTCGGCGGACTCCTGGACTATGCGCCCGCAGTCGCGGAATTCAAGCTCGTGAACGCCGGCAACGGCGCGGAAGTCACGCCACGGTATCCGACGTATCGCGTCTACAAGGTGCCGGCCGCCATGCGCATGCACATGAACGTGAGCGTCAACACGCAGAACCAGATTTTGCTCGGCATCCCGCGGCCCAACGACGCCGCGCAGAATCCGTTGAAGATGCCGCCCGCGCCGCGGTTCACCCTCGGCGTGTACGACTCCGCGCTCGGGAGCGTGAGCACGTCGACGAACTGGGAGACGCTGCTCTTCGATTCGGCCGGCGCGCGGCGCATGACGGGGCTGCCGATCAATCTGTACCTGAACTATCACCTCGGCGACACCGATGCCCCGACGATCAACAACCTCATCACGACACTGAACAATCACGGCGCGGCGTATCTGCAGACCGGGAACTGCTACAGCAACGTCCCGGCGAGTGCGCACAATTCGCCGACCGGATTCAAGAT
>JBKOUQ010000300.1:0-14893 GCA_046723475.1 Candidatus Methylomirabilota bacterium
CCCTTAATCGCGCTCCCGGGATCCGGGAACGGGCCAATACCGAGGCCGACCGAACCGTTGCTGAGGAAGGCGCCGGGACTGAGGTCCATCAGCTTCTTAAACCCGAGCAACTCGGTGTAGAACGCCACCGTCCGATCAACGTCGGTAACCGTGAGCCGAAAGTGGTGGACGCCACCCGTGGGGATTGACTCCGCCATAGGCCCTCCTCTCTGGATCGGAGGATTCTCCGGCCGCGCCGGTCCTTGTCAAGTGCCTGCAGCGGCGGTGTGCTATCACTTAAACGCCGTGCAATGTCCCGGCTGCCAACACGAGGTACCCCCGCGGGCCAAGTTCTGCCCCCAGTGCGCCACCCCGCTGCCCGCGTGTTGCACCAAGTGCGAGAGCGCCCTTCCGATCGCCGCCAAGTTTTGCCCACAGTGCGCCGCGCCGGTGGGGGCGCCGTCCGACGCCGTGCCGCGTTTCGCAACCCCGGCCTCGTACACGCCGACCCATCTTGCCGAGCGGATCCGCACGTCGAAGGACGCATTAGAGGGCGAGCGCAAGCACGTCACCGTCCTGTTCGCAGATCTCAAGGGCTCGATGGAGCTCCTCGCTGATCGCGATCCGGAAGACGCCCGGCGCCTGCTCGACGCGGTCTTGGAGCGCATGATCGAGGCCGTGCACCACTACGAGGGCACGGTCAACCAGGTGATGGGCGACGGCATCATGGCGCTCTTCGGCGCGCCGATAGCGCACGAAGAGCACGCCGTGCGCGCGTGCTACGCAGCGCTGCGAATGCAGCAGCGGATCGGCGCATACGCGGAGGAGGTACACCGCACGCTCGGCGTGCCCGTGCACATACGTGTCGGCCTCAACTCTGGTGAGGTTGTGGTGCGCTCGATCGGCAGCGACCTTCACATGGACTACACGGCGGTTGGCCAGACGACGCACATCGCCGCCCGCATGGAGCAGATGGCGATGCCGGGGACAATCCTGCTGCCGTCCGAGACGCTCGGCTTGGTTGAGGGATACGTCCTGACACGCGCGCTCGGGCCGCGGCCGGTGAAGGGCGTGGAGGCGCCGCTCGAAGTCCATGAGCTCGTCGGCGCCGCTCCCATTCGCTCGCGTCTGCACGCAGCGGCGGCGCGCGGGCTCACCCGCTTCGTCGGCCGCGATTCGGAGATCGCGCACCTCTCGAGCGCGCGCGACCGCGCGCGCGCGGGCTCCGGGCAGCTTGTGGCGGTGGTGGGCGAACCTGGGGTCGGGAAATCCCGGCTGTACTGGGAGTTCATCCGCTCGCACCTTACCGAGGGCTGGCTCGTGCTCGAATCCACGTCTGTCTCTTACGGTAAGGCGACGGCGTACCTGCCCGTCATCGATCTGCTTCGGGCCTACTTCAAGATCGAAGAGCGCGATGAAGCGCGAACCATCAGGGAGAAGGTCACGGGCAAGCTCCTCGCCCTCGACGACAACCTGAGATCCGCCGTGCTGCCGCTCCTGGTCCTCCTCGGCGCGCCAGGCAGCGATCCATCATGGGACGGGCTCGGGGCGTTCGAGCGGCGGCACCGGACGTTCGACGCCATCAAGCACCTCGTCCTGCGCGAGAGCCGCGTCCAGCCTGTCGTCCTCCTCTTCGAGGACCTGCACTGGATCGACGACGAGACGCAAGGACTGCTTGATACGCTCGTCGAAAGCCTGCCGAGCGCTCGGGTGCTGCTGCTCGTCAACTACCGGCCCGAGTACCGGCACGCGTGGAGCGGGAAGAGCTACTACACACAGGTCCGCATCGATCCGCTCGGAGCGGCGAGCGCGGCGCAGCTACTGGACGGTCTCCTGGGTGTGAATCGCTCGCTCGAGCCGCTCAAGCGCCTGCTCCTCGATCGGACCGAGGGTAATCCGTTTTTCATCGAGGAATCGGTGCGCACGCTCGTGGAGAGTGGGGTCCTCGTGGGACAGCAGGGCTCGTTTCGTCTCGCCAGAGCCCTCGACACGACGTACGTTCCCGCGACGGTCCAGGCTGTGCTGGCCGCGCGCATCGACCGGCTGCCGCCGTCCGTGAAACACCTGCTGCAGTCGGCAGCTGTCATCGGCAAGACCGTCGCCCTCACGCTCCTCGAGACGGTCGCCGAGATGGCGGCCCTCGAGCTTCGGCGCGGCCTCGCTCACCTGCAGGCCGCCGAGTTCCTCTACGAGACGAGTCTGTTTCCGGAGCTCGAGTACACGTTCAAGCATGCCCTGACACTCGAGGTCGCGTATCAAAGTCTGCTGCGCGAGCGGCGACGCATGCTCCACTCGGCTGTGCTGGCCGCGCTCGAGACCCGGAACCGCGAACATGGTCCGGTCAGCGTGGAGGTTCTCGCGCATCATGCCCTGCGCGGCGAGTTATGGGAGTCGGCGGCGTCGTATCTCTATCGCGCCGGTGCCAGGGCCCAGGCCGAAGCACGGTTCGGCCCGGCGGTGGACTTCTATGAGGCGGCGGCGGATGCCCTGCGGCGCCTCGGTGAGGCGGCCGACTCGCGGCTGGAGCTCGACGTACTCCTGGAGCTCTGGTCCACGCGGATCTCCACGAACCGCGTAGAGAACCTTCGCGAGCTCGCAGCGCGCGTCGAGGCGCTGGCCCGTCGTCTCCAGGCAGGACCTCGGCTTGCGCAAGTGCAGGTCCGTCAGGCGCAGGCCATTATCGTCACGGATGCGATCCCCGGGGAGCTTGCAAGCGCCCTGGAGCTCGCGCGTGCGTCGGCAGTCGGTGCCGAGACCGCCGACTTGCGGACCCGAAGCTACGCGAGCTTCGTCATGGCTGTCGCATATCGCGACATGGGCCGTCTCGAGGATGCTATCCGAGAGCACGATGCGGGCGCCCGGCTCTTTGCCACGGAGGCGGCCGGCCACGAGCCAGGGCTCGTATACCCGATCTTCGTCAGCCTGTGCGGATGGCGCTCGGAAGTCGAGGCCGCGCTCGGGCGCTTCGACGCCGCGCTCGCTACCGGTGGTGAAGCGCTACGGGTCGCCATAGAGATCCGGCACTCTTCCAGCCTCGCCATTGCGAACGCGTTCCTAGGCTACGTGCACCTGCTGCGCGGTGATCTCGCGGCCGCCATTCCGATCCTCGAACGGGGCCTGGCTATCGCTGAGGAGCACGACGTCCCTCACGGCATCTGCGCCAACGGAATCTACCTGGCATGGGCCCGCTGCCTCGGTGGCGATCCAGCACGCGGCCTCGAATATCTTGACCGAGCCCTTGAGAGGCGCGTGACCGCAATCATGCAGTGGACGCGGTTCGGGACAGTGACTGCCGCGGCCTACCTCGCCGGTGGGCGGCCCGCCGACGCGCGGCGTACCCTCGGCGCCGGCACGGCCGCCGCAACCGAGCGCGGGGCGCACGGCTACTATGCGTCGCGGTTACGTCTGGAGGCGGAAATTCTGTTCGCCAACGGCGACAACGCGGCGGCGCGGCCACGCGCCGAGGAGGCCCTAGCCGCCGCGCTCAAGCTGGGCGCGCCGCCCGAGATTGGTCACTGCCATCGAGTACTCGCGCAGCTCTCGCTGTCGTCCGAGCATGCTGCATCGGCGCGGCGGATCTTCGATGAACTCGGGATGCCGTTCTGGAGCGCGCGGGTGTGAGCCGTGCGTGGCTGACTGTCGCAGTTCGTCATTCGATGATTTGATCCGCCCGCGCCAGCAGCGACGGCGGAATTCTGAGCCCGAGCGTTTTGGCGGTCTTGAGATTAAACACCAGCTCGAACTTCGTCGGTTGCTCGACCGGAAGATCGGCGGGCTTGGCGCCTTTGAGGATCTTGTCGACGTGCGTCGCCGCACGCCTCGCGAGGGTGTCGAGGTCAGGCCCGTAGCTCATCAAGCTACCCGCGCGCGCCCACGGCCCCCAACCAGTCACAAGAGGGATCCGCTGCTTGCTAGTAAACTCCTCGATGCGCGAGCGGTTGGAATTCGTGAACCGCGATGATGCTACTACGAGGGCCTCGGCACGCTCGCGCATGGCGGCCTGAAACGCCCCGTCGAAATCCCCGGGCCGCCGCACCTCAAGCGATTGGATGTGGATACCCAGCCGACGCGCGGCCGCCTCTGTGTTGCGATACTCGCCGTCGGGATGATCGGGGGACCAGAGGACTGCGACTCGCGTCAGTGATGGAACCGCCTCTCTTAGGAACTGCAACCGCTTCCCAGCCGTCTCTGATGAAACGAACGCGACGCCGGTCACGTTGCCGCCAGGCCTGGCGAAGCTGGCGACCACGCCTGCCTCAACGGGGTCCTCACTGGTAAGCATCACGACCGGGACCGTCGCCGTTGCGTTTTTCACAAACGGCATCATGTCTCCGCCGAGAACGACGAAGACATCGGGTTTGAGCGATGCGATCTGGAGCGCAAGTTCTTTGACCCGCTCCGGCTGTCCCTCAGCATAGCGATACTCGAGCGCGACGTTCCGGCCCTCGACGTAGCCAAGATCACGTAAACCCCCAAGGAAGGCGGGCAGGTTGGGATCGGCGGCTGGCGTACTGAACAGAAGCACGCCGAGGTGGGCGACTTTGCGCGCCGGTTGCGCCTCGGCGGCGAGCGGCCCGGCCAGCACAGCCCATAGGCTCGCGAGGAAAGCGCGGCGGTGAAGTGTCTGCGAACCGTCCATGTCGACAGCGGAAGGTAGTCGGCGGCCTCCCTGAGCGTCAAGAGGCGCTTGTTGCGGCGCAGGCGTTGTGCCGAGAAAGCGTGATATCTTTCCCTCCTGCAACGGCAGCCGCCGCTGACGGAGGGCCACGATGACATCAGGGCTCCTGATCATCTCGGTGTACCGGCCGGACGTGCATGAAGACGCCGTGCGCGAGGTCGGCGTGGCGCGTGACGTCGTCGTCGTACGTGACCGGCGCGTCGGCGAGCGCCGCCGGATGCCGCGCACGCCGGGGCTCAATGACCGACGCCGCCTCGCGATCGACGACCAGCTGCAGTGCGACGGCTGGGTGTTCGTCTCGGCAGAGGAGCGACAGGCGCTCGCGCGCGCCGTCGCATCCGCGCCGCGACCCTGACCGCCGTCGAATCGCCCCCGGTCCTGACCCGTCCGCCGCGCGCATCCCCAGCGCGCTTACCGCGGGCGTTCCCCCCGGACGCGGCGTTTTTGATATAAATCTCGCGTGAGCGAACGCGTCTGGGCGCTGTCCCCGAACGATCTCGCCCTGTGGGATCAGTGCCGCCGATGTTTCTATCTCGCGGCGGCGGCTGAGTTTCCGCGGCCCGCCGTTCCAAATCGTCTCGCGGCCGTCATCGGCCGTCGCCTGCTGTCCGGGCTGCAGGGTGCCCGCGCGGACAAGGTCGCGGAAGGCATGCCGTCTGGGCTCGTCGACATCGGTCGTCACGCGCTTCGGTCGGCCGCGCTCAACGTGCAGGTCCCGGATCGGATCCATCGGTGTGTGATCCGTGGCGACCTCGACGTCGTCCTACGGCTGGAGGGCGACGCGTGCGGTGTGGTCGAGGTCGTCGTCGGTGCGCCGGAGCCCGCGGCGCTGCCCGTCCACGCGCGGCGCCTGCACGCGTGGGCACACGCGGTCGAAACGCCGGCCGCGGGCGCGGGGAAGACGGTCCGCGCGCTTGGCGTGCTCGCCTTCGAGCCCGAGAACGACGGCCCCGCGGGCGTCACCGGCGCGTGGCACTGGACGCCGATCGAGCGCGATGACGCGACCTTCTTCGGCTTCCTCGCCGAGGCGCTCACGTTGCTGGCCCGGCCCTTGCCGCCCGGCGGCACGGCGTTGTGCACGTGGTGCGTCTATCGCGACGCCGCGCGCCGGACGGGATACTGAGCGCTCAGTAGTCCTTCGGGTCGAGCAGGTCGCGCAGGCCGTCGCCCGCGAGATTGAACGACAGCGTCAGCGCGAAAATCGCCAGCCCGGGCCACCACGCCATCCACGGTGCGGAATCGAGGAACTGCTGAGCGGCGTTGAGCATCGTCCCCCAGCTCGGCGTGGGCGGCTGGACGCCGAGGCCGAGGAACGACAGCACCGCTTCCGCGATGATCGCGATGGGAATCGATACGGTGGCCTGTACCAGCAGCGAGCTGACGATGTTGGGCAAGATGTGCCGTCCCATGAGTCGCACGTCGCCGGCGCCGAGCGCACGCGCTCCGTGCACGTAGTCTTCGGCCGCGGTGGCCAGCACCAGGCCGCGCGTGAGTCGGATGTACGTTGGCGTCGCGCCCAGGCCGATGGCGACGGTCGCGTTCCCGAGTGAGGGGCCCATGATCGTGACCAGTCCGATAGCGAGGATCAGAAACGGAAACGCCAGCCACGCGTCGGTGAGGCGCATGATGATCTGATCGAGCGCGCCGTGATAGTAGCCCGCCACGAGGCCAAGCGGCACGCCGACCGCGATCGCGAGAACGATCGAGAGCACGCCCGCCTGCATCGAGATGCGACTGCCCCACACGACGCGCGCGAAATTGTCGCGACCGAGATCGTCGGTGCCGAACGGATGCGTCCAGGTCGGTGCCTTGCGGATCTGGCTCCAGTTGGTCGCGATCGGGTCGGTGCGCGCGATCCATGGCGCGCCGAGCGCGGTGATGACGAAGATCGCTACGATGACGCCGCCGACGACGGACGCCGGACGGCGTCGCACACGCCGCCAGCCGCGCCGCCGCGGCGTCGACGTCTCGGCGGTGCTCGGCTCGGGCAGCTCCGGTAACACGCTCGTCGCGCCCGGGTCGGTGCTCGTGCGGCTCGAGAGGGGGGTCACGGCGCGCCGCCGATCCGGATCCGGGGGTCGAGCAGCGAGTACGAGACGTCGACGAGCAGGTTGATCAAAACGTACGAGCTGGCCGTGATCAGCACCACGCCCTGCACGAGCGGATAATCACGCGTGAACACGGCTTCCACGATGAGCCGCCCGAAACCGGGGACGACGAAGATCTGTTCCGTCACGACCGCGCCGCTCATGAGCGCGCCCGCCTGCAAGCCCAGGATCGTGACAACCGGAATCAGGCTGTTGCGGATGGCGTGACGAAAGATCACGACGCTACCGGCCAGTCCCTTGCTGTACGCGGTCCGGATGTAGTCGGCGCCGAGCACGCCGATCATGCTGTTGCGCGTCTGGCGCATCAGCACGGCGGCGAGTGCTGTGCCGAGCACGAACGCCGGCATCAGCATGCGCTCGACGTTGCCGAGCGGGCTCTCCCAGAACGGCACGAACCCCGAGGCCGGCAGCCAGCCGAGCCGCACCGAGAAGAACAGGATGAGCATGATCCCGAGCCAGAAGTTGGGGACCGACACGCCGCACAGCGATGCGCTGCTCGCCGCCACGTCCCACGCCGTGTTGCGGCGGACCGCCGCGAGCACGCCCATCGGAATGGCGATGGTCAGCGCGAGGAGTACCGAGAGACAGGCGAGCTCGACGGTGATCGGCAGCTTCTTCGCGACGGTGGTGATCACGGGCTCGCGCGTGCGGATCGATCGGCCGAGATCACCCCGGGCGGCCAGCGCCGCCCACCGCACGTACTGGACGGCGATCGGGTCGTTCAGCCCGTACTTGGCGCGGATCTCCTCGATCCCGGCGGCATCGGCGTCGGTGCCGGCCATCACCCGCGCGGGATCGCCGGGGATCATGCGGACGCCGATGAAGACGATCACACTGATCACGATCAGCGTCACGATCGAGATCGCGAGCCGACGGATCACAAACTCGAGCACGGCCGACGACTACGCGCTCAGTTCCAGGACGTCCCCTTGACCCGGATCAGCCCGTCCGGCACCGCCTTGTAGCCCTTGAAGTTCTTGGGGAAGGCCACGATATAGTTCAGGTGATAGATATAGATGTTGTTGCGGCGCGCGGTGAACATGTCAATCGCCTCGCGGTAGAGCGCCTTCCGCTGCTCCACGTCGCTGATTTCGCGCGCGCGGTTCAGCGGCGCGTCGATCTTCTCATCGCACGCTAGCGTGGTGTTGAGGCTGCCCTTGCATGCCTGGTTCATATAGATGTTGCCGTCGGGATCGACGCGACCGCTCCAGCCGATCTGGAACGCCTGTAGCTTGCCGTCGTCGTCGTCCTTGAGCGCGGAGGCGAATTCCTGCGGCCGCAGCGTGATGTTGAACCCCACCTCGCGCGCCATCTGCTGGATGACCTCGCCGACCCGCCGCTCACCCGGGTTGTTGATGACGACCATCTCGAACGCATAGCCGCCGCCGAGACCGGCGTCGGCCAGGAGCTTCTTGGCGCGGGCGACGTCGCGGCCCGGACACTTGCGGCTCTTGTCGGCGAACGCGCTGATGGGCGGAATGGGCGTGCAACCGGGGGTGTACTGACCGTCCCAGACGACCTGGTTAAGCGCTTCGCGGTCGATCGACAGCTCGAACGCCTCGCGCACACGTGGATCGTTGGCCAGCGGCGTGCCGAGATCGCCGGGCGGGTTTTGCTTGCCCGTCTTGTTGTGCAGGTTGATCGTGACCGCCTGGTAGCCGAGCCCGGTGACGTTCGACAGCTCGAACCGCGCCTCGCGCTTGATGGCCGCCGCGTCGCTCGGCCGCACCATGTGCATCACGTCGATATCGCCGGAGCGGAGGTTCGCGAGCCGCACGTTGTCGTCGGGAATGATCCGGAAGATCACCTTGTCGAACTTCGCCTGCGACGGGTCGAAGTAGTGCGGCGATCTCTCGACGACGATGCGGTCTTGCGGCACACGCTCGGCGAACTGCCACGGGCCGACGCACACCGGCGCCGTGCCGAAATTGTCGCCGAGCTTCTTCGCCGCCGCTGGCGAGATCGGCATGCCCGCGCGGTCGGTGAGCTGCGCGAGCAGCGGTGAGAACGGCGCCTTCAAGCGCAGCCGCACCGTGAGCGGATCCACGACCTCGACCGCGTCCACGGGGGCCAGCTCGCTCGCGCGATTGGACCCTTTCAGCGTGCGATGGCGATCGAGCGAAAACTTCACGGCCTCCGCGTCCATCGGCGTGCCGTCATTGAACTTCACGCGCGGTCGCAGCTTGATCGTCACCGTGCGGCCGCCGTCCGCCATGACGGGCATGGCCGCCGCGAGCTGCGGCGAGATGTGCAGCCCCTCGTCGATCTCGTAGAGCTTTTCGCAGATGTGAGCGAACACGATGCGGCCGACGTACGTGCGCGCGAGCGTCGGATCGAGAATGTCGGGGTCCTGATTGAGCGCGACGACGAGCGTTTTCTTCTGCGCGTGCGCAGGGCCGGCGTGCAGGGCGACCGCGGCGAGGGCCAGAGAAATCCATGACAGCGTGCGGCTCATTCGACGCATGCGGACGTCCTCCCGGAGTGGAGTCGGCGGCTCACGTGGCTGTGCGATTGGCGCGCATCATAACTCACGTTGCGCGGTGCGCGACCGCCTGGGCGGTCGCCACGGCGCGGCCGTCCTCGGTGGACACTCGAAGCTCGTAGAACCCGGCGCGGCGGCCCTGCTTGATCTCGCGCGCCTCGGCCAGCAGCACGGAGTCCGGCGCCACGGCGGCGAGGTAATTGATCGTCACGCTCAGTGCAACCGCGTCGTGGCCGTGCGAGTTGCACGCCGCGCCGAAAGCGACGTCGGCGAGCGAGAAAATCACGCCGCCATGGGGTGAGCCCTGGAAGTTCACCATGTGTGACCGTAGTTGCAGACGGAGGCGGCAATGGCCGCGTCGCAATTCGAGAAATTCGATGCCGAGCGAGCGCGCCCAGGGATCGTGTTCGATGCGCTGGCGCAGCGCGGGCGCGATCGGGGAGGCGTCGGTCACGATCGGCCCAGCATAGCAGCCTGCTGGCAGCGCCGTTGCTTCCCCCGGACGATATGACCGGTCGATTCGCTGCGACGCTCATCCTGGCCGCGCTCGCCGGCGGGTGTGCGAGCGCTCGCGCGACCACGCGCGCGCCCCAGCCGGCAGCGATCCCGGCCGCAACGATCGCGTCCGACCAACGCATCGTCGCCTATCCGCATGGCCGGTGGGTGCTCTATGGCGACGGCCGCGCGCCGTCTCCATACACCTGGGTCTGGGTGCCTACGGGAACGATGCCGCCGCCGCCCGCCCCGCCGGCGCGCTGAACAACGGGGTGTATACTACGGAGGCTTTTTCGTCGGAGAGGTGGCCGAGTCGGCCGAAGGCAGCCGCCTGCTAAGCGGTTACAGGGCCAAAAGCTCTGTCCAGGGTTCGAATCCCTGCCTCTCCGCCATTGGGGCCCTTAGCTCAGGTGGACAGAGCGTCGGACTACGAATCCGAAGGCCAGAGGTTCGAATCCTCTAGGGCCCACCACTCTCTCGACGAGGCCTTCATGCGGGAGGCGCTCGACGAGGCGCGGCGGGCTCTCGTCGTCGGTGAAGTCCCGGTAGGCGCGATCGTCACGATGGACGGCCAGATTGTCGGACGGGCCCACAACGCGCCGGTCGCACTTGCGGATCCGACCGCGCACGCCGAAGTGCTCGCATTGCGCGCGGCGAGCACGAAGACCGGGAACTACCGCTTGAGCGGCGCGACGCTCTACGCGACGATCGAGCCGTGCGCGATGTGCTGCGGGGCGGCGGTGCACGCCCGCGTCATTCGCGTGGTGTACGGCGCGCTCGATCCGAAGGCGGGCGCGGTCGTGTCGTTGTACCGGCTGCTCGACGACCGCCGGTTGAATCACCGGGCGACGGCGGTCGGCGGCGTGCTCGCCGAAGAGAGCGCGGCGCTCTTGCGGCAGTTCTTTGAAAGTCGACGATCGTCGGTTCGCGGAGGGGTGGCCGAGCCCGGTTGAAGGCGTCCGACTCGAAATCGGATAGGGGCGTAAGTCCCTCGGGGGTTCAAATCCTCTCCCCTCCGCCATTAAATTGGCGCCAACTGTTCTCTGCCCGACCGCCGAGCGCCGGAGCTCTACGATGGCGCTTCGACGGCAAATATGAAGTCCGGAGGGGTGACCGAGCGGCCGAAGGTGCGGCACTGGAAATGCCGTGCACGGGTAACCCCTGTGCCGCGGGTTCAAATCCCGCCCCCTCCGCCAAGTCTTCAGCGTGGCCGTGCTAGACGGGGAGTTAGCGGTGCCCTGTAACCCGCAATCCGCTTCAGCGGGGTCGAAGTCCCATTCCGAGGGCGGTCCGTGTTGAATGAGCCTCAGGGGGCGGCGTTGAAGGTTGGGCCCCACGCAACGAGAATCGTCGAACCCCGCCAGGCCCGGAAGGGAGCAACGGTAAGGCGACCCTCTCGTGTGCCGTGGGAGTACCTGACTGGAGCAGGTTTCCTGGGGAGTTCGCAGTACAGGTCGTTCGAAGGTGGGTGCACGGTCACTGTATGAGTTACCAAGTCCTGGCGCGCAAGTGGCGGCCGCAGACGTTCGACGCGGTCGTTGGGCAGGACGCCATCACGCGCACGCTGCGGAACGCGCTCGCGTCCGGACGCGTGGCGCACGCGTATCTGTTCGCGGGCCCGCGCGGTGTCGGCAAGACGACGACGGCGCGGCTGCTCGCGAAGGCGCTGCTGTGCCCGGACCGCAGCGGACCGGAAGCATGTGGCGCATGCGTGGTGTGCGCCGACGCCGGCGCGTCCGTCGATGTCATCGAGATCGACGGCGCGTCCAATCGCGGCATCGAAGAGATCCGCACGCTCCGCGAGAACGTGAAGTACGCGCCCGCCCGCGGCCGGTTCAAGGTGTACATCATCGACGAAGTCCACCAGCTGACCGAGCCCGCGTTCAATGCGCTGTTGAAGACGCTCGAGGAGCCTCCGGCGCACGTGGTGTTCGTGCTCGCGACGACCGACCCGCGCGACATCCCCGCGACCGTGCTGTCACGGGTGCAGCGGTTCGACTTCCGACCGATCGCGCCCGACAACCTCGGCGCAAGCCTGCAGGCGATTCTCGAGAAAGAAAAGATTCCGTTCGAGCCGGCGGCGCTGCCCACGGTCGTGCGAGCCGCGGAGGGCTCGCTGCGCGACGCGCTCTCACTGCTCGACACGGCGATCGCGTACGGCAACGGGCGTCTCGAAGCCGAGGCGACCGCGCGCCTGCTCGGCGTGACGGCGCCGGTGGAGGTGCGCGCGTTCGCGAGCGCGCTCGTCGCGCGTGAGACGGCGGCGGCGCTCGAGGCGGTCGATCGCGCCGTGCGCGACGGCGAGGATCTGGCCGCGTTCACGCGGGACGTGATCGAGCTGCTGCGGCGGGCGCTCGTCGTCAAAGCCGCGCCGACGGCGAAGCTGACCGACGTGGGTCACGCCGAAGGCAACGAGCTGCGTCGACTGGGCGACGACACCACGCTCGACGAGCTGCTGTACGTGCTGCGTGCGTTTCTCGACGCCGATGAGGCCATGCGCGAGTCGCCGCACCCGCGGGTGGAGCTCGAGATGGCGACGGTGCGTGCGACGCGGCGCCCGGCGCCGCCCGCACTCGAGGAGCTGCTGCGGCGCGTGGACGAGGCGGCGCAGCGCCTGCGACAGGGCGGTGGTGGTGTCGCGCCCTCGACCGCCTTGCAGAGCGCTCTCATCCCGGACGAGCCTCGGCCCACGCCGTCTCGCGGGCCGTCGAGCCGGCCCGAATCGCCGAGCGCGCGAGTGCCCACGGCGCCCGTCGACCGCCCGCCAACGACGCCCGTCGACCGCCCGCCCACGGCGCCCGTCGAGCGCCCGCCAACGACGCCCGTCGAGCGCGCACCGTCGCGTCCAATACCGCCCGCCCCGCCGAGCTCCGCCGAGAACCCGGCGAGCACCGCGCCCGCCGAGGTTGCCGTCGGATGGCAGCGCGTGGTGGACGAGGTCAACAGACGGAAGCCGATGCTGGGCGGGATGCTCGCCCAGGTCGCGCCGGCGCATGTGAGCGGCGGCACGCTGACGATCGTGCTCTCGGGCACCGGCTTTCACCGCGAGATGCTGACGGATGCCGCGAACAAGGACTTGTTGACGCAGGCCGTGCGGCGCCACGTTGCCGGCGCCGAGCGTCTCGAGATCACGATGCAGGCGGAGGGCGACGCGACGCCGAGCGGCCATCCCGCCGTCCGGGCCGCGAAGGAGATCTTCCAGGGCGAGGTGGTCGCGGTCCGGCCGCGCCTGCCGGAAGGAGAAGGCCAGTGAAGGGCTTCGGAAACATGATGAAGGAAGCGCAGAAGCTGCAGCAGCAGATGCTGGCGATGCAGGAGGAGATCGGCAAGAAGAAGGTCGAGGCCACCGCGGGCGGCGGCATGGTGACGGTCGAGGCGAACGGCAAGCAGGAGCTGACCTCCATCAAGATCGATCCCGAGGTCATCAACCGCGATGACGCCCAGATGCTAGAGGACCTCGTGCTCGCCGCCTGCAACGAAGCGCTGCGCAAGTCGCGCGACCTCGTCCAGCAGGAAATGGGCAAGCTCACGGCCGGGCTGAAGATTCCGGGCCTCGGTATCTAGTGGCGTACTACCCGGAGCCGGTCGCGCGCCTCATCGATGCGTTGCAGCGCCTGCCCGGCATCGGACCCAAGACCGCTCAGCGCCTGACCTTCTTTTTGCTCAAACGTCCCGTCGACGAGGTGCGCGAGCTGGCCGGCGCGCTGACGGCGGTCAAGGACCGCATCGTCTACTGCACGAGCTGCTTCAACGTCACCGACCAGGATCCCTGCCGCATCTGCGCCGATCCCGCCCGCGACGCCGGCGTCATCTGCGTCGTGGAGGAGCCGAACGATCTGCTCGCGATGGAGCGCACCGGTGAATTCAAGGGCCGCTATCATGTGCTGCTCGGCGCGCTGTCCCCGCTGGACGGCATCGGCCCCGACGACCTTAAGGTGCGTGAGCTGCTGAGCCGGCTCGAGGACGGGCCGGCGCGTGAAGTGATCCTCGCGACGAATCCCAACGTCGAGGGCGAGGCCACGGCGCTCTATCTGGCCAAGCTGCTGCGCCCGCTCGGTGTGCGCGTCACGCGGATCGCGCGTGGCCTGCCCGTCGGGGGCGATCTCGAATACGCCGATCAGGTCACGCTCACCAAGGCGCTCGAGGGCCGACGCGAGATCGGCTGACGAATTTTCTTTTCCGTGCTTGCGACCGGAGCTACGGTGTGGACCGGTGGGACTCGGGCCGCTGTCACCGATCGTCGCGCGCATCGAACGCGAGGTTTCGCTCTGGCGCTGGCGCCGAGCGCGCGCTCGGCGTGGCGTGCCCGTGACGGAGCGGCGCCGACGGCCATCCGGCCGCGCGTACGCCTTCGAGACCCGCGCCCGCGGGTCGGCCGCCCGCTAGCGCGTCTCGAGCCCCGACCGCACACTTCGCCCGCTCCGCGGCGTACGGTACAATGCGCGAGGCACCGTCGTCCGATCATTCCCCGGTAGCTCAGTCGGTAGAGCACCTGACTGTTAATCGCGCGGAGAGGGTGCGGCAGATCACGTAGTTGCGGCTAATGCTTGATCTGCCGTGCTCTTGATTCGGACTGGAACGGACTCTCGGCGCGCTCAGTCCCTCAGAACGCAGCGCCCAAGGCACAACAAGGCACAAGGGAATCGGGCGCGCCATATCCGCCATTGCGCTGGCCAGTGGGCTCCAGCTCCTCGCGCTGCAGGCCCTCGAAGGTGTAGTTCGATCGGCCGCGCGAAGTCGCTGAAGCTTCCTGGGCCGTCGTGGCGGCTTGAAGCCGGACAGTTCGCTGAGGTAGCCTCGGGGTCTAATGTCCAGGCGACTGCCATTCCTCCTTGCCCACGTCCGCGTCGAACTGATCATCCGCACGATGTTGACCAGACCTGGGCGCCTGAGACGTGGCCGACGGTGAAACAGGAACTCTCGAAGGCGCTGAAGCTGCGACAGGATCTTGAGCGCGCCGGCTGGTGGAACTGACACTCGATTCGTGAAAACGCTCGGCCTTCAGGAACTCGTCGTCCTCGGCGTCGCGGCCATCGTCGTTCTTGGTTGGATTCTTGCCGCGGTTGGCGCTGGCTGCTACGCGATCCGCCTCAACCGCAGCGGTGGCTGGGGAATTTTGTCGCTTATCGTCTCGCCGGTACCGGTCTTTCT
>JBKOUQ010000149.1:0-23961 GCA_046723475.1 Candidatus Methylomirabilota bacterium
GTGCTGGGGTTCCTGTTCGGCGAGGCGCTGCGCGACCTGCGGCGCGCCGGCCGCGTCGCGATCGCGGCGATCCTGTTGACCACACTCTCGCTCGCCGCGCTCGGCGGCTTCTGGCTGGTCTCGACCAACGTCGGGCAGGCCGCGGCGCGCTGGCGGGACCGCGTCCGCATCATTGTGTACCTGAAACGCGAGGTGCCTAGCGCGGAGCTGAGCGCGCTGCTCGAGCGCGTTCAGGCGATGGCGGGCGTGGCAAGCGTGCGCTACGTCAGCAAGACCGAGGCACTCGGAACGCTCAAGCAAGTGCTCGGCAAGGACGCAAGTGTTGCCGAGCAGCTGCCCTCGAACCCGCTGCCCGCCTCGCTCGAAATCACGCCGAACGCTCATGGCGCCATGCCTGACGGCGCGCGCGCGCTCATCGCCCAGCTGGCGGCGCAGCCCGAAGCCGAGGAGGTCGCGGGCGGCATCGACTGGATCGAGCGGCTTGCGCGGGGGCAGCGGCTGCTGCAAATCATCGGCCTCGGCGTCGGGGCCGTGCTGGCGCTGGCCGCGATCCTCACCGTCACGACGGCGACCACACTGGTGCTGCACCTGCGGCGTCAAGAGGTCGAGATCATGCGCCTGGTCGGCGCGCCGGAATTCGTCGTGCGTCTGCCGCTGCTCCTGCAGGGGATGTTGCAGGGGCTTGTCGGTGCGGTGATTGCGATCTGGGTGCTGATTGCCGTCTACACCATCGCGAGCCCGCATCTGGAGCCGCTCGTCAGCCAGACACTCGGACTCGAGCGCTTGACGTTTTTGAAGACGGAGACGGTCCTCGCGCTGATGTGCGCGGGCACGATGCTCGGCGCCTTCGGCGGCTGGCTCGCGCGAGGTCGCGCCCAGCCGTGAGATGCCGGTTCGCGGTGGCGCTGGGACTCGCGGTGGCGGTGCTCGCGGCCACCGCGGCGGCGCAGACGACGCCGCGCAAGACCGAGGATTCGATTTCCGCCGAGCAGAAGAAGCTGCAGCAAACCGAAAAGCAGCTGCGCGAGGAGAAGCAGAAGGCCGCCGACGCGCGGGCGCGCGAAACATCGGTGCTGGCCGAGATCGAGGTCATCGAGCAGCGTCTGGCCGACAAGCGGAAGCAGATCTCCCGCCTCGATGCCCGTATCAGCCGGGCGGCCTCGGACGTCAAATCGCTGCGCGGCGAAATCCACTCGCTGGAGGGACTGCGCTCGGGCCAGCAGGCGGCGCTCGCGCGCCGGCTGCGCGCGATGTACAAGGTGCACGTGCAGGGCGGGGCGCTGCCGGTGCTGCTGGCCGCCGACGATGTCGCCGCGCGTGCAGCCGCCGTCCGGCATCTGACGAGCCTGGCGTCCCTGGACGCCCGGCTGATCCAAGAGTATCGTGGGACGACGGATCGCCTGGAGGACCGCCGGGGCCGGGAAGAGAGCCGGCAACGAGAGTTGGCCACCCTCCGGGCGGACGCCCAGCGAGAGCAAAGTGAGGTCGATCGGGACGCCGCCAAGCGCCGTATACTATTGGCAAAGGTTCGCGATGAGCGCGCGTATCACGAGCGGATGGTGGGCGAGCTCACCGAGGCGGCGCGACGACTGGAGGCGTTCATCCGCGACCTCCAGGCCAGGCAGAGACGCCTGGCCAAGATCCCGCCGCCGAAACCGGGCATCGAAGCACCTCCGTCGATCGGGTTTGGGACTCTGCGGGGCCGGCTGCCCTGGCCCACCGAGGGCCGGGTGGTGAGCGCGTTCGGCGCGCAAGTGCATCCGCGGTTCGGAACGCGGACGTTCCGGAATGGCGTCGACATCGAAGCCGTCGAAGGCCGCGACGTGGCGGCCGTGTACGGCGGGCACGTCGTGTACACAGGATGGTTCAAGGGGTACGGCAACCTGATCATCCTCGATCACGACAACGAGTACTACACGCTGTATGCCCACGTGGCCGAGATTCTCGTCAGGGAAGGCGACGACGTGAAGCAGGGACAGCGAATTGGGACAGTGGGGGAGACCGGCTCGCTCGAAGGGCCTCGCCTGTACTTCGAGGTGCGGTATCAGGGCAAGCCGCAGAACCCCGAACAGTGGCTCCGTCAACGGAGCTGAGGGATCCGGGATCTGGGGGACTCCATGAAGAAGGCGTTTGTGATCGGCTCCTTGCTCGTCGTGCTCACCCTGACGCTGGGCGGTTCCGCGGTCAGCAAGGGGACGGACAACGGGGCCACCTATGAGCAACTGCGATTGTTCACCGAGGTCCTGTCGATCGTACAGAACCAGTACGTCGACGAGGTCCCGCCCAAGGAGCTGATCTACAGCGCGATCAAGGGCACCCTGCGCGGGCTCGACCCCCACAGCTCGTTCCTCGATCCCGACTCTTATAAAGAGATGCAAGTCGAGACCTCCGGCTCGTTCGGCGGGCTCGGCATCGAGATCACCCTGAAGGACGACATCCTCACCGTCGTGTCACCGATCGAAGGCACGCCGGCGTATCGTGCCGGCCTGCACACCGGTGATCGCATCATCAAGATCGATGGCCTTGCGACCAAGGACATGCAGCTGCCCGACGCCGTGAAGCGCATGCGGGGCCGGCCGGGATCGAAGGTGACCGTCACGATCGTGCGCGAAGGCTGGACCGAGCCGAAGGACTTCGACATCACGCGCGAGCAAATCCGCGTGCACTCCGTCCGCGCGCAGGATCTCGGCAACGGCATCGCCTACATCAAGCTGCGCCAGTTCCAGGAGCAGAGTCCCCACGATATGGAGCAGGCGCTCGAGAAGTTCGACAAGGCCGGTATGAAAGCGCTCATCCTCGACTTGCGAAACGATCCCGGCGGTCTCCTGACCGCAGCCGTCGAGGTCACGGAGAAGTTCATCGAGGACGGCAAGCTCGTCGTATACACCGAGGGCCGCGTGCGCAATCAGAACATGCGCTTCTCGGCCCACGCCAAGCACGGCTACACGAAGATGCCGATGGTCGTCCTGGTCAACCAGGGTAGCGCGTCGGCCTCGGAGATCGTCGCGGGCGCGCTTCAGGATTGGGGCCGCGCGATGATCGTCGGCACGCAGAGCTTCGGCAAGGGCTCGGTGCAGACGATCATCCCGCTCTCCGACGGCTCCGGCCTGCGGCTGACGACGGCGAAGTACTTCACGCCAAAGGGTCGGTCGATCCACGGCAAGGGAATCACGCCGGACATCGTGGTGGAGGCGCCGAAGGAGCCGGCCGCGAAGGAGCGGCCGCTGCCGTCCACGGATCCAATGGAGGATCTCAAGAAGGACGTGCAGCTACAGCGTGCTCTGGACGTCATCAAGACGATGCGCCTGATCGAGCAACAGCGGCCGGAGGATGGCCAGTCGCAGGCGAAAGCCCCAGCCCCGGCGCAGACGACGACCCGGTAGCAACGAAGCCCGAAAGGCGGTGGGCAGCGTTCCACCGCCTTTCGTGTTTTCGCCACCGGGTGCTGATTTTGGAGGCAGCGGTAAGGGTGGTCGTGTTGGGAATCGAGAGCTCGTGCGATGAGACGGCGGCGGCCGTGCTCGCCGATGGCCGTCGCATCCTCTCGAGCATCGTGGCCTCGCAGGACGATGTGCACGCGCCGTACGGTGGGGTCGTCCCCGAGCTCGCCTCGCGACGGCATCTCGAAGTGATCGTGCCGGTCGTCGAGCGCGCGCTCAGCGAGGCGCGCGTGCGACTCGGCGACCTCGACGGCATCGTCGTGACGCACGGGCCTGGGCTGGTCGGCTCGCTGCTGGTCGGCACATCCCTCGCGAAGTCGCTGGCGTGGGCTCACCGTCTGCCGCTCGTCGGCGTCAATCACCTGGAAGGCCACATCTACGCGGCGTTCCTCACCGACGATCCCCCCGAGTATCCGTTCGTCGCCCTCGTCGTCTCGGGCGGCCACACCGCGCTCTATCACGTTCGCGCACCGCGCGAGTACGCGCTGCTGGGTCAGACGCGCGACGATGCCGCCGGCGAGGCGTTCGACAAGGTCGCCAAGCTGCTGGGTCTCGGCTTTCCCGGCGGACCGATCGTCCAGCGCACCGCGGAGGGCGGCGATCCGACGGCGATCGCGTTCCCCGCCTCCCGCATGACGGACGGCGCGCGCGATTTCTCGTTCAGCGGGATCAAGACCTCGGTGTCGCTCTACGTCAAGCGCCACGGTCCGCTTTCGGAACAACAGCGCTCCGACGTCGCCGCGTCGTTCCAGGCGGCGGTCGTGCGTACGCTCGTGCGCCGCACCATGCGCGCCTGCCGCGAGACCGGGGTCGCGCGCGTCGTGCTGACGGGCGGGGTTGCCGCCAACCGGCCGCTGCGCGAAGCGCTGGCCGCCGAGGGCCTCGCCGACGGCGTGCGCGTTCACGTGCCGCCGGTGCGGCTGTGCACCGACAACGCGGCGATGATCGCCGCCGCGGGCAGCGATCGGCTCCAGGCCGGCGAGCGCGCGCCGCTCGACCTCAACGCCGTGCCGGATCTGGTGCTCGCCTCATGAAGTTATCGTGAATTTCGAAGCCGTACTCGCAGGCCTGCCCGATGCGGTCATCGCCGTCGACAGGGACCTGCGCGTCGTGTTCTGGAATGGCGCTGCGGAGGTGTTGACGGAGCGCTCCGCCCGCCGCGCCGAAGGGCGGCTGCTGAAGGAAATCTTTCCCGGCGACGCATCGATCGTGCGCCGGCTCGCCGAGACGCTGGCCACGGGTGAGGGCCGGTCGGAGACCGAGGCTTGGATCGTGCGACCCGACCGCCGCGAGGTGCCGGTCAGCCTCGTCACCGCCGCGCTCTTTGACAAGGATGGCACGGTGAGCGACGCGGTCGCCGTGCTGCGCGACCTCTCGCGCATCCGGCAGCTCGAGGCCGAGGTGCGGCGCGGCGAAACGCTGGCATCGGCTGGGCGCATGGCGGTCGGCCTCGCGCACGAGATCCGCAATCCCCTGGGCGCGATCCGCGGCGCGGTGCAGCTGCTCGCACGCGAGCTGTCGAGCGAGCCGCGTCTCGCCGAGTACACAACGGTGCTCACCACCGAGGTGGACCGCGTGAACCGCATCATCGAGATGCTGCTGAATCTCGCGAGGCCGGCTCCCGTGCGCCCGGTGCCGCTGAACCTCCATCAGCTCCTCGAGCGCGTCGCTCTGCTGAACGAGGAAGGCGCGCGCGCGAAGCGCATCGCCGTGCTGCGGCGGTATGATCCGAGTCTGCCCCCGATTCTCGGCGACGAGGATCGGCTGGTGCAGGTGTTCCACAACCTGGTTCGGAACGCGATCGACGCGATGAGCGAGGGCGGGACCCTGACCTTGACCACGCGGATCAGCATGAACCCGGTCTTCGGCAAGATGGACCTGGGCGGCGGTGGCGCGCGGACGATGGCCGAGGCACAGGTCGCCGACGAGGGCCGCGGCATCCCGCCCGAGGTGCGCTCGAAGATCTTCGACCCGTTCTTCACGACGAAAGAGCACGGGCTCGGGCTGGGACTCGCGATCTCTCATCAGATCCTCGAGCAGCACCGCGGAGCGATCGACGTCGACAGCGAGGAAGGACGCGGCACGACCGTGACGTGCTTCCTGCCGATTGCGAGATGACGCGACGGGCATCGCGAACGGGCCACCCGCGGTTCAAGCCGGTCTCGCGGAGCTCGCTCCAATGACGCCCGAGGTCGCGCGCGTTCTGATCGCCGACGACGAGGACGGCCTGCGCTGGGTGCTCGAGAAAGGGCTGCGTCAGGCCGGCTACGACGTCACCGCCGTGCGCGACGGTGACGAGGCGCTGCGCGCGTTCGCCCAGGCGCCATTCGACCTCGTGTTCCTCGACATCCGCATGCCGGGGACCGACGGGCTCACGGTGCTCGCCAAGCTGCGTGAGACGGCACCCGAAGCGCATGTGATCGTCATGACCGCGCACGGCACGATGGAGACGGCGATCCAGGCCATGCAGCGCGGCGCTTACGACTACCTGGCGAAGCCGTTCGATCTCGACGAGGTGCTCCTGCTCGCCGAGCGCGCGTTGGCCGCCGGACGCCTGACGCAAGAGGTGGCGCGCCTCAAGACGGGCCTGCAGGAGGTGTGGGAGTTCGGTGCGCTGATCGGGCGCCACCCGCGCATGCAGGAGGTGTACAAGACGATCGGCCGCATCGCGGCGAGCGATGTCACGGTGCTCCTGCGTGGCGAATCGGGCACGGGCAAGGAGCTCGTCGCGCGCGCGATCCACCACTACAGCCGCCGCGCGGGCCGGCCATTCGTCGCCGTGTCGTCGGCGGCGATCCCGGGCACGCTGCTCGAGTCCGAGCTGTTCGGCTACGAACGGGGCGCCTTCACCGACGCCAAGGAGCGGAAGCTCGGTAAGCTCGAGCTCGCCCACGGCGGCACGCTGTTCCTCGACGAGATCGGCGACATGCCGCCCGAGCTGCAGACCAAGCTGCTGCGCGCGCTGCAGGAGCGCACGATCGAGCGCGTCGGCGGTCACGAGTCGATCCGCATCGACGTTCGTGTCTTGGCCGCGACCAACCGTGACCTCGAGACGATGATGCGCGAGGGGCGCTTCCGCGAAGATCTGTTCTACCGACTCAACGTCGTGACGGTCACGCTGCCGCCGCTCCGCGAGCGGCGGCGCGACATTCCGCTGCTGGTCGAGCATTTCCTGGCGAAGTACGCGACCGAGCTCGGTGAGCGCGGCGTGGCGCCGGAAGCGCTCGACCGACTCGTCGGTCATGACTGGCCCGGCAACGTGCGCGAGCTGGAGAACGTCGTGCAGCGGGCGATGGTCATGGCCACGAGCGGGGTGATTCTGCCCGAGCATCTGCCGATCGGCCCGGTGTCGGCGGCGGCGTCGGTCGCGATCGATGCGACGCTCGAGGAAATCATCGAGCGCAAGCTGCTCGAATGCGTTCGCGGCTTGCGCGAGCACGCGAACGCGAACCTCTACGACCTGATGATCGGCCTCGTAGAAAAGCCGCTGCTGCGTGCGGTTTTGCGCGAGACGGCCGGCAATCAGGTGCGCGCCGCGCACATCCTTGGCATCAACCGCAACACCTTGCGCAAAAAGCTCACCGAGCACGGCATCGATCCCGACGCCGTCGAGAGCTGAGCGCTCTCCGCCGGCTCCCCGTCACCGGCACGCCTACCACCGGGGTCCTGTCGCCGGCTTGGTACCGGTCCGGCGGGCTCCGTCACCCACTCGACCCACACGCCGTTCTTCGAACGGCGAGGGTACGAGGGGGGCCCAGCTCCGCCCGCCTCCCGGCACCAGCACCGGCGCCACCCCGGTGTAGGCGTGCCGGGTGACGGTGCCCGCGCGCGGTCAGGTCAGCGGGCAGGGCTCGCGAGTCTCGACGCCGACGCCGAGCGGCCCGATGTTGCGAACCTCGGCCGTGCACACGAACGGCTCGTCGTCGATCATCACCTCGAGCCGGCAGCTCGTGCCGACGGCCACCGCATCGTGCGGGAGATCGACCACACGCAGACCGTACATGCTGGCGTCGGCCACATGCGCGTCGAAGCAGGTCTCTCCGACCCATACGCGCACAGGCCACGAGACGGGACGGCGAGCGTGATGTCGATGCTCGGCCTCCGCCGTGAACTGGTCGAATGCGTCGGCATCCATCCGGTCGACGGGCAGGCGAAAGACCCGCTGGGGCTGCGCCACGTTCTTCAGTGACTGTGGTCCCAGGTCGTCGACCGCAAAGCGTTCGCCCAACCGGCGCCGTGTCTCCTGACTCATGACGACGGCCTCGCCGTCGCCGAGCGCGGCGAGGCGGTTGGCGATGTTCGTCGTCGTCCCGGAGGCGGTGTACGTCCAGCGCGTGCCGGCCAGTCCTTCGATCTTCGTCACGCCGACCAGCGCCGGGCCCGAATTGACGCCCACGTGCATGGCGATCGGCTCGAAGAAGCCTTCCAGCGTGCCGTTGATCTCCCGCGTGCGCCGCAGAATGGCAAGCCCGGCGAGCACGGCGGCCCGCGCGTGCTGGCGCGGGTCGGCATCGCGGAAGATCACCATCAACCCGTCGCCCGCGGTCTCGTTCACGTCGCCGCCGTACTTGACGACCTCGTCGAGAAAGGCGCCGAAGTAGACCTCGACGAGCTGATTGATCCGCTCGAACGCCATCTCGGCGCTGAGCCGCGTGTAGCCGGTGATGTCCGCGAACAGCACGGACACGTCGGCATCGCGTTTGTCGAAGGACGGAGCCTCGGGCGAGGCCTCGATCATTGCCTGGACGGCCTTCGGCACGAACTTGGCCAGATTGCCCCGGATCGACTCGAGGATCTGGATGCGGCGCACCGTCGACTCGAGCTCTTGGGCGTAGTGCACGAGCTGCTCGTGCGCCCGCGCGTTGGCGAGCGCGACACCGGCCTGGTTGGCGAGCGTCACGAGCAGCTCGCCGTCGTCGCTCGTGTAGCGCTCGTCGGTGAGCTTGTCTCCGAGCCCGAGACGGCCGCGGATGTCGTCGCCGACGGTGAACGGGATCCACACCCGGAGTCCGAGGCCGCGCAGCAGGCCCGAGCCATCCCGCTCGGGCCGCACCATGGCATCGTCTGCGCCCGTCCGCCCGACCAGCGCGCCGGCGTCGACGCCGGGCGCCAGCAGCGCCTCGCCCTCCGGCTCGAGCCCGCGGTGGACGGCGGCCGTGACACGGTGCTCGCGCACGTCGATCAGCACGACGGCTCCGCGCTCGGCACCGAACGTGCCCATGACCGTGAGCAGGACGGTGTTCATGATCGACGCGGTATCGATGGCCGCGCCGATCTCGCGGCTGACGTCATAGAGAGTCTTGAGGTGGAACATGCGGCGTTCGAGCTCACGCTGCGCGGCGGCGGCGCGCTTCAGCCGCTGCTTGAGCCGATCCACCCCGCGCGCCGGCATCGGCGGGCCTCTCAGAAGGCGGCGAGCGCCGCCGCTTCGGACGGGTGGATCTGCGCGTACTTCGTCAGGCCGACCATGCCGAAGATCTTCTGGAAGTGCGACGACAGTCCCGTCATGCGAATCGTCTGCTGCTTCTTCTTGCTCTCGGACAGGATGCCGATGAGAATCGCGATCCCGCCGCTGTTGATGTAGCAGTCGTGTGCGAAGACGAGGAGGATCTTGGCGGCGCCGGCCGTCGTGACTTGACGATACGCCGCCTCGATGGGCGGCCCCGTCACGCTCGTCACGTCGCCCTTGATGTCGATCACCGAGACGTCGCCCATCGTGCGGACGACGATCTCCTGCGGTTTCGCCATCGTCAGCGCTCGAGGTGGATCATCATCTTGACCACGTTGCCACCCTGCGGCGTCGACTCGAAGCTGACCTCGTCCATCAGGCTCTTGATCAGGAAGATGCCCCAGCCGCCGGGCTCGGCCGTCCCCGTGATCTGGCTCTCGAGATCCGGGGCGCGGACGGCGCCGAGTCCGGAGCCTTGATCCTGGATTTCGACGCGCAGATGGCCGTCGGCGACGGTCAGCGTGATGCCGACCTTGGTCGAGGCGTCCATCTTGTTGCCGTGCTCGATCGCGTTCGTGCACGCCTCGGCGACGGCGGTCTTGAGATCTTCGACCCGGTCGTCGGAGAAGTGCATGGCCTTCGCGACCGACGCGGCGAACTCGACGGCGACCTTTTCGCAGCCGAGCACGCTGGGCACGTGGACTTCGTACTTCTTTTCAGCCGCCATGGCGCCCCCTTAGGCGATTCTCGCGACGATGATGGTCGTGTCGTCGTGCTGTTCGGTGTCGCCCACGAAGCGCGCGACGTCAGCGAAGAGCTTGTCGAGCAGCTTCGCCGCGGGCAGATCTGCCCCCTCGTGGACGGAGGCCAGGAACCGCTCGAAGCCGTAGAGCTCACCGGCGGCGTTCATCGCTTCCACGACGCCATCCGTGTAGAACACGACGACGCCGTCGTCTGGCAGCTCCACCGTGCGCTCCTGATAGTCGCAGTCGGCCACGATGCCCAGCGGGAAGGTGTCGCCGTCGGTCGTGACGTAGACCGGCTCGCTGCCTGGCCCACACACGATCGGCTGAGTCTGGCCCGCGTTCGAGAGCGTCAGCGTGCGCTTGCCGGGATCGATCACCGCGTACAGCAGCGCGACGAACATGCCCTTGCGGATGTCGTGGCGGAGCCGCTGGTTCGCGAGGACCATGGCGCGCTGGACGGACGGCTTACCGTCGAGCAGCACGCGATACGTGCTGCGCGCGCCCGCCATGAGCAGCCCCGCCGAGACACCCTTGCCGGACACGTCGGCGATGATCACGCCGACCTGCTCGGGCGTGTCATCGGAGCCGAACTCCACGAAGTCGTAGAAGTCGCCGCCGACCTCGCGCGCGGGCACCGTCCGCGCGGCCATCTGCAGGCCGGGGAGCTCCGGGGCACTCTCGGGCAGCATGCCCATCTGGATCTCGTGCGCGATCTTGAGCTCTTCCTCCATCCGGCCCTTCTGCAGATTCTCGACGAACAGACGCGCGTTCTCGAGCGCGATGGTGCTCTGGTTCACCATCGTCTTGAGCAGATCGACGTCCTCGCGCGTGAACAGCTTGCCGGACTTCTTGCGACCCAGCGACAGCACCCCGCGCAGCTCGCCCTTGTACGTCATCGGCAGCACGACCTCGGCGGCCAGGGTCGAGAACGTGCGCTCATAGGCGTCGCGGTTCTGCGCATAAACGGGCTTCAGCGTGAGGTCGTGTCGCAGCACGTGCGCCGGCTGCTGCTTCAGCAGCTGCATCAGCGCATCCGCGGCGGGAAGACCGTCGACCCGCGCGCGGGTGGCCGGCATGCCCTCCGTGATGGCGAACTCGTAGGTGTCGGTGTCGGCGCGGTGAAGCAGCACGGCGCCGTCCTCGAGCACCATCTCGCGCACGACCGCCGTCACGAGGGTACGCAGCACCAGATCCGGATCGAGGATGCTCGTCATCGCCTCGCTGAGGCCGGTGATCGCCGTTCGGTAGTCGTACCGCTGGCGGTAGAACGTCCGGTCCACGAGATGTTGGAGGCGTCGATGCAGCGGCTGAAACAGGAGGACGACGCCGAGCGCGAAGCCGATCGAGAACACCGGCGAGTGCGCGATCTCGGCCGACCCGAGCAACACGTTGAGCAGCGAGACCAGGCCCGCGTACGCGGCGACCACCGTGCCCGTGGAGAGCACGTAGCCGTACGTGCGCCGGACGATCGTGTCGATCGCGAACAGGTCGTGCTTGACGATCGTGTAGCCGATCGAGAGCGGAAAGAGCGTGAGACAGACGGCGAAGCCGGTGACCGGGTCGGGGAAGAGGCGCACGTGCCACAAGGAGCGCGCGACGATGTCCCCGGAAGGAATGAACAGCCCGACGATGATGCCGACGAGGATCACGCGCGATTGCAGTCGGACGACGACCGACGACTCCTTCAGCGTGTTCCAGATCGTCGTGCCCAGGAACACGGTCACGCCGATCGCGGTGTAGACGTGCCACACGCGGTGCACGTACTTCGGCATCGACCAGTAGTCGGTACCGAGGGCCTTGATCAGCGCGAGCGTCAGCACCACCGGGACGTAGGGCACGATCGGGGCCCACCGAGCACGCAGCAGGAAGCGCCGCGGCTTGGGGAACGTCATCGCGAGGTGGATCATCGACGCGGGGACCAGGAGCTGGAACATGAAGCGGATGTCGTAGAACCACGTCGGCCGCACGAGGTCGGCCGGCGTGCTGAAGCTGGTGGCCACGCCGATCGACGAGGTGAGGACGAGGAAGATCCAGCTCTCGGTGGCGCGCGGCTTCATGAGGAAGATCAGCACGCCGAGGAGCATGTAGAAGATCCCGAGCACGTAGAGCGGTCCGCTGCGCCAGATGACCGGCTCCAGCCCCAGCCGGCCCGTCGTCACGGGGACGTCGATCGTCCGGCCGTTGCGCCGCACGGTGTAGACGTTGACCGAGCCGGGGCGCTCGTCGCGGAGGTGACCGAAGAAGAGCTGCTCGAACGTTGAGTAGCGCTGGCCGTTGATCGCAAGGATCTGGTCGCCGGTCTGCAGGCCGGCAAGGGCGCCGCGCTCGAAGACCTGGGTGACGGTGTTCGGACCGCCGCTGACCATGTGCCGCCAGCCGAAATCCGGGCTGTGCTGCCACCGCACCACGTTGACGCCGTAGATCGCCGCGAGCGCGGTCAGGAAGCCGACGAAGAGGACAAACGCCAGTGTGTGGCGCCAGTGCGACACGACGATGCTGCGCAGCTTCATGTCACGTGCTCGGGTCCCCGTGGCGACCATCGCGCCCGGAGGGCGGGCAAGAGAGATCGTACCGCCAGCGCTACAAGCAGGACCAGCGCTCCTGCCGCGGTCACCACGCTCGCAAAGATATCACCATGGGCCGTGTAGAACGTCCTGGTCGTCCCCACCGGGACGTCCCGAACGAACGTGCCCGCCACGAACAGGTCACGGCCATGGTCGTTCACCCGCGCGCTGATCTCGCCGCGCGGAGTGATGAGGGCCGAGATTCCCGTGGTCGCGGCCCTGATGACGGGCACGCGGTTTTCGACCGCGCGGAAGACGTTCATCGCCAGCGTCTGGCGCGGCCCGGCGGTGGGGCCAAAGGCCGCCTCGTTGGTGGCGTTGATCAGGATGTTCGCGCCGTCGGCCACGAAGCGGCGGACCACGTCAGGGAAGACGGCCTCCCAACAGATCGGGACGCCGAGCCGCGCCTCGCCGACGCGGAAGATCGTGTAGGTGTCGCCACGAATGTAGCTGGTGCGCAGCGTCGTGAGCCACGTGGGCCAGGTGAGCGTGCCTCGAAGCGGCACGTACTCGTTGAACGGGGTCAGGTGAATCTTGTTGTACTGCCCCACGAGCCTGCCCGACGGCGCCACGAGGAACTCGCTGTTCGAGTAGGGCAGGACGCCGTCTCGCGGCGCCGCGAACTTGTCGCCCCCGGCGCCGCCGACGAGGAGGTGCGTCTGCGTCTGCTGGGCTAGATAGCTCATCAGCATGCGGGTCGGGACGAAGTCGAATGATCCCGGCAGTGACGACGAAGGCCACACGATCAGGTCCGGCCGCTCGCCCGCCACCTGACGCGACAGCCCCACGTAGGCGCCGAGATGTCGCATCTGGTCGTTGGGAGACATGTTTCTGCGCGCGACGACGTTGGCCTGAACGACGGCCACCCGGAGATGCGGACCGCCGCCCAACGGCTCGCGCAGGCGCACCCAGCCGTACGACAGCGCGACGAGCACCACGACGGGCACCACGAGCAGAGGCGCCCAGCGCGCCCACGGGATTCTCGCGTCGTCGCCGTCACGGCGCCGCACAGCGGCCACGACATCGGGCACGTGGCTGACGAGCTGATTGACCGCGATGAGCACGGCAGCGACGCCATACACCCCCGTCAGGTCGGCGATCTGGATGACGGCCACGTTGCGATACTGGGTATGGCCGAGCAGATTCCACGGCAGCGCCAGGAACCCCATGCTCGCGCGCGCATATTCGATGGCGACCCACAAGCACGCGGCGCCGACGAATGTCCACGCGCCGAGCGTCGCCGCGACGACGCGGTACGCCAGCGCGAACACGACGAAATAGAGCGTCCAGATCACGAGCATGACGAGGAACGCGCCGACGTTCATCGATGGCAGGCTGAAGAGCCAGACGAACACTCCGACCGCATAGACCCACGCGAACACGGACGCGAGCGCGGCGGCGGGCAGCCGGCGCGTGCGCCGGAGGGCGAACAAGAGCGGCGCCACGCTCACCCACGCCAGGGCACCGACGTCGAACCCCGGGAAGGCGAGCGCGGTCAGCACACCGGAGACCGCGACCAGCAGCGTGAGGAGTCCGAAGGCACGGGTGATCATGCGGCCTCGTTCACCTCGCGCGCGGCCCGAAGGCCGGAGTCCAGCGCGCCCTGCATCCATCCGAGCCACGCCGAGGTGTGCTCACCCGCGAAATGTACCCGACCTTCGGGCCGCGCGACGTTGGCCCGCAGCGTCTGCATCTGGCCCGGTCTGAAGTACGCGAACGCGCCACGTGCCCACGGGTCTTCGTCCCAGCATTTCGTCGCGCCGCGGTCGAACTGTGCGGTGAGCTCGGGATAGACGCGCGCGGCTTGCTCGAGCGTAAACCGGATGCGGTCGGCCTCGGCGAACGCGTTCAGTCGCCGCGCCGCGGAGCCGATCGTCTGCGCCTCCAGGATGCCCGAGGGGCCAGGCTGATTGAGCGTCTGGTCGTAGAGCCACTTGATCGGCAGATCGGTGGTGGCGGAATAGTACGCGTTGTCGTCGAGCCACACCCGCCGCCGGCACTGCAAGTACACGCGCGCAACGGACGTGTACGGCAGGGTGTCGATGGCGGCCTGCTTCTGTGCCGACCACGCCGCGCCACGGTCGAGCGTTCGGAGGACCGAGAATGGCAGCGTGCAGATCACATGGTCCGCCGACAGGCGGGTGTGCTCGCCCCCGCGGCGGATAACGATGGTGGCAGACGTCTCGCCCGGCTGGATGGCGACGACCGGCGTGTCGTAGCGGATGTTGCGCGCGAGCGTGGACGCCAGCGCGGTCGGGAGACGATCGTTGCCACCCTGGATCGAGAATATCGCGGTCTCCCGCCGTCGCTCCGCCAGCGTGCGCAGCATGGCGAGCGCCGAGTACGTCTCGATCCCGTCGCCGGTGAGGTTGAAGTACGCGAGCCGCAGCAGCTCGACCGCGCCCGGCGAGGCGCCTCGCATGCGGAGGAACTCGGCGATGCTCAGGCCGTCATCGGCGATGAGCCGCGGCGTGGAGGGCCAGTCCGGCGCCGTGACATCACCGATGTCGTCGAGCGCGGCGCCGAGGTACTTCTGCCACATGCCGGCGAGCCCGAGCTGGCGCTCCTCGGGCGTGAGCTCGAACGGCCAGGCGACGTCGACGCCGGGCGGAGCGGACAAGCGTTGTCCGCGCACATAAAACAGTCGCACGGACGCCAGCGGCGTCATCGATGAGAGCGGCAGGCTGAAGCGCTTGACGTATCGAAGCGTGACGTCGTGAGTGTTCGGGATGAACAGCGCCCCGGCCTCGGCATAGCGCCCATCCGAGAACGGCTCGCGAACGGTGTGGACGCGACCACCGGGCCGGGACTGCGCTTCGACGATGACGACGTCGTGTCCCGCGGCTCGCAGCGCGTCCGCCGCCGCCAATCCCGCGAGACCCGCACCGACGACTACCACGCGCTTGCGCCGCCCGGACCGCGACACCGAGACGACATCGCCGCGACGAGCGCGCGTACATCCTGACGCGCCCGCCGCGGCGGCTGCCACGGCACCGAAGAACTGCCGACGATTCATGAGCTACCGCGCCCCAGGCGCGGCCGAAGATGTCCGATTACGCCGAACCGGCCGCCCCGGCCGTCGTCAGGGGTGAACCGCGAGCACGATGTCCATGCTGATGGCCGGCGGTGATCCGCTGGCCGGTACGTTCGGAATCACATTCAACAGCGACTTGACTTCCCAGCACGTCGGCGTCCCGCAGACGCCCGTGATGTTCGGGAAAAACGTCGGGACGACGACGTTGGTCACGAGGCCGGAAACCATCGCCGCCTGGGCTGCGATGTCGCCGAAGCAGAGGCCCACGCCTACTGCGCTGAACGTGTTGATCGTATTGCCCTTGGCTAGCTTCATGACGGCGAGGAAATTGCCGCTCACCCCCGACGCGCAGCTCGGGTCACTCGACGGCCCTAGTGCATCGGCGACAATGGTCACGACCCCCGAGACTTTGGTTCCCGCGGCATTCGGGTTGACGGCAATGCCGATCTGGCCCTGCCCCGGCACCTCACTCTCGGCGCGGACGGCCGGCGCCGTTGTGGTGACGAGCATGCCGGCAATGATCAGAACAGCGAGGATCCTGAGTTTCATACCTGTCTCTCCATTCGGACCTATGAATATGTGCCGGATCACTTGAGCAAAACGGACGACGGATCCAGGGTGGTGTTCCAGCCCGTCGTGCCGTCGGCGTTGACCGGCAGCGCGAACCCCTTGCCGTAGTTGAAGGCGCAGACGCCGGATCTGCTGACTGTATAGCTCTCGAACTGTTCCATCATTACCGGCGTCGACCTGCTCGACGACATGGCCGGGTAGTGGTTGCCGCCATAGCGGCTGTCGTAGCTCGCTGTGAGACCGCCGAGCGAGTGTCCGGCCTCGTGGATGAACGTGTGTGTGGTGTAGGTGTTGAAGAACTGCTGGCGATCGGTGGCGGTGTTGCCCTGGCAATTGCCGTTGATCAAGTTCTGGATTCGCTGCGTGTAGACGACACACCCATCGAGACCGTCCGGGGTGCCCCAGTTGCACTGCCCCAGCGTGCTGGCGGTGGTGTCCAAGCTCTCGGCGACGCGCACCGCTTTCTGGGCGAGCGTGCTGGCGACGACGGTTCCGGCGCTGGAAACCCCCGGCACCGTGCGGCCCTGAATCGCTTGCGCCGCGGTGATCTGATGCGCCGTCACGCCGAGCGCAGAAAACGCCGTTCCGGATGCTCCCGTGTTCGGGTTCGTGAACACTTGTGTAAACGGATTGAAGCCGGCTGGTAGCAGGCTCCCGCTCGAGGCCGGAACGACGATGACGAAGACGTCCTTCCGGTTCGGGTCCAGACATCCCGCCGCCGACCCGCGTGACACCGCACAGTTCGGGACGAGTGTGCCATCCGCGAGCGTGATCCCTGTGCACTCTTCGAAATCGGTGAGTCCGTCGCCGTCCGAGTCGATCGTCGTTCCGGCGGTGGCCGTACTGCAATCGACGGCTGCCCACGTCCGTTTCGCCGGCATGACCATGGCCAGCGCGACCAGCGCGACGAGCGCAGCCAGTCCCAGTCGACGCGGCGCCGAAATGCGTTGTGGCTTCATCGCTTGTTTCCCCCGTTTCTAGGGCACGACCCGGATCGAATCCGCGCCGCAGATCGTGGTACCGCCGCCCATGCTGGCCGGCAGCGTGAATCCTTGCAAGAGTCGCCCTTGCACGAGCGCCGAGACGTCTCCCATGGTCAGCTGGAGCGCCTGTGTCGACACCTGCACGACGAGGTCTGGGCGACCATCACCGTTGACGTCTTGGAAGGACGCCATCGCTGTTCCGTTGCCCTTCAGCCTCACGCCGGAACCGGCCATGGTGATCGTGGTCGGATCGACCTTGGTCGCGTCGAACGTCGGTGTGCTCAAGATCGCCACCGGCACCACGCCATTCGAGCTCAGGTTGATGCTGTTCGGAAAGGCGCCGGGCTTGATGTCGACCGGCACCGACGTGTGGGCGATGAACACCGCTCCGTTTCCGACGAAGATCTCGTTCGGCGTGTTCGCCGCCGTCTTGAACCGCCCCTGCACGGTCGCGAACGTACTGCTGCGCCCGGCGCACGAGCTCACGTCGGACGCGCCCACGAAATTCGCGACCGATCCGAGGCTCTGCACCGCCAGCATGCGATCGAAGCTCACGGTCAAGATCGTTCCCGTCGCATCGATCGAATTCGAGCCCACGATGATCGGCACCGTCCCGTTCAGGCGGATCGTCGATGGATCGACATCGCTGACCGGATGCCCGTCGATATGGCTGATCAGTGCCGAGACGGTGCCCGGCGTGCTCGCCCAGCTCGGCAGCCATCCCGACGGATTGAAGACGATCTGGGCGCTTCGCGTGACCGCCGGTGAGCCGGCAATCGTGATCGTTTGCGTCGCCGAATCGATCCGACCGAAGAACGTGATCGGCGTGCCGCCGAGCCCCTGACATTGCGCATCGCATTCGATGTCGTTGGCGTATGTCGCGTCGACCTGGTACGTGGCGGATGCTCCGCCACTCCCCGACGTCAGCACGGCCGGGTCGAACATCTCCGCGAGGTTGCAGGTGACCGCGAACGTCGCACCGGCCGGGATGGTCACGACATCAGTCGGGTTGCCGTACATCTTTTCGCGGATCGTGGGCGGCAACGTCAGCTCGCCGTCGGTAACGGTGAACGTGGTGTTCACGCAGTCCGGCTGGAACGTCGTGATGTCATGTGTCGAGTTGTTCAGGAATGTCGCCATGACCCACAGCGGCTCGCCCGGCTGCTTCGGCGACCCGTCCGCCGACAGCGTCGCCGAATACTTCGCGTCGCAGACTTCCGGACTGTTGCTTTCGGGACACAGCTGGCACGCGTCGCCAATGCCGTTGTTATCCGTGTCCTGCTGATCCGGGTTGTACACGAACGGGCAATTGTCGGCGGTATCCGGCTTGCCGTCCCCGTCACTGTCGAGCGCGACCGGCGAATCTGAGGCGACCCACAGCGGATCCTGAGCGTCGGCGCCAGCCGTGGTGCCCAGACGACCGTTGTTGCCTTTCCCGCTCGAGTCGAAAGCTGTCTGGCCGAATCCCTCGTCCAGGCGCCAATAGCCAACGAGGCCGGCCTGCGGCAGCAGCGTGACATTCATATTGGCCTGGATCTGTGACTGAGTCCGCGCAACGTTCCACACGCGGACCTCGTCGATGAGTCCGTTGAACGCGCTCTCCCATCGGCCAAGGAGGATGAAGTTGGTCGGGCTGACCGTCCCCGACCACGGTGTGGTCGCGACCAGGACACCGTTGCGATAAATGGTGATCGCCGTCCCATCGTACGTCGCCGCCAGGTGCTGCCATACGCCGGCCTGCAGACTGCCCGCGCCCGAGGTCGCGGCATTGCACGCGGGTACACAAACCGAAAGGCCCCAGGTCGATGGATCTGGATGGTCGAGGAACAGGACCCAGCTGCCGTTCGTGAAAGGCGGTTCGGTATCGGCAGCCTGAGCTACGGCCTTGAAGTCCGTCGACGCGCCAAGCGCGGCGGGTTTCACCCACGCCTCGACTGTGAACGTCGTCCCGACGTCGAAGTTCCCATTGGTGTCGGGGATGCTCACGAAGTCGTCTATGCCGTCGAACTGCAGTGCGTTCGATCCCGCGAGTGCGGCGCCGGGCACCAGCAAGGCGACCATCGCGACGGCAAAAGCGAGAGCGAGCGCGCGTCGAAACTTCAGCATGGAGCGCTTTCCTCCTCGGCTCAAACGGTCGGCGGATGAGTTCAGCGAGAACGAAACGGGGACGGCGAGCATCGAGCTCCCTCACTACCGCCCGCCGGAGAGCAGCGGGTGTGCGCCCGGCAAAACTCGAATGCGCCAACGCCATGCCGGCGGCGCGGCGCGACTTCACAATAGCCGCGAACGTTCCGGTGACACTTCGGGGCGCGCCGACGTGTGGTCCAGAACATCGAACTTGGTCAGACCGCGACAGCCCGCGCAATATCGCCGCTCCACCGGAAAGAGTCAAGCGGAATATGGCGCGGTGCCCTAGACGCGAGAGCGCGACTCGATTCCGGAAATTTCTGACACCTGTAGACGTCAGAGTCGGCGGGTCGAGAGAGCTAAAAGCAACATTGCGGCGCCCGGACGCCGCACCGCCCGCGCGTCAAAAGACGATCTGCGCTCCGAGACCGATGTAGCGCGTCTTCAGCACCTGGCTCGGCGATCCAACCGCGCGGGACCCGGATCCGGCGAAGCGATCGCGATATGAGACGAAGAAATTCAACGGCACCGGAAAGCGGCCCTCCCGGTAGAGCGGCAGCGTGGAGTAGTTCACCTGTGCAATGACGAGCTGCTCGGTGGCATCCGTGTCCTGCTCCGCAAGGTTGTGAGGGAACGTCTTCGGCCCGGAGACGCGGTCCTCGAGCTTGAACCCGTACCGATACAGCGCGGAGACCGAGAGCGGCGACCACACGACCCAGCGTGCGCCGATGTCGAACTCGAAGCGGTCGCCGATGTCGCGGGTCACCCGCGCCCGGCTGGTCGGCAGCGATTCGCCCGCGCCGGCGCGGATCGTCACGTCGTCGGGGAGCAGCCAGTCGTACCGGAACGTGAAGTCGAGGACGACCGTGCCCGTTCGGAACAGATTTGCTTCTCCGGAGCCATCGTCTGGAGGCATCCAGAGGTTGCTCAGGATGTAGTCGTTGTGCAACCGCGCGAGCAACGTGTACGCGCCGGTGCTCCACGCGATGTCCGCGAGATTGTCCGGATCGTCCTGGCGACCGGTCGGAAAGCGGACGCCCGCCGTCGCCGCGAGACGCCAGTCGCGCGTCCGCAGATACTGATATTTCGCGGCCAGCGTGACGTCGCCGAAGCCGTCGGCGCTGAAATCCTTGATCGGCTTGAATCCGAAGCCGCGGACGCCGGGCAGGCCGGGGCCGAGAATCTGCTGGACGTCGTCGGTGGTGAGACGCCGCGTGTTCGGACACGTCAGCGGCAGGATCGGGACCGCCGCCGCGCACGGACCGGGGCCGGCGCCCGTGCGCAATCCGACGTTGGCGCTCGAGCCGGGGCCGGAATTCAGCGACGCGTTGACCCTGTTCTCCACCCAGTAATAGGGGATCTCGGCGCCGACGGTGAGGCGGTCGGTGACGCCGTACGCCGGCGTGAACAGCAGGATGTCGTAGTGATACTCGAAATGCACCGAAGCGTCGCCGACACTCGCCCGGCCGTTGGCCACGAGCGGATTCAGCGCGGCCAGAGCCGGCAAGAACGAGGAGTCGAGCGGGCGATTGAAGGCGCCCGCGATGTCTTCGCTCGCCCCGTTGGGGCTGAACCGCTGATCGGTGGGCACGAACCAGCGGTTCTCGACGCCGAAACCGAAGCGGCCCTTCGGCAGGACCGCGGCGTCGTCGGCCGATGCGATCGACGACAACCCGAGCGCCAGCGCGGACACGATCAAGACGATCAGCGGGAACATGACGCCCCCTTCGGATGCGATGTCAGTGCGGCCCGGCTGCAGTGCGTCTCGGCGCGACAGGCTAGTCGACTCGCCGTCTCTCAGCAACATGAAAAAAGTCAACAGCGCGACTCTTCCACATATCCACCGCCATCCACATTACGAAATTCGCCCGGCACGATGCGGTCGCGCGTGGCGACGGCGAGCGCGGCCGCTCCACCAGCGGGCGCGCGGCATGTCTCGGCGGATCACCCGCGCGGAATGCGGCCGTGCAGCGCGCGCCGCGCAAATGACCGCATCTGGAGCGGTCGCTTAAGCGATTGCTCGCATCGCGGGCGATGACGTACTGTCGCCGAGCGATGCCCGACTCGACGATGTCGCACCCGGTCCTCCATCGACGTCCGCGGCGAGTGCTGGTCGTCGACGACGAGCGGCACGTCCGGTTCCTGCTGTGCGATGTCCTGGCGCACTGGGGCTGCGAAGCGGAGGCCGTGTCGAATGGCGCCGACGGGCTCGAGCGTCTCGCCATCGGCGACTACGACGTCCTGGTCACCGACTTCGGTATGCCGGGCATGAGCGGCGTCGAGCTGGTCGAGCGCGCACGGCAGCGCAACGCTGCTCTGCGCGTGATCATGCTCGCCGCCACCGGAGCGGACCTCGACTCGACGGCGCACAGACTGGGCTTCACACTGCTCCACAAGCCGTTCGACCTCGCGGGCCTGAGAACCGCGCTCGCCGCGGCCTAACCGAAGGGCCCTCGCTCCGGAGGACGCCCGTCAGGCGGGCCGGTAGATCTCGCTGCCGCTCTTGCGGAACTCCTCGGCCTTCTCGCGGAGACCCTGGGCGAGGGCGACGGTCTCAGCGGCGACGCCCTGTTGGGCGGCGTACTCGCGAACCTCCTGGGTGATCTTCATCGAGCAGAACTTCGGCCCGCACATCGAGCAGAAGTGGGCGACCTTCGCACCCTCGGCCGGCAGCGTCTCGTCATGGAACTCACGCGCGGTCTCGGGATCGAGGGAAAGGTTGAACTGATCCTCCCACCGGAACTCGAAGCGTGCCTTGCTGATCGCGTCGTCCCACTCGCGGGCGCGCGGATGGCCTTTCGCGATGTCGGCGGCGTGGGCGGCGATCTTGTACGCGATGACCCCGTCCTTGACGTCTTTGCGATTCGGCAGACCGAGATGCTCTTTCGGCGTGACGTAGCACAGCATGGCCGTGCCGAACCAGCCGATCATCGCAGCGCCGATCGCCGAGGTGATGTGGTCGTAGCCCGGCGCCACGTCCGTCGTCAGCGGTCCGAGCGTGTAGAAGGGCGCCTCGTGGCACACCTCGAGCTGACGGTCCATGTTTTCCTTGATCAGGTGCATCGGCACGTGGCCGGGCCCCTCGATCATGACCTGCACGTCGTGCTCCCACGCGATCTTCGTCAGCTCACCCAGCGTGTCGAGCTCCGCGAACTGCGCTTCGTCGTTGGCGTCGGCGTTGGAGCCGGGCCGCAGGCCGTCGCCGAGCGAGAACGCGATGTCGTAGGCGGCCATGATCTCGCAGATCTCGCGGAAGTGCGTATAGAGGAAGCTCTCCTGATGATGCGCCAGGCACCACTTGGCCATGATCGAGCCGCCGCGCGAAACAATGCCCGTGACGCGCTTGGCGGTGAGCGGCACGTACCGCAGCAGCACGCCGGCGTGGATCGTGAAGTAGTCGACGCCCTGCTCGGCCTGCTCGATGAGGGTGTCGCGGTAGAGATCCCATGTGAGGTCTTCGGCCTTGCCGCCGACCTTCTCGAGCGCCTGGTAGATCGGTACGGTGCCGATCGGCACGGGGCTGTTGCGCAGGATCCATTCACGCGTCTCGTGGATGTTCTTGCCGGTGGAGAGATCCATGACGGTGTCGGCGCCCCAGCGGATCGCCCACGTCATCTTCTCCACCTCCTCGTCGATCGAGGAGGCAACGGCGGAGTTGCCGATGTTGGCATTGATCTTCACGAGGAACTTGCGGCCGATGATCATCGGCTCGCTCTCGGGGTGATTGATATTGGACGGGATGATCGCGCGACCGCGCGCGACCTCGTCGCGCACGAACGCGGCGTCCATCCCTTCGCGCAGCGCGACGTATTCCATCTCGGGCGTGACCTCGCCGCGGCGCGCGTAGTGCATCTGCGTCACGACTCGACCGGGACGGGCGCGCATCGGTCGCCGCACGCTGGCGAAGCGTACGCCGCCCAGCGCGGGGTCCTCATCACGCTGTCGGCGATAGCGCGATGTGGGTCCCGGAAGCTCCTCGACGTCGGCGCGTTCGAGCACCCACGGCAGCCGCAGCGGCGGCAGGCCGCGCTTGATGTCGGTGTGCGTGCCCGGATCCGTATACGGGCCGCTCGTGTCGTACAGGCGTAGCGGTGGCTCGCCGCCGGACAGCGTGATCTCGCGTATGGGAACGCGGATTTCGGGACGTGAGCCGGTGAGGTAGATCTTGTGTGAATGCGACATGGTGGCCTCCCTTCGCTGGTATTACCCAGTTCAGGTTCTTGCGGTCGGCGGCTAACGGCCGCCCTCTCAGCCCGGTGGTCCCGAGCTCCCGCGTTGACGAGCGAAGCCTACGCCGGAAAGGACGTCCGAGCAAGCGGCCGGCCTGCGTCGCGTGGGCGACGCGTTTACGGCAGCAGGTCGGCGACAGCGATGCGTGTGCTCGGTGCGGCGAGCGGCGTCACGCTCGCCTCCGCACCGAGCCGCTCGACCGAGCGGTAACGCCAGCGCGGATGCGCCGCCGTCGATCGTTGCGGGTCGCGATGGACTTCGAGGGCACGGCCTACGATGTCCACGATCCAGTAGTCGCCGATCCCGGCCCTCGCGTAGATCGCGGCCTTCTTCGTGCGATCGAGTCTCAGCCGACTGTACGAGACCTCGACCACGAGAACCGGCCTCGTCGGGTGGATTCACGGTAGTCGCGGAAGCTTCCGGCAACGACGCAGACGTCCGGCTCGGGTTGCGACCACCGCCCGAGGGACACGGCGAGCCCTTGCCTCACGTGGAAGCCCGTCCCGAATGCCGCACGCAAGACCTCGGCGACGAGGCCGACCCCGGTGGCGCGCGGCGGGTCGTGCGGCTCCTTGAAAACCATGAGGCCATCGAGCAGCTCGATACGGTCGTCAGGACCGAGAACGCCACGGTTCGCCATCCGTTCGTACTCGGCCCGTGTCCAGCGCTTCAGTCGCGCACGAACGTCGGGGGCCATCGACCACACGCTATGTGAGGGCGATCGGGGCGTCAATGTGATGCGAGGGATGCCGCACGGCTCGGCTACGATGAATCGCATGGAGACACGGCTCGATGCGTCGCGCGATCGCTTCGTACGT
>JBKOUQ010000125.1:0-21004 GCA_046723475.1 Candidatus Methylomirabilota bacterium
GTCGAAGACTCCGGGCACCAGTCGCTCGTCCCCGCGCAAAACTTTCCGACCCGTGACGGCTGGATCGTGATCTTCTGCAACAAGGAGAAGTTCTGGACGAGCCTGTGCGAGGCGCTCGAGCTGCCGGCGTTCGCACGCGATCCGCGCTTCGCCACCTTCGCCGATCGCGCGGCCCACAAGGCCGAGCTCGTCCCCCTGCTCCGAGCGCGTTTTTCCGAGCGCACGACGGCCGACTGGCTCGACCGGCTGCGCGGTCGCGTACCGTGCGCGCCAGTGAACACCGTCGCCCAGGCGCTCGTCGACGAGCAGGTCGTCGCGCGCGACATGATCGTCGACGTCAAGCATCCGCGGTTCGGCGTCGTGCGCGAGGTCGCCACGCCGGTGAAGACCGACGGGGTCACGCCGAATCTCGCTCCAGCGCCGGGGCTCGGGGAGCACACCGACGAGATTCTGCGCACGCTCCTGCACTACGATGTCCGCCGTATCGCCGACCTGCGCGCGTCGGGCGCGCTCGGCTGACGCCGGACTGTTGGGACGTCAGCGCGCTGGCTCTGCTTGCTGGCTCACTTAAACTTGGTCCATGCCGGAGCGGACGCTCACGCTGCCCGACGTCGAGAACGTCGTCGACGAGCAAGTCGCGCCGCCGTGGATGACGATCCTGCACAACTGTGACTGTCATACCTTCGAGCAGGTCGTGAAACAGTTACAGAAGGCGATCGCGTGCAGCGAGAGCGAGGGCTGGGAGATCGCGTGGCAGGTTCACAACACCGGCAAGGCCGTCGTGAAGATCGGCCCCGAAAAGGAGTGCGTGCGTGTCGGCAACATCCTCGCGGCAATCGGCCTGGTGGTGACGGTCGTCCAGTCGTGAGCAGTGCGAGCGGGCCGGCGGCTATAGCACCGGGCCGATGATCCAGGGCGCGAACTCTTCCTCCCCCACTCCCGACAGCTCGCTCTTCGTCCGCTTACCGGAAGCGACGGCGACGATCTCCTCGAAGATCTGACGACCGACCACGGGCAGCGGCGTGCCCTCGAGAATCACGCCGCAGTTGATGTCCATGTCCTCTTCCATGTGGCGGTACATCAGCGAGTTCGTCGCGAGCTTGATCGACGGCACCGGCTTGCAGCCAAAGACGGAGCCGCGGCCGGTCGTGAAGCAGATGAGATTGCAACCGCCCGCGACGAGTCCGGTGATCGAGACCGGATCATGGCCGGGCGTGTCCATGAACACGAAACCGCGCGTGGTGACGGGCTCGCCGTACTGGAACACGTCCATCATCGGCGTCGTCCCGCCCTTCGTGACGCCGCCGAGCGACTTCTCGAATACGGTGGTGATGCCGCCGGCCTTGTTGCCGGGCGCGGGATTGTTGTCCATCGCCTCGATGCCGCGGCAGTACCACTCCCACCACTTGTAGCGATCGAGCAGCTTCTTGGCGACGCCTTCATTGATCGCCCGCCTGATCAGCAAGTGTTCCGCGCCGTAGATCTCCGGCGTCTCGGCGAGCACACCGGTTCCGCCGTAGCGGACGAGCTCGTCGACCGCCCACCCGAGCGCGGGGTTCGCCGTCATTCCGGAATTGGCGTCGGAGCCGCCGCAGTTGGTGGCCAGACAGATTTCCGATACGGGCTGTTTCGTGCGCCGCACGTCGTTGGCAATCGGCAGGAGCCGCGCCACCTCCGCTGCCGCGCGCTCGATGGTCTTACGAATGCCACCCGCCTCCTGGATGTTGACGAGGAACGGCTTCCGCTCGGGGTGGCCGGGAACTGACATCTTTTGTCGCTCGACCATCACAGCGGCCTGATTCACCTCGCAGCCAAGGCCGATCAAGATGTAGGCGGCGACATTCGGATGCTTCGCGTAGCCCGCCAGCACGCGCTGCAGGGCAAAGTGATCCTCCCCGAACAGCTTGGTGCCGCAGCCCGACTTGTGAGTGATCGCGAGGACCCCGTCGATGTTCGGATAGTCCCGCTGGACGTCACGGAACTTGTCCTTCACGAACTGGCTGACACTCGCCGAGCAATTCACGCCGGAGACGATGGCGACGTAATTCCGCGTACCGACGCGCCCGTCCTCGCGGCGATAGCCGTCGAAAAAGCGCATCCTGTCGGAGGGATAGAAGTCGACCGGCCGCACGTCCACGCCAATCTCGTACCGGTCGGACGAGAGCTCCCCGATGTCGAGATTGTGGCTGTGTACGTGCTCGCCGGCGGCGATGTCCTGCGTAGCGAAGCCGATCACCTGGCCATAGCGGCGGACGGGGGCGCCCCTGGGGACGGCGCGCCGCGCAATCTTGTGGCCGGGCTTGATGTCTTGACGCGCCTCGACGATCGTCCCGCCGTCGTCGAACGCCGCTCCCCGATCCAGGGGGGCCTTCGCCACGGCGACGTCATCCTCGGGCTTGAGCACGATCGCACGGTCGCTCAGCGGACGGATCGTCGTCATGGAGCCTCAATATACTCCCGTGCGTTGGGGCCCACCGCCCTGCTATAGTCGAAGAGCCGATGACGATCCGTCCCGTGGTCTTGGCCGTGGACGATGACGCTCGGGTCCTCGACGCCTATCAGGCGATTCTCGAGAGCCGCTGCGAGGTCCTGACGGCCCCGGACGGACGCACCGCGCTCGAAATCCTCCAGGCGCGCACCATCGATGTCGTTCTCCTCGATCTGCTCATGCCAGGCCTCAGCGGCCTCGCCGTGCTCAAAGCGCTCAAGCGTCTGCAGATCGAGACGAACGTCGTCGTCGTAAGCGGCATGAACGACACGGCCTCCGCCTTCGAGGCGCTGCGTCTGGGCGCAACGGACTATCTCAGCAAGCCGTTCGACGTCGGCCACCTCCACCACGTGATTGCCCGTCTGACCGAACGCGCGGCGCCGGAGGACCACGCGTCCGCCACGCGCTCCAGCGCGCTGCCACACGCCGTCGTCGTCACCGACGATGCGGCCCTGCGGGCCGCCCTCGCCGTCGCGCTGCGTACGCGCGGCCGCGTCGATGCCGTGGCGGACATGAGCGCGGCGCTCGGCGTGCTGGCCCGCACGCGGCCCGACGTCGTCGTGGCGAGCGATCAGGCTCTCGTGGATGAGCTTCGTGCCGCCGGCTGCGCGGTGCCGATGGTCGTCGTCGAGGCCGGTCGCCGCGATTTCGCCGCCCCGTTGCGCGCGGTCGTCGACGCGCTCGCCGCGCGTCACAGCGACGTCCGGCCGTTCACCGGGCCGGTGGCGCGTGCGGTCGCACACGCCGCGGCACACGCGGGCCGGATCAGCGCCGAGACGATCGCGATCAGCATCGGGATGTCGCCCGGCTCGCTGGCGCGCATGTTCGCCGACGAGATGGAGATGACGATCACCGAGTACGTCACGCACGTCAGGCTCGAAGCGACTCGGCCGCGCCTGGCGAAGATGCTCCGGCGGCACGCGTTCAGCGTCGCCGCATCGTACCGCGTCCGCTAAGCTACCGCCGTCACCGGCGCCCGCTCAGCCAATCGATCCGTCACTGGCCCGCGCCCTCGCCTATGCCTGGGGCGCTTTGATCTGCAGCACCTCGGGCGGTGCCGTCTCGAGCTGAATCGTCGTGTGGTCGATCCCGAAGTGCGCGTGCAGCACCGCGTGCAGCGACGCGAGCAGCCGCTCGCTCTCGCGAACGTCCTCGACGACCACATGCGCGCTCATGGCTTCGCGGCCAGACGTCAGCGTCCAGACGTGGAGATCATGAACGCGCCGCACACCGACAACATCGCTCATGGCGCGCTCGATCTCGGAGAGCGACAGATGCGGTGGCGTCCCCTCGAGCAAGACGTTGACCGCCTGGCGCAGCAGGCTCCACGTCCGCGGCAGGATGAGCAGCACGATCACGCCGCTCGCGACGGCATCCGCGCGCGTCCATCCGGTGAGCACGAGCACGGCGGCCGCGGCGAGAGCGGCCAGCGACGAGAGCGCGTCGCTCAGGACTTCCAGGTAGGCGGCGCGGATGGTCAAGCTGTCGCGCGCGCCGTGGTGCAGCAGCCACGCCGCGACGAGGTTCATGCCGAGCCCGAAGGCCGCGACGACGGCCATCGGCCCCGCGAGCACCGCGACCGGCGCTTGCAGTCGGTGCCAGGCCTCGACGAGGATCGAGCCGGCCACGCCGAACAGCAGCAGCGCATTGGCGAGCGCGGCGAGAATCTCCGCGCGGTAGTACCCGTACGTCTTGGCCGGCGTGGGCGGACGGCTCGCAAGCCAGGTGGCGATCAGTGCCAGCGCGAGTGCGGTCGCGTCGGTCAGCATGTGGCCCGCGTCCGCGACGAGCGCGAGACTGGCGGTCCACAGTCCCGCGACGAATTCGACGACCATGGTCACGCCCGTCAGCGCGAGGGTGATCACGAGCACGGACCGCGAGCGCGCGGCAGCCGTGCTGCGATCGTGGCCGTGCGCGCTCATCGGCCGGATCGTAGCAGGTCGCACCAAACGGCCGGGTGATAGAATCCGCGCCATGGATCGTGCCCTGGGCGGCCTCGCGCTGGGCATCCTCGGGTTCTGGCTGGTCGTTCACCTGATCTTGATGGGTCGCACGGACGACACCGCCGAGGCGACCGCGATGTTCTCGTTGGGCCTCGTCACCGGCGCTGTCGGCGTGGCGGCGATCGCGATCCTCACCATCGGCCTCGCGCTCGGCGGGCCGTCGCCCGCGCTGCTCAAAGTCGCCGAAGTCGCCCGCACCGCCGCCGCCGTCCTTGGATGCACGCTGATCATCGTCGGTCTCGTGCACTACCGCAGCACGGAGCCGCACGGCGAGATCCACTGGGTCATCCTCGGCATGGTGGTGCTGCTCGGATCAGGCGTGGTCCACTGGTGGCTGGAACGCGTAAAGCGCTGAAGCGGCCCGGAGCGGTGCCGCGAGGCTAAAACCGCCCGTGTCGTCCGGCGCCGGAGGCAAACCGCGCCGCGCCCTCGCGACTCTCGCCGCTCTCGAGCGTCTGACACCCCAACTCGAACTCGCGTCGCAACGCCGCGGCCAGTGGCACATCCAGGCTCTCGTGCGCCGACCGACGATCGCTCAGCACGCAGCGCGGCGGGAACGCGGCGATCTCCGCCGCCAGCGCCTCGGCGGCGGCGCGCGCCTGTCCGCGAGGCACGACACGGTTGGCCAGACCGATGCGCTCGGCTTCGCGCGCATCTACGGGACGCCCGGTGAGAATGAGGTCGAGCGCCCGCGAGAGCCCGATCAGCCGCGGCAGGCGCACGGTGCCGCCGTCCACGAGCGGCACACCCCATCGCCGGCAGAAGACGCCGAGCACCGCATCTTCTTCGAGCACGCGCAGGTCGCAGCACAGCGCGAGCTCCAGCCCGCCCGCAACCGCATAGCCCGCGACGGCCGCGATGGTCGGCTTGGACAGCATCATGCGCGATGGACCCATCGGTCCGTCACCGTCGGGTTCGAGACGATTGCCGCGACCGGCGCCGATCGCCTTCAGATCGGCACCCGCGCAGAACGTGCCGCCGGCGCCCCAGAGCACTGCGACGCGGGCGTCGGGATCCGCCTCGAAAGCACGGAAGGCTTCGGCCAGCGCGGCGGCCGTCTCGCCGTCGACGGCGTTGCGCGCCTCGGGCCGATCGAGGACGACCGTCGTGACGCCTCCCGCGCGCTCGACGCGAACCGCAGCCGCGGCCATCATCGCTCTCGCAGCTTCCGCGCGGCCTCGGCGCGCATCTGCTGCATCGCGCGCGTCTCCTGGTCCGTGTAGCGCTCCTCCGTCCACGGGTCGGCATGCATGTGATAGCCGTTCTGCTCCCAGAAACCCGGCGGATTGACGTCGAGGAGCTCGAACGCGCGCAGCCACTTCGACGATTTCCAGAAGTAGAGCTTCGGCAGCACGAGCCGCATCGGTCCGCCGTGATCGGGCTCGAGATCCTTCCCGTTGTGCCTGAGCGCGAGCACGACGTCGTCGTCGAGCAGGTCCGACAGCGCCGTGTTCGTCGTGTAATCCGGGTCGGCGTGCTGCAGCACGAACTTCGCCTCGGGCAACGGACGCACGTGCTCCAGGATCGCGCGCGCCGGCACCCCCTCCCACTCGTTGTCGAGCTTCGACCAGCGCGTGACGCAGTGGATGTCCGAGCGCACGGTCACGCGCGGCAGCGTCTGGAACTCGGCCCACGTCCACGAGGTCGGCCGCTCGACGAGGCCGAAGCAGCGGAACGTCCAGCGCGCGGGGTCGAAGCGCGGGGTACGGCCATAGGTCAGCACCGGCCACTTCTCGGTGAGCGACTGCCCCGGCGGCACGCGGTGCGCGACGGCAGAATCGAGCTTTTTCATGAGGCAAATGATAAACCTGGCCGGGGCGCCCGAACGAGCGCCATATAATGGATGCGGGTCGCGGTCCCACCCCCCGGGAAAGGAGCGCGGATGAAAGGACGACATGGATGAACGGTGAGCGAAAGCTGGCGATGTTCATCGATTTCGAGAACATCGCCCGCGGTGTAAAGGAAGCACAGTACAAGCAATTCGAGCTGAAGCTGGTGCTGGAGCGGTTGCTGGAGAAGGGCAAGATCATCGTGCGACGCGCCTACGCGGATTGGAACCGCTTCACCGAGTACAAGCGCCCCTTCCACGAGTGGGCCATCGAGCTCATCGACGTTCCGCAGAGCCGTTACAGCGGCAAGAACTCGGCCGACATCCGGATGGTGGTGGACGCCCTCGACCTGGCCTATGGAAAATCCCACATCGACTCGTTCGCGCTGGTGTCCGGAGACTCCGACTTCTCCCCGCTCGTGAGCAAGCTGCGCGAGAACGACCGCTACGTGATCGGCCTCGGCGTGAAGTCGTCGTCCTCAGACCTGCTCGTCGCCAACTGCGACGAATTCATCTTCTACGAGGACCTCATCCGCGACACGAAGAAGACACGGATGTTGTCGGGGCTGCCGGAGAAGAAGGCGGAGGCGATGGCGCAGCTCATCGACGCCATCCAGGCGCTGCAGCGCGAGAACAAGGAGACGCTCTGGGGCTCGATGGTGAAGCAGACGATGATCCGCAAGAACCCCGCGTTCAACGAGTCGTATTACGGGTACTCGACGTTCAGCAAGCTGCTCGAGGAAGCCGCCAAGCAGCGCATCGTGAGCCTGGAGCGCGACGAGAAGTCGGGCACGTACATCATCACGGCGCTCGCCGAGGACTCCGGGCGGGCGGCGTAGACCAGCGATGTCGAGCTCGATGCGCAAGCACGTCGTTCACACCGACAAGGTGCCGCCCGCGCGCGTGCCGCTGTCGCAGGCGATCAAGGCCGGCGACTGGGTGTTCGTTTCGGGCCAGCTCGGCAACGATCCGAAGACCGGCGCGCTCGCCGAGGGCGGCATCCGCGCCCAGACCCGGCAAGTGTGCGAACACCTCAAGGCGATCCTCGAGGCGGCCGGCTCGTCGCTCGACCGCGTGGTGAAGGTCACGATTTACATGAAGGACGTCGACGAGCTGGCCGAGATGAACGAAGTCTTCAGCACGTACTTTCCCGTAGACCCGCCCGCCCGCACGACGTTCGAGTGCGCGCGTCTGATCCGCGACGCGCGCGTCGAGATCGAAGCGATCGCGATGGCGTCGTCGTAGCGGGCGCCACGGGCGACGCGTCGGCAGCGACGTCCTCCGCACGTTCGCGACCCCTCAGATCCGGCGCCACCGCCCCGCGTCGGACACGAACGCGTTCAGCGCCCACGACACGATCGAAATCACCAGCGCGCCCAGCACCGAGGCCACGAAGCCGTGGACTGCGAACCCCGGAACGAGCCGCGACGTCAGCCAGAGGCAGAAGGCGTTGAGGACGAAGATGAACAGGCCGAGCGTGAGCAGCGTGATCGGCAGCGTGAGGAAGACGAGCACCGGACGAACGATCGCGTTCACCAGGCCGAGGACGAGTGCGGCCAGCAGCGTGTAGCGAAGGCCGCGCAGCGCGATCCCGGGCACGAGCGCGGCGGCGACCCACAGCGCGGCGGCGTTGACGAGCACGCGAAGGACGAAGCCCACCGGAACGCCCGCCTAGCGCGCTGCGAGCGCGAACCAGATGGCGCGATCGGCCGACAGCACGCCCGCGCCGCCGATGAGCACCGCGAGCGCCATGCCCATCAGCGCGAAATTGAATTCGAAGCCGGGCCCCTTGCCCGGCACTCCGGCGTTCAGAAAGAAGCCATGCCGACCGTGGACCTTCGCGATCGCCACCAGCATGACGATGATGATGCCCACGGCAGCCGGGCGCGCGAGCAGTCCGGTCACCATCGCACAGCCGCCGAGGAGCTCGATGAACGCGGCGAGCGTCGCCGCCGCCGGCGGCACGCCCATGCCCTGGAAGCCCCGGATCGTTTCCGCGAGACCACGCCCTCCGAACCAGCCGAACACCTTTTGCGCGCCGTGCGCAAAGAACACGACTCCGAGGGCAAGACGCACCACGAGGAGCGACCATGACGGATAGGTGGCGAGCACCGCATCGATCAGCGCGTCCATGTGGTATCCTCCCCCGTCGTGAACGGCGGGTTCGCGATATCCCTCACACCGCGGCGAGTCTACACCATCGTGTTCGCGCTGGCCGTCGTCGTGCCGCTGCTCACGCTCGGATGCCGGGTGCCGGCGCGCGGCGCGCAGGAGCGCGCGCTGCCCGAACTGCAGATGACGAAGGGGCCGGCGACCGCGCCCGTCACGATCGTCGAGTTTTCCGATTATCAGTGACCGTTCTGCCGCCGTGTCCAGCGGTCGCTGGAACAGATCCTCAAGGAGTACGATGGGCGGGTGCGCCTGGTCTACAAGGACTTCCCACTCCCCATTCATGGCTTCGCCATGTCCGCGTCCGAGGCGGCGCGGTGCGCCGGCGAGCAGGGACGCTATTGGGCGTACCACGACGTGCTGTTCGAGCGGCAGCCACGCTTTTCGCGTGATGAGCTCGTCGCCTACGCCATCGATCTCAACCTGGACCGCGAGCGATTCGAGCGTTGTGTCGACGACCGCCGCTTCCGCGGCGCCGTCGAGGCCGACTTCGCCGAGGGCCGGGACCTCGGCGTGCGCGGCACGCCGACTTTTTTGATCAACGGCAAGCCGCTGGTGGGCGCGCACCCGATCGAGAATTTCCGCGAGGCCATCGACGATGCGCTGCGGATGCGGCGCTGATGGCGTTCGTCCGTGTTGCCCGCAGCGCCGACATCCCCGCCGGCCGCGGCTGTCTGGTCGAGGCCGGCGGCTGCGCGGTCGCCGTCTTCAATGGCGGTGATGGCCGCTTTCATGCGGTGAGCGCGCTCTGCCCGCATGAGGACGGGCCGCTGGCCGACGGCTGGATCGAAGGCGACGCGGTCGTGTGTCCGTGGCACGGCTTCGACTTCGATCTCGCGACCGGTGCGTGCCGTGTGGCGGACGATCTGTCGATCACGGTGTTTCCGGCGCGCGTGGTGAACGGCGCGGTCGAGGTGGACGTGCCGTAACGGATAAGTGGCAGTTTCGGATCGAACTTTTAAGTGCTAGGGTAACGAGCCATGGGCGAACGCGCGGTGAAACACGTGAGGAAGTTCCTCGGGCAGCGACTGCGTGCACTCCGCAAGGAGCGCGCACTGAGTCAAGAGCGGCTGGGTGATCGCTCGGGCCTTTCCGGAAAATTCATCGGAGAGGTCGAGCGCGGCGAGAAGTCGATCTCGATCGACAGCCTGTATCGGGTGTCGGTCGCGCTCGACATCCCGCTGCGCGAGCTCACGGACGTGCGGGCGGACAAGGCGTCGGCGGTACCGAGTGAGGACGCGGAGAAGATCTTCGCGCTCCTTGCGGGGTCGCGACGCCCGGACGACATCCGTCGCGCGTACCGGGTGCTCCAGGCGATCTTCTCCAAGGCTTCCTGAGCGGGTGACCAGGGATCAGGTCTGGCTGGGGATTGGTCTGCTCGGGCAGGCCCTGTTCTCGGCGCGATTCCTCGTGCAGTGGATCGCATCCGAGCGTCGCAGACGCAGCGTGGTGCCACTGGCGTTCTGGTATTTCTCGATTGGCGGTGGCCTCACGCTGCTCGCATACGCGATCTATCGCCGCGATCCGGTCTTCATTCTCGGTCAGGGCGCGGGGCTCTTCGTCTACGCACGCAATCTCTGGCTGATCCACCGGTCCCCAGCTGCCGTCGCGGAATCGTGATGTTAGAATGACCGCACCCGGCCGCCAAGGAGAACCCGCCGTGTCGTCGACGATCAACTGGACCCAGGTGCACACGCGACCGATCCTCATGATTCCGGGACCCACGGAGCTGCCCGTACCCGTGATCCAGGCGCTGAACCAGCCGCCCGCGATCCAGTACGATCGCTCGTTCGACGAGGGTGTGCTCGAGCCGACCACGACGGCGCTCCGCGAGGTGTTCCAGACGCGCGGAGAGCTGCTCGTCATGCCCGGCTCGGGACGCACCGCGCTCGAGGCGGGTGCCCTGTCGGTGATCGAGCCGGGCGACCGCGTGCTCGTCGTCGGCGCCGGCGCGTTCGGGCTGATGATGCGCGAGATCATGAAGCGGGTCGGCGCCGACGCCACCGAGTTCCCGGTGGAATGGGGGGCGCGCCTCGACCTCGATCGGCTCTCGCACGAAGCGCAGCGCGTACGGCCCAAGGCGATCACGCTCGTGCACAACGAAACGTCGACCGGCACGACGTATCCCGCGGCCGAGGTCGCGAAGATCGCGCGCTCGGTGGACGCGCTCTTCCTGCTCGATACGGTGTCCTCCATCGCCGGTCTCGATGTCCGCACCGACGAGTGGGGCGTCGACCTGAACATGACGGGCTCGCAGAAGTGCCTGGCCGCGCCGCTGGGCATGGCGCTGGTGTCCGTCAGCCCGCGCGCGTGGGACGTGATGGAGCGGCGCAAGAAGACCGCGCAGTCGTATGCGTACGACCTGCTGCGCTGGCGCGACAACTGGGTGCCGGTCTCGCGCGGCGGCAAGATCCCGGACGGCACGCCGCGCCGCCAGCCGATCTCGATCCCGACGCATCTCACGGCAGCGCTGCAGGTCGCCGCGCGCTTGATCCTCGAGGAAGGCCTCGCCAATCGCGTGCGGCGTCACGCGATCGCCGGAACGGCGCTGCGCGCCGGCGTCGCGGCCATGGGACTCGGCATGTTCCCGGACCCGACCATCGCCTCGAACACGGTGTCGTGCATCCGCGCACCGCAGGGCATCGAGCCCGCGGCCGTCGTCACGCGCATGCGCGAGCAGTACGGCGTGCTGATCGGCACGGGTCTCGACCGCATTCGGACGTCGACGCTCCGTATCGGGACGATGGGCATCACGGCCAGCCCGCATTACGTGCTGCCCACGCTCTCGGCTCTAGAGCTCGCGATGCGTGACCTCGGGTACAAGTGCGAGCCCGGCGCCGGCGTCGCCGCCGCCCAAGCCGCATTCGCCAACGGGAACGGAGCCACTCGTGCCTAGAACCGGCCACCCACGATTCACGCCGGTCGCGCGGCTCCTATAATGGCGCCCGACGCGCTCATCACAGGCCACCCACGGTTCACGCCGGTCGCGCGGCTCCTATAATGCCGCCCGACCCGCTCATCACCGTCCCGGACGATTTCCCGAGCGTCTTCGAGAACTCGGCCGCCCACGAGGCGGCTCGCAAGCTCGGCGAGACGATCGTGTACCCGGCGCGCGGCGCTGACGAGGAAGCGGAGCTCATCCGACGCATCGGTCGGGCGCGCATCGCCATCAACATCCGCGCGCACGCGCGCTTCACCGACGGCGTGTTCGCCGCGTGCCCGCAGCTGAAAATGGTGTCGATCTGGGGCACCGGCACGGACAACTTCGACCTGGACGCCGCCGGCCGCCGCGGCCTGACGATCTGCAACACGCCGGGCGTGAACGCGTTCGCCGTCGCGGAGCACGCGCTGACGCTGATGCTGGCCGCGGGACGCAAGCTGGTGCGCATCGATCGCGAAATGCGCGGCGGCGCCTGGCCGCGCGAGATGCTCACGCAGTGCCTGGGCAAGACGCTCGGCGTCTTCGGTACGGGCACGATCGGCGCCCGCGTGGTGACGCTCGGTCGCGCCATCGGCATGGACGTGCTCGCGTGGAGCGCGCGCGGCGACGAGGCACGCGTGCGCGGGCTCGGTGCGCGTCCCGCGTCCAAGGACGAGATCTTGCGGACGGCCGACTTCGTGTCGCTCAACATGCGTCTCACACCCGAGACCCGCGGCTTCCTCGGCCGGCGCGAGCTCTCGCTGATGAAGAAGACGGCGATCATCGTCAACACCGGCCGCGGCGCGCTGATCGAGCGCGAGGCGCTGCTGGACGCCCTGAACACCAAGAAGATCGCCGGCGCCGGGCTCGACGTCTTCCACGACGAGCCGCTCAAGCCAGGCGATCCGATCCTCGGCTTCGACAACGTCGTGCTCTCGCCGCACAACGCGGGGCAGACGCCCGAAGTCGTCCGCGACGGCTTGCTGCGCGCGGTCAAGAACATCGAAAATTTTCTGGCCGGCCAGCCGAGCGATGTCGTCGTCGCGCCCGTGAAGTAGCCGCCGCCTGGACAGCCTCCTCCTCAAGCTCGTCGTGACCCCGGTGCTCATCGCAGCGGCCAGCCTCGCGGGGCGCCGCTGGGGGCCGGCGGTCAGCGGCTGGCTCGTCGGGTTGCCGTTCACCTCGGCCCCGATCGCGTTTTTCCTCGCGCGTGAGGAGGGACCAAGCTTCGCGGCGACGGCCGCAGCCGGCACGATGGCGGGCGCGGTGTCGCAGGCCGGCTTCTGCGTGGCCTACGCGTGGACGGCGAAGCGCGCGCGCTGGCCGAGCGCGGTCGTCGCCGGATCCGCGGCGTTCATCGTATCGACGGTGGCTTTGCAGCGATTGCCGTTCGGGCTCGCGATGCTCGCCCTCGTCGCCGCCGCCGGCATGACGATCGCCGTCGCGGTGATGCCCGCGTCGTCGGTCATCGCGCCCGCCGCGACGCCGTTGCCGTGGTGGGATTTGCCGCTCCGCATGGTGGTGGCCACCGCATTCGTCGTCGCCCTCACCGCGCTCGCCGCGCGGCTCGGTGCGCGACTCACAGGACTGCTCGCGCCGTTTCCGCTCTACGCCGCCATCCTCACGGTCTTCGCGCACACGATGCACGGCGCCGCGGCGGCCACGGCGGTACTGCGCGGGCTCATCCTCGGCCTGTTCGCGTTTGCCGCGTTCTTTTTCGTGCTAGCCACGCTGCTGCCAACCGCGGGCATGGCGGTGGGCTTTTCCGCCGCCGTCGTCACCGCGCTCGTCGCCCAGGCGATCTCGCTCGCCGCGCTCACGCGACGCCGCGGATTCTAACGCCGCCCCGTCTTCCACCACTCGTGGATCTCCTCGCCGGTGGTGAGCCAGACGCCTTTCTTCCCGCGGATGTAGTCGTAGACGGCCTCGAAGTACTTGATGCGGTGCGGGACGCCGTGAATGTAGGGATGCACGGCGATGGCCATCACGCGCGGGTTCTTCGCACCTTCGGCGTAGAGCCGATCGAATTGATCGCGGCAGCGCTGCACCCAGGCCGATGACTCGTGGTGCTGAATGACCATCGTCGGGATGTCGTTGAGCTCGAGCGTGTACGGTACCGACACGAGCGGGCCGTGTGTGGTGCGGATCTCGTAGGGCTGGTCGTCGTTGACCCAGTCGGAGACGTATTCGATGCCGGCCTCGGCCAGCAGGTCGAGTGTCTCCCACGTCTCGGTCAGCCCCGGGCCGAGCCAGCCGCGCGGCTTCTTGCCCGTGAACTTCTGGATGATCTCGATCGAGTCACGGATGACGGCGCGCGGATCCGGCTGCACGTGCATCGCGCCCTGCTTCACGCCGTGGCCCATGAACTCCCAGCCTGCGTCGCGCATCGCCTCCGCCACGCGCGGATACGAGCGGCACACGTTGGCGTTGATCGACGTCGTCGCGCGAATCTTGCGGCGGACGAGCGCCTCATGCATGCGCCAGAAGCCGACGCGCATACCGTAGTCGTGCCACGCCCAGTTCGGCACGTCGGGCACGGTGGCCACGCCCTGTGGCGCCGTCAGGTACTGCCGGGCCATGGGCTTCTCGATGTCCCACTCTTCGATGTTGACGATGGTCCACACCGCGATGCGCGCGCCCTTCGGCAGCCGCCACGGCGTGCGATCGACGATCGCGGAGTAGTCGAAACGCTCGTGTGGAAGTCTCACCGTCATCCTCCTTGCGAACGTGGGCCCTATAGTACAATCCACGGCCGTGGCCCGGCCCGACGCCATCGACGTCCACGCGCATTTCTTCCCCGAGCGGTATCTCGATCTCATCGCGCGCGAGGGCGGGCCTCACCGGGCGCGCATCGATCGCTCGGACCCGAAAGGGCCGCGCATCGTCCTGCGCGACTCGCCCACGCTCCCGCTGGACCCGACGTACTGGGATCTGGACCGCCGCCGGAAAGCGATGGACCGGGTCGGCGTCGCCGTCCACGCGCTGTCGCTGACGGCGCCCATGGTGTACTGGGCCGACGGCGACCTCGGCCAGCGGCTGGCCGCCAGCGTGAACGACGCGATGAGCGAGGCGCATCGCGCCTATCCCGAGCGGTTCGTCGGCTGCGCGACGCTGCCGCTGCAGGATTCCAAGCGCGCGCTGACCGAGCTCGAGCGTGCCGCCTCGCTGCCCGGGATCCGCGGCGTCTACCTCGGCACCAACATCAACGGCCGCGAGCTGTCCGACCCCGAGTTCACGCCGATCTTCGCGGCGTGCGAGGCGCGTCGGTTGCCGGTGCTCTTGCACCCGCTGACGGTGATCGGGGCCGGCAACCGGCTGTCTCGCTTCTACCTCAACAACTTTCTCGGCAATCCGTTCGATACCGCGATCGCGGCCGCCCATCTCGTGTTCGGGGGCGTGCTCGATCGCTTTCCGCGCCTGGAGGTGTGCCTGCCGCACGCCGGCGGCGCGATGCCGTATCTCGTGGGCCGGCTGACCCACGGTCAGAAAGTCCGCCCGGAGACGAAGGGCGTGGCGAAGCGCGCCTTCGAGGCATACGTGCGACGCTTCACTTACGACACGATCAGCCATGCGCCGGCGGCCCTGCAATACCTCGTCGACCTCGTTGGCGCCGACCGCGTGATGGTGGGCAGCGACTTCTGTTTCGACATGGGGCCGACGCGGCCGCGCGAGATCGTCGTGCGTGGCATCAAGCTGTCGGCAAAGGATCGGGTCCGCATCCTGTCGGAGAACGCCCGGCGCCTGTTGCGGCTGTGAGTGTGGCCGTACGAGCCGCAGCCGCAGGCGAGGCGAGCCTGTGAGCGCTGAGTTCTGGGTCACCCAGACCTTCAACGGGCTCTCCTACGGCGCGCTCCTCTTCCTCCTCGCCAGCGGCCTGTCATTGATCTTCGGGGTCATGCGCATCGTCAATCTCGCGCACGGCTCGTACTTCATGCTCGGCGGCTACGTCGGCCTGTCCGTCGCCTCGCGCACGGGATCGTATGTCGCGGCGCTCGTCGCCGGCGCGCTCACGCTCGCCGTCGTCGGCGTCGTCATGGAGCGGGTCTTCCTGCGCCGGCTGCCGGGGCAGACGCTCGGCCAGGTCTTGATGACGATCGGCTTCGCCTTGATCTTCCAAGACCTGGCGCTGCTGATCTGGGGCGGAGATCCCTACTCGATCCGGCCGCCCGCGATGCTCGCCGGCGTGGTCACCGCGGGGCCGGGCCGCTTTCCGATCTATCGCATCTTCATCGTCATCGTCGCCCTCGTCGTCGGCGCCGCGCTCTGGCTGGGGCTCGACCGCACGCGCGTGGGCGCGATGATTCGCGCGGCCGTCGACGATCCGGAGATGGCCCAGGGCGTCGGCGTCCGCGTGCCGCGCGTCTCGCTCGGCGTCTTCGCCCTCGGCGCCGCGCTCGCGGCATTCGGCGGCGTCGTCGGCGCGGGATTTCTCGGCGTCTATCCCGGGCTCGATTTCGAGATCCTCCCCTACGCGTTCGTCGTCGTGATCGTCGGCGGCCTCGGCTCGCTGCCGGGCGCGATGGTGGGGTCGCTGCTCGTCGGCCTGCTCGACAACTTCGGCAAGGCGCTGTTTCCCGAGCTGTCGTACTTCACGCTCTTCGCGCCGATGGCGCTGATCCTGGCGCTCAAGCCCACCGGCCTCTTCGGACGCTCGTGACGCGACGCCCGATCCTCCTGGGCGTCGCGGCGCTCGTGGCGGCGGCGGTGATCGCGCCCCTGCTGCCGTCGTACCCGCTGACGCTGCTCACGCAGGTGGCGATCATCGCCGTGCTCGCGATGAGCCTCGACATCCTGCTCGGCTACACCGGCCTGCCCTCACTCGGACACGCGGCGTACTTCGGCACCGCGGCCTACGCCGTCGGGATCCTCACCACCGAGCGACAGGCGGGTTTCGTCACGTGTCTCGTGGCGGGCGTCGTGCTCGCGACGATAACGGCGGCGCTGTTCGGACTGATCGCGATCCGTGCGACGGGCACGTACTTCCTGATGATCACGCTGGCCCTCGGCATGGTCGTGTGGGGCCTCGCCTTCCGGTGGGTGTCGCTCACCAAGGGCGACAACGGCATCGCCGGCGTGCCGCGCCCCGAGCTGCCGCTGCCGTGGAGTCTGTCCGCGCCGCTGCCGTTCTTTTACTTCGCGCTGGTGGCGGCGGCGCTCGCGTGGGCGGCGCTCGGCACCGTCGCGCGCTCGCCGTTCGGGCTCACGCTCAAGGGCATTCGCGAGAGCGAGACGCGCATGCGCGCGCTCGGCTACGACGTGTGGCTGCACAAGTACCTGGCCTTCGTGATTGCCGGCGCGTTCGCCGGCTTCGCGGGCGTGCTGTGGGCCTGGTACAACGGCTTCGTCAGCCCCGTGGACGTGCAGCTCGTGACCTCGGTCGAGACGCTGCTCATGGTCGCCCTCGGCGGACCGGGCACCCTCGCGGGACCGGCGCTCGGCGCGGCGGCGATCGTCTTCTTGAAGAACTTCGTCAGCGTGTACACGAAGCGCTGGCTTCTGATCCTCGGCGCCGTTTACATCGGCGTCATCCTGTTCGCGCCACGCGGCGTACTGGGCGCGCTCCGGTCGCAACGTTAACCGCCAAGGAGAATCGTCATGACTCGCTCGTCTCTCGTCAGCGTCGCGGTGCTGCTCGCCTTCGTGGCGCCGATGGCGGCGCCCGTCGGCGCGCCTGCGCAGTCGGCACCGATCAAGATCGGCTTTCTCGCGCCCCTCACCGGGCCGTTCGCGCAGATCGGCAAGGACATGGTGAACGGCAACCAGCTCTACCTCAACGAGATCGGGGGCCAGGTCGGCGGGCGCAAGATCGAGGTGGTCGTCGAAGACGACGAGGGCAACCCGGCCACGGCGCTGAACAAGTCACGCAAGCTCGTGGACCAGGACCACGTCGCCATCCTGACCGGCGGCATGCTCGCCAACGTCGGCTACGCGCTGCAGCCCTTCATCGAGAGCCAGAAAATTCCCGCGACCTTCCCGGTCATCGCGGCCGACGACCTCACCCAGCGCAAGCCCGCCAAGTGGATCGTGCGCACGGGGTGGTCGACCAGCCAGCCGATGCATCCGTTTGCCGACTGGGTGCTGAAGAACACCAAGCATCGGCGCATCGCCGCCATCGGCATGGATTACGCGTTCGGCTACGAGATCATCGGCGGCTTCCAGCAGGTGTTCGAGGAAGGCGGCGGGCAGATCGTGCAGCGCATCTGGGCCCCGCTGAACACGAACGACTTCGCGCCGTTCCTGTCCCAGCTGCGACGCGACGCCGATGCCGTGCTCGCGCTCTTCACCGGCCGGCTCGCCCTGCAGTTCCTCAAGCAGTACCAGGAGGCCGGCCTCAAGGACAAGCTGCCGCTGCTGGGCGGCGGCACGCTGACCGATGAGACGGTGCTGCCGCAGATGGGCGACGAGGCCATCGGCGTGATCACCGCGCTGCACTACTCGCAGGCCCTCGACAACCCGACGAACCGAAAGTTCGACAAGGCGTTCGAAGCCTCGGCCGGCAAGATCGCCTCGTACTATTCCGAGGCGACGTACACCAACGCGCGCTGGATCGTCGAGGCCATCAAGGCGGTGAACGGCAAAGTCGAGGAGCGTGACGCGTTCCTGAGCGCGTTGCGCAAGGTCGACCTCAAGGAGTCGGCGCGCGGGCCGCTGAAGGTCGACGACTTCGGCAATCCGATTCAGAACATCTACATCCGGAAGGTCGAGCGCGTCGGCGGCAAGCTGCAGAACACGGTGATCGCGACCTACTCCGGCGTCAGCCAGTTCTGGAAGTACAAACCCGACGAGTACATGAGGCGGCCGCTTTACAGTCGCGACTATCCGCCGTGCAAGTACTGTCAATGAGGCCGAGCTGAGCGAGCCGCTCGCGCTTCGCCTCGAGCGCGTCTCGAAGGCGTTCGGTGGGATCCGCGCCGTCGACGCGGTGGAGCTCGCCGTACGCCCGGGCGAGCGGCGCGCGCTCATCGGGCCGAACGGCGCCGGAAAGACAACGCTGTTCAACCTCGTGGCCGGCGCGCTTGCCGTCACGACCGGGCGCATCGAGCTCTTCGGCCACGACGTCACCCGTATGCCGTCGCATCGGCGCGCGGCGCTCGGCCTCACGCGCACGTTCCAGGTCTCGAACCTGTTTCCGACCCTCAGCGTCCTCGACAACTGCGTGTTGGCGGTGCAGGCGCTGACGTCCACGAAGTTCGCGATGCACCGCCCGGTCGCGCGCGATGCCGAGCTGCGGGCGCGGGCCGAGCAGACGCTGGCGGCGGTGGGCCTCGCTGAGCGCGCGGGCACGACGGTGCGCAGCCTCTCGCACGGCGAGCAGCGCCAGCTCGAGATCGGCCTCGCGCTCGCGGGCCGGCCCCGCGTGCTGCTGCTCGACGAGCCGACCGCCGGGTTGTCGCCGGCGGAGTCGACGGCGATCGCGCGGCTGCTCGGCCAGCTCGACCCCGCGATCACCGTGCTCATCATCGAGCACGACATGGACATCGCGCTCGAGCTCGCACAGCACGTGACGGTGCTGCACTACGGGCGCGTCATCGCCGATGGCACGCGCGACGCCGTGCGCGCCGACCCGACCGTGCAGGAGATCTATCTCGGTGCTTGAGCTCGCCGACGTGCACACGTACTACGGCGAGAGCCACGTGCTGCAGGGCGTGTCCCTCGCGCTGCGGCGCGGCGAGCTCGTCGCGATTCTGGGGCGCAACGGCGCGGGCAAGACCACGCTGGTGCGCTCGATCATTGGCTTCACGCCGCCGCGGCGTGGCGCGGTTCGCTTCAAGGACATCGACATCACCCGGTGGCCGCCTTATCGCGCCGTGGAGCGCGGGATGGCGATCGTCCCGCAGGGCCGCCGGGTCTTTCCGTCGCTGAGCGTCATCGAAAACCTGACCGTCGCGCGGCGCGACGGCAGCCGGTTCACGCTGGCGCGCGTGCTCGAGCTCTTCCCTCGACTGGCCGAGCGCGGGAAGAATCGCGCCGGTCGCCTCTCGGGCGGTGAGCAGCAGATGCTCGCGATCGGCCGCGCGCTCATGAGCAATCCGGACCTGTTGCTGATGGACGAGCCGACGGAGGGGCTCGCGCCGCTGATCGTGCGCGAGGTCGGCCGCATCGTGGCCGAGCTCAAGCGTGAGGGGCTGTCGATTCTCCTCGTCGAGCAGAACCTGCCACTGGCACTCTCCGTCGCCGACACCGTGCACGTGCTGTCACGCGGCCAGATCGTTCACAGCGGAGCCCCCGCGGCCCTCATGGCGAACGAGGACGTGAAGGCGAGGTATCTTGGGGTATGACTCGTCTCCGCTTCGGCACGTTTTTCTTCTTCCAGGCCCCGCCCGGCCATCGACACGACGACATCATTCGCGACGAGCTCCGCCAGGTCGAATGGTCGGAAGAGCTCGGTTTCGACGAGGTGTGGTTCACCGAACACCACTTCATCGACTACGGCCTGTCCGTCGACCCTGCCACGCTCGCCTCGGCCGCGGCGTCACGGACGCGGCGCGTTCGGATCGGGCTCGCGGCGGCGATCCTGCCGTTTCACCATCCGCTGCGGCTGGCCGAGCAGATGGCGCTCGTGGACATCATCTCCGACGGACGCCTCGACGTGGGCGTCGGCCGCGGCAATCGGCCGGCCGAGTTCGCCGGCTACCGCGTGCCGCAGCAAGAGAGCCGCGAGCGCTTCGACGAGACGGTCGACGTGATGCAGCGAGCGTGGAGCGAGGAGCGCTTCTCCTATCGCGGCCGGTTCTACACGCTCGACGACATCCGCGTGATCCCCAAGCCCGTGCAGCGTCCGCACCCACCGCTCTATCAGGTGTGTGTCACGAAGGACGGCATCGAGAACACCGCGCTGCGCGGCTGGCCGATGCTGAACTCCGTGCTCTTCGGGCCCGTAGAGCAGCTGGTGACGAACCGCGACACGTACGTGAGCACGCTCGAGAAGGCGGGCCGCACGCCCGCGGAGATCGCCGGGCTCCTCTCGCGCTGGGGCGTCTCGCGTCAGATCTACGTCGCCGACACCGACGCGCGCGCGCTCGAGGAGGCGAAGGCGGCGGAGCTCTGGTACCAGGAGTCGTTCCGTCGGTTCGTCATCCCGGATCGCATCGAGGACGCGCATCCGACCCTTCAGCCGGGGTTCCGCGCCATGGCCGACCGACTGCGCACCATCACCTGGGAAGCGCTCGTCGCGGAGACGCTTGCCTTCGGCTCGCCGGACACCGTCGCGCGTCACATAGAGTCGATGCGCTCGATCGGCGTCGGTCAGATCCTGTGCTGGATGAATTTCGGCGGCTTACCACAGGACAAGATCCGCCGTTCGATGGAGCTGTTCGCGCGCGAAGTCATGCCGCGCTTTCGCTAGCGCAGACTGATCTCCGGCACGACCGACATCCCCGGGACGAGGAGATGCCCGGCGTTCTCGCCTCGGTCGAGCACGATCTTGACGGGAATGCGCTGCACGATCTTGACGTAATTGCCGCTGGCGTTCTCGGGCGGCAACAGCGAGAACACCGCGCCGGAGCCACCCTGAATCGAATCGACGTGCCCCTTGAACACCTTGCCCGGGTAGGTGTCGACCTCGACGGTGGCCGCCTGTCCGGGCCGCACCCTGG
>JBKOUQ010000189.1:0-10316 GCA_046723475.1 Candidatus Methylomirabilota bacterium
ATCGTGCTCGATATCACCGCGCAGTCCGGGCTTGGCAACTTGCTCGGCAATCTGCTGTGCGCGATCACAAATCTTCTGAACGGCACCGGGCCGCTGGGACAACTGGCCGCGTTGCTCAACCAGCTGATCGACCTGCTGAACTCGCTGTAGGTCGCGGGACGTAACGACACCGACCCGGTAGTCGTCGGGAATAGAGGAGCGCCACGGCTCGCACCGGGGCGCTCCTCTAACATGCCAGGAAAGCTGAGGGGCCAAGAAGGGCCCCTCAGCTTAATAGCCGATCAAATATCGAAGTACATCGCGAACTCCCACGGATGCGGACGCAGCCGCACCGGGTCGACCTCGTTCTTGCGCTTGTACTCGATCCACGTCTCGATCACGTCCGGCGTGAAGACGTCGCCCTTCAGCAGCCAGTCGTGGCTCTTCTCGAGGTTGTCGAGCACGATGTCGAGCGCGCCCGGCAGCTGCTTGATCTTTTTCTGCTCGGCCGGCGGCAGCTCGTAGAGGTCCTTGTCGACGGGCTTGCCGGGATCGATCTTGTTCGCGATGCCGTCGAGGCCGGCCATCACGCACGCGGCGAACGACAGGTACGGGTTGCACGTCGGATCCGGCGTGCGGAACTCTATCCGCTTCGCGCCTTCCGACTTCGAATACACCGGAATCCGGATGGCAGCGGAACGATTACGCTGGCTGTACACGAGGTTGATCGGCGCTTCATAACCAGGCACGAGCCGCTTGTAGGAGTTCGTCGACGGGGCGATCAGCGCGAGCAGCGCGGGCGCGTGCTTGAGGATGCCACCGATGTAGTAGAGGCACGTCTTGCTGATGTCGGCGTACCCGCCACGCTCGTAGAACAGGTTCTTGCCGCCCTTCCACAGCGACTGGTGCGTGTGCATACCCGAGCCGTTGTCCTGGAACAGCGGCTTCGGCATGAAGGTGGCCGTCTTCCCCCACTTCCGCGCGGTGTTCTTCGCGCAATACTTGTACCAGAGGACCTTGTCCGCCATCTTCGTCAGCGTGTCGAAGCGCATGTCGATCTCGGTCTGCCCGCCGGTGGCGACTTCGTGATGGTGCACCTCGACCCGCACACCGACCGACTCGAGTGCCAGAACCATGTCCGACCGGATGTCCTGGAACTTGTCCATCGGCGGGACCGGGAAATAGCCCTGCTTGTAACGCGGCTTGTAGCCGAGGTTCGGGCGGTCGGGACTCCCCTCGAGGCCGGTGTTCCACGCCCCCGCCTCCGAATCGATGAAGTAATACCCGCTGTTGTAGTTCTGGTCGAAGCGGATCGAGTCGAAGAAGAAGAACTCGAGCTCGGGTCCGATGTAGATCGTGTCGGCCACGCCGGTCTTCTTCACGTACGCTTCGGCCTTCTGCGCGATGTAGCGCGGGTCGCGCGAGTACGGCTTGCCGGTGACAGGATCCTTCACGTTGCAGATCAGCACGAGCGTCGGCACGGCGGTGAACGGGTCCATAACCGCCGTGGTCGGATCCGGGATCAACAGCATGTCCGACTCGTCGATCGTCTGGAAGCCGCGGATCGATGAGCCGTCGAACCCCAGGCCATCCTCGAAGATGTCTTCCTTGAGCTCGGACACCGGGATCGAGAAGTGCTGCCACAGGCCCGGCAGATCGATGAAGCGGAGATCGACGATCTTGGCGCCTTTCTCCTTGGCCAGCTTGAGGACGTCCTTGGGGGTCATTGCGTACTCCTTTTCTCCCTCTGAATTGAGTGATGGGCCCAAAAAGCTGCACCGACGGCGCCCACAGGCGCCGTCGGCGCGGTTACCTTAGAGCAACTGCCCGTACCAAATCAAGCCGCGGACGGCTCAGTGCATCGCCGGTCGCGGCTTCGTCTCCGCCGCGCGCATCGCCTCCGCGAACGCGCCCGTCGCGCTCGAGAACTCGCCGTACTGTCCGCCGCCCAGCGCGTACGCAGTCTCGGAGTGCTGCGACAGGTCGAGCCCGGCGACCTCGTCTTCCTCGCTCACGCGCAGTCCGACCACGGCGTCGACGATCTTCAATACGATCCACGTCGCGACCACCGCGAGGACCATCGTCGCGGCGACCGCAACGATCTGTGTCCACAGCTGACCGGGATTGCCGAAGAACAGGCCGTCGGCGCCCGCGTCGTTGATGGCCTTGGATGCGAAGAGTCCGGTGGCGATCGCGCCCCACGTTCCGCCGATGCCGTGCACGCCGACGACGTCGAGCGAGTCGTCATAGCCGAACCGAGACTTGACGTTGCACGCGCTGTAGCACAGCGCGCCGGCGACGGCGCCGATGATCAGCGCGGACACGGGGCCGACGAAGCCCGAGGCCGGCGTGATCGCGACCAGTCCGGCCACCGCGCCGGACGCCGCGCCGAGCACGGTCGGCTTGCCGCGCGTCATCCACTCGGTAAACATCCAGCCGAGCGTCGCCGCGGCCGCGCCCGTATTCGTCGCCAGGAAGGCGCTTGCGGCGAGCCCGTTGGCTTCGAGCGCGCTGCCGGCGTTGAACCCGAACCAGCCGAACCACAGCAGGCCGGCGCCCATCACCGTCATCGGCAGATTGTGCGGCTGCATGGGCTGATGGCCGTAGCCGCGACGCTGGCCGAGAACGATCGCGCAGACGAGCGCGGACACGCCGGAGGAGATGTGCACGACGGTGCCGCCCGCGAAGTCGAGCGCGCCGAGCTTGTGCAGCCAGCCGCCGTCGCCCCACACCCAGTGGGCCAGCGGATCGTACACGAACGTCGCCCACAGCACGGTGAAGAGCAAGAATGCCGAGAACTTCTTGCGCTCCGCAAAGGCACCGGTGATGAGCGCAGGCGTGATGATCGCGAACATCATCTGGAACAGCATGAATGCCGTGTGCGGGATCGTCTTGGCGTACGCCTCGAACGGCTCGGCCCCGACGCCGCGCAGCCCGACCCAGTCGAGGCCGCCGATGACACCGCCGTGGTCGGGCCCAAAGGCGAGCGAATACCCCCAGAGCACCCACTGCAGCGAGACGATCGCCATGATGATGAAGGACTGCATCAGCGTGGCGAGCGCGTTCTTCTGACGGACCATGCCGCCGTAGAACAGCGCGAGCCCCGGCGCCGTCATCAGCAGCACGAGCGCCGATGACGTGAGCATCCACGCGGTATCGCCCTTGTCGATCTTGGCCACGGGCGTTGCGGGTGAGGCGGGCGCGGCAACGGTCGGCGCCCCGGCCGCGGGGGAAGGCGCCGGCTGCTGCGCCAGCGCGACGCTCGCCACCACGGCCAGCACGAGCGTGATCAACACGGCCAGGGGAAATCGCTTCACGCGGCGTCTCCTTGTCTCGTTCACAGCGCTGATTGGTCGCGCTCGCCGGTGCGAATCCGAATCGCCGTCTCCACCGGCGTCACGAAGATCTTGCCGTCGCCGATGTTGCCGGTCTTCGCGGCCGCCGCGACGACGTCCGCGACCTTGTCCACGAAATGGTCGGGCACCACCACCTCGACCTTGATCTTGGGGAGGAAGTCCACGGTGTATTCGCCGCCGCGGTACAGCTCGGTGTGCCCCTTCTGGCGGCCGAAGCCCCGCACCTCGGACACGGTCATGCCGATCACGCCGATGCCGGTGAGCGCCTCCTTGACGTCGTCCAGCTTGAACGGCTTGATGATCGCCTCGATCTTCTTCATCGCGCTCCTCCCAGGCGGGTCGGTCGAAGCAACGCACGTGCCGCGCGTGAAATCCGCCAAAAACGCATTATCGCGCGGTTGCACGTCGACGGCCGATGGCGGCCTGCCCAAACTTCGGGCACGGCGGCAGGTGGTGCTCAGGCGTCGGGCGGCGGAAGAGTGGCGCGCGGCGTTCGTTCCCAGTCGCGCGCGCGGCGTCGAGTTACGGGCGCCGCTGCGGGATGTTGTGCTTGCGCATCTTCGAGTAGAGCGTCGGGCGGCGCAGCCCGAGGAGCGCCGCCGCGGCCTGCTTGTTCCAGCGCGTCGACTCGAGCGCCTTGAGAATCGACGCGCGCTCGATCTCCTCGAGCGAGCCGGCGGGCACTTCCGACGGCGCGATCGCGCCGCCACCACCGTCACCGGCGGCGTGCTGCAACGACTCCGGCAGGTCGGCCAGCGCGATTTCCTTGCCGCGCGCGACGAGCACCGCGCGCTCGATCGCATGCTGCAGCTCGCGCACGTTTCCCGGCCACGAGTAGGACAGCAGGCGCCGGTACGCCTCCGGCTCGATGGCGTCCACGCCGCGCTGATGCTTGGCGCGATAGCGATCGAGAAACGCGCGGACGAGGATCGGCACGTCGTCGCGCCGCTCGCGCAGCGGCGGCACCACGATGGTGACGGTGTTGATGCGGAAGTAGAGGTCCTGGCGCAGCGCGCCGTCTTTCACGGCCTGCTCGGGACTACGATTCGTCGAGGACAGCAGGCGGAAGTCGACGGGAATCGATTTGGCGCCACCGATGCGTCGCACGACGCGCTCCTCGAGCACGCGGAGCAGCTTGGCCTGCAGGTCGATCGGCATCTCGGTGATCTCGTCGAGCAGGAGCGAGCCCTTGTGCGCCTCTTCGAGCAAGCCGACCTTTTCCATCGTCGCGCCCGTGAACGAGCCCTTCGTGTGACCGAACAGCTCCGACTCGATCAGGTCCTTCGGCAACGCCGCGCAGTTGATCTTCACGAACGGCCCGTCGCGCCGGCCCGAGCGCTCGTGCAGCGCGTTAGCGATCAGCTCCTTGCCGGTTCCGCTCTCGCCGAGGATGAGGACATTCGCGTCGGCGTCGGCCACGGAGGCGATCGTCTCGAGCACGCGCTGGATCCCGGGTGCCGAGCCGAGGATCTCGCTGTCGGCCGACTGATCCGCGAGCCGCCGCCGCAGCTCGGTGTTCTCGACCACGAGCTTGCGATGCTGGAGCGCGTTCTTCACGAGCCCGACCACCTCGTCGGGATCGAACGGCTTCTCGAGCACGTAGAACGCGCCGGCGCCCTTGGTCGCCTCCATCGCCTTGCGCACGGAGCCGTACGCGGTGATGACGATGACTTCCATGGCCGGATCGCGCGCCTTGAGCTCGCGCGTGAGCGCGAGGCCGTCGCCGTCGGGCAGCATGAGGTCGACGATGGCCGCCTGCACGTCGGTCTGCGCCACCGCGGCCAGCGCCGTGCGGACACTGCCCGCGATCCGGACGCTCAGCCCCTCGGACTCGAGCGTCAGACGCAGACCATCGGCGATCGACGCCTCGTCGTCGACGACGAGGACGGTGTAGCGGCTCACGCCGTCCCCTCGCGCGCAGGCACCGGCTCGAGCGGCAGCCGCGCCACAACCCGCGTACCGCGACCCGCCACGCTGTCCACGGTCAGATCGCCGCCGTGAAGGTCGACGACGGAGCGCGCGATGGCCATGCCGAGGCCCGTACCCTGCGGCTTGGTCGTGAAGAAGAGATCGAAGATGCGCGCGAGCGTCTCTTCGTTCATGCCGGCGCCCGTGTCCTCGATCGTGATCGTCAGGGCTCGCGTATCCGCCGCCCACCCGGTCGTCACGGTGAGCCGGCCGCCGGGGGCGAGCGACTCGAGGCCGTTCAGAATGAGGTTCAGGAACGCCTTGCGGAGCTCGCGGCCATCGAGCAGCGCCTGCGCAGGCACGGCCGGATCGTACACGCGAAGGATCCCGATCCCCTCGGTGCTGATGCGCGCCTGCGCGAACGAGACGCACTCGTCGAGCAGCGCGTGCACGGCCACGAGCCCGCGATGCAGCTCGGGCGGCCGGCCGAATGCCGTGATCTCGTTGACGACGGCCGCAAGGTCGTCGACGGTGCCCGAAATCTTCTGCGCGAGCGTCGCGCCCTCGGTGTCGCCGTTTCGGACCAGGCGCTGCTCGAGGTGTCGCGCGTACAACCGCAGGCCGGCCAGCGGATTCTTCAGCTCGTGGGCGACCTGTGTGGCCATGCGGCCCAGCGCGGCGAGCGCGCCGCTGCGCAGCCGTTCGAGCTCGTGGGTGTTTCGAATCGCCACCGCGGCCTGCGACGAGAAGAGCGCCAGCAGCTCCAGGTCGTCCTCCGTCGGCTCGACGCGGGCCGGCGTCTCGATCACGAGCGCGCCGGCGGGGCCGCGCTGCACGAGCAGAGGCGCGGCGACGATCGAGCCGTTGTCCGAGCCCGGAAACGTCGCGGGCAGCCCCTTGTCCATCGCCGCCCGCGCGGCCGCCTCGAGGTCCGGCCACGACCGCGGGGGTGAACCCGCGCTCGCCATCGGCAAGAGGCGCCCGTGCTGCAGCTGAAACACGACGCACCGCTCGGCTTCCGTCGTCTCGACGGTCGCCTGGGCCACGGCATCCAGCACGCGCTCCATGACGCCTGAGGACGAGAGCGTCTGCCCCACCGCGAGCAGGCGCTCGCGGTCGCGCGCCCAGCGGCGCGTGGCGAGGGCGCGGCCGATCTTCGCGCGCAGCTCGTCGCGCACGAACGGCTTCGTCAGGTAGTCGAAGGCGCCGCGCTGCACCGCATCGACGGCCGTCTCGATCGTGCCGTGCGCGGTCATGATCAACACCGGCAGACGCGGCTGGCGAGCGTGCAGCGCTTCCATCAATCGGATGCCGTCCATCGGAACCATCCGGAGATCGAGCAGGGCCAGGTCGAAGCGCGACCCGTCGATCGCGCCCAGCGCGGCCTGGGGATCGCGCGTGGCGAGCACCTCGAAGCCCATCGCCGCGAGCCGCATCTCGAGTACCTCGAGAATCGCGGCGTCATCGTCGACGACGAGAACCCGGCGCGTCATCGGCGACGTTCCAGGCGCAGGTCGAGCTCCTTCATGCGCTCGAGATCGGCGCGTAGCTTGTCGCTCTCAGCCTGGCGCGTCGACAGCTCCTGCCGCACCCGCGCCACCTCGTCGCGCAGCTTCGCGACTTCGTCGCGCAGTCGCGCCGTCTCCTCACGGCTCTTCGCCGCCTCCTCGCGCGCCTTGGCCGCCTCGGACTCACGCGCGCGCAGCTCGCTACGCAGGCGCGTCAGCTCGTCGCGCGTGGTGACAATTGCCGCCACCGTGTTCCGGCTCTCGACCGCGTGTGCCGCCTCGGGGTCGTCGGGATAACGCGCGAGAAAGTCGTCGTAGAGCGCGAGCGCCTGGCGGAAGCGCAGCTCGTCACGAGCGCGGTCGGCGCGCATGAGCAGCATGGCGGCGGGACGGAATGGCCATGAGGCACAGCCGCCGAGGACCACGACGACCACGATAGCGGCGAGCGCCTGGCGCGACAACGTCACGGCTCGCGCGGCAGGAGAACCGTGAATCGGCTCCCCTTCCCCTCCTGCGACTCGACCGTCACGCGCCCGCCGTGCGCCAGCACGACGCCACGCACGACGGCCAGGCCGAGGCCCGTGCCGCCGCGGTCGCTGTGCGCCTGTCGCCACGAATCGAAGATACGCGGCAACGCCGCCGCAGGGATCCCGACGCCCGTGTCCTCCACCTGGATCTCGAGCTCGGGCCCGGCGTCGATGAGCCGGACGGTGACGCGTCCGCCGCGCGGGGTGAATCGGACGGCATTGGCGACGAGGTTGACCACGACCTGCACGAGCCGGTCCTCGTCGCCGACCACGGTGAAGCGCTCGCCGACCTGCTCGCGCGCGAGCGTGACGGTGCCTTCCTCGGCCTGCGGGCGCAGCTCCTCGAGCGCGCGCGGCACCGCGCGCGCGAGGTCCACGGGCTCACGCGCGAGCGGCAGCACACCGGCGCGCAGCCGCGATAGCTCGAGCATCTGGTTGACGAGGCGGAGCAGCCGGTCCGTCGAATGGCCGATGACGGTGACGAGCCGTGCCTGCTTGGCGTTGAGCTGACCGGGGACGCCGTCACGCAGCAGATGCGCGGCCTCGCGCACCGACGTCAGCGGCGAGCGGAGCTCGTGCGAGAGCGTCGCGTAGAACTCCTCTTTGGTCTCGTCGATGCGCCGCAGCTGCGCAGCCATGGCGTTGAACGACCGGGCGAGGGCACCGATCTCGTCGCGCGTCGTGTCGGCGATCGGCTCGCGATACGAGCCGGCCGCCACGGCCGCGGTGGCCGCGGACAGCCGGCGGAGCGAGCGCGTGATCCGATGCGCGAGCACGCCCGTGCCGACGAGCGCCAACGCCACCGCCGCGCCGAGCGCCAGCAAGACGCCCGACCACGTCCGCGACTCCAGCCGCGCGGCCTCGGCCTGCGCATCGACGACACGGGCGTACGTCGCCTCCATCAGCTGCTCGAGCGCTTCTTCGACGCGCTCGCCGAGCACGCGCGCCGACGGCTCTTCCACCGGGCGGCCGCGCGCGGGATTCGATTGCTCGGAGACTGCGGCCGCGTGGTACGCGTCGAACGCCGCGACCGCCTCCGTCAGCGCCGCGCGCTCGCGCGTGGTCCGTACGAGGCCACGCAGGCGCTCGAACTCGGCGCGCGCATTCGCGGCGCCGTCGCTCCAGGCGGCCGCGTACCGGTCGTCGCGCAGCACGGTGAAGCGAGCTTCGAGGCGCGCCAGCGACAGCATCTGATCGCGCAGCCCGCCCGTCACGCGCAGCGCCGGCACCGTGTGCATGGTGATCTCGCGATTGACCGAAACGAGCCGTCCAACCGCGCCCAGACTGAGGACCCCGACCCCGGCCAGCACCAGGATCACCAAAGACGACGTGAGGAATATCTTCGAGGCCAGGCGCATGGGAGGTGACTATGAGTACGCCCGCAAGGGTGCCACTGATGCGCCGTCGGGATCAAGTGTGACGTGCGCCCTCGGATGCGGCGCTGCGCCAGACATTCCGTGCATACGTTTCCCGCAAGAGCAGGCTCAAAACCGTCGCGGACAGCACGAACGCCCCGCACACCGCGAACCCCGCGCGATAGGCCTCGAGCGGATACGCGCGCGCGCCGCCGGCCGTGAGCGCGCCCGCCCAGCGGGCGTCGAGCACCGCGCCGAGCGGCGCCTGGGTCAGCGCGGCGCCGAGGAATCCCCCGAGATTGACGACCGCGACGGCGAGCCCGGCGACGTCCGGCGCGTTCACTTCGCGGCCGATCGCCCACGTGAGGACGAAGGCACCCCCGAAGAGCCCGAGTGCTCCGAGCAGCGTCGCGACGACCGGCAGCGACGCGACGCCGATCGTCGCGAGGAAGATCGCCCACACACCGAGGAGCGCGAGGCAGAGCGCGACGTACGGCGCCTTGCGCCGGCGCACGATGCTGTCGGACACGAAGCCGGTCAGTGGCGCGGACACGAGCAGCGCGAGCGACGTGGTCGCGGCCACGCTCGCCGCCCGCCCGCGCGTCAGTCCGTAGATGTCGCGCAGGAACGGCACCGTCCACAGGAACAGGTTGCCCATCGCCGAGTACAGACAGAAGAAGCTCAGGAACACGGGCCACGTGTGCACGTTCGCGAGCACGCGCCCCATGCCGCGCAGCAGCGCACCGAGCGCGGGTGCGGCCGGGGGCGACGTCGCGACGGGCGCGTCGCGGACGACGAGCAAGCAGACGAGCGCGGCGGCGAGCGTGACGGCACCGATCGTGACGAGCGCGCCGCGCCACCCGGCGAGGGCCATGAGCATCGCGAGCGGTGCGGAGGCGATGAAGCCACCGAGCACCCCGACGGTCGCCGTCACGGCGGAGAGCACGCCGAAGCGCTCGGGCGGAAACCACGCCGCGGCGATCTTGAGCGTGCCGGTGAACGTGACGGCCGCGCCGAGGCCCACACCGAACCGGCCGGCGAAGAGCAGGGCCGGCGCTCCCGCCATGCCCATCGCGATCGTGCTCACCCCCATCAGCGCACCGCCGGCGGCAACGACACGGCGCGCCCCGAAGGCTTCGAGCAGCACGCCGCCCGGGATCATGAAGCCGGCATACGCGTAGAAGTACGTCGCCGACAGCAACCCGATGACCGCGCCCGTCACACCGAACGTCTCCATGAGCTCGCGCGCCATGACGCCGGGCGCGTTGCGATGGAAGAACGCGACGAGGAACAGCGCGGCCGGCATCGACCACATGAGCCATGCCCGCCGCGCGCGCATGACCCATGATGGTACACGCCGCGCGCAGCGCAGCGGATTGCAAAGCCCGCATGCGTGGACTACGATGTGCGCCGCCATGGAATTCGGCTTCTCGCTGCCCGGCCGCGGTCCCCTCGCCGGTGCGGAAACGATCCAGAAACTCGCGACGAAAGCCGAGTCGCTGCGGTTCTCGTCGTTGTTCGTCACGGACCACGTCGTGCTTCCCGCCTCGATGGCGCACTCGACGTATCCCTACTCGACGACGGGCCAGCTGCCGGGCGGCGCCGCGCAGGATTACCTCGAGCCGCTCGTCACCCTCGGGTGGCTGGCCCGCGTGACGAGCCGTATCCGGCTCGGCACCAGCG
>JBKOUQ010000208.1:0-4964 GCA_046723475.1 Candidatus Methylomirabilota bacterium
CCGACGCCCCGAGCTTCGTCGCGATCGCATCGGCGATGCGGCCGATCGTGCGCGTCTCGTCGAGCAGCTTCTTGATCTGCTCGTTCGTCTGCTCGAGGATCCAGATCGACACGGTGTTGCCGGCGATCTGCTTGCCGACGACCCAGATCGCGGCGGCGTGGTGATCGATGCGTTTGGCGGCGCCGATGATGAGGCCGAGCAGCAGCGCCACCACCACGACGACGGCGGCGAAGGCCGCCAGCGACAGCCACCACATCTGCATCACGTCCATCGGGGCCTCCTCCTAGCAGATTCTGGGAAGCTGTTCGCCGTGCAGTCGGTCGACGATACGCCGGCCGCCGACCGCGGTTTTCAGCACGACCAGATGGGCCTCGTCCTCGACGACGGTGCCGATGATGCGCGCCTCACGGCCCTCCGGGTGTCGCCGCATCGCGTCCAGCACGCGCGTGGCGTCCGATTCGGGGACGATGGCGAGCGCCTTGCCCTCGTTCGCGACGTAGAGCGCATCGAGGCCGAGCAGCTCGCAGAGTCCGCGCACCGGCTCGGTGACCGCGATGCGCGGCTCGTCCAGCACGATGCCGACGCCCGAGCGCTCGGCGAGCTCGTTGAGCGCCGTCGCCACGCCGCCGCGCGTCGGGTCGCGCAGGCAGTGCACGTCGGCGCCCGTCGCGATCACATCGAGGACGAGGCGGTGCAGCGCCGCGGTGTCGCTCGTGACCGGGGTGTCGAGCTCGAGATCCGCGCGCGCCGCCATGATCGCCATGCCGTGCTCGGCGATAGGGCCACTCAGGATGACGGCGTCGCCCGGCCGTGCGCGGTCCCCCGAGATCGTGAGCGCGTGCTCGATCACGCCGATGCCCGTCGTGGTGACGAAGCACCCGTCGGCCTTGCCGCGGTCGACGACCTTCGTGTCGCCCGTCACGAGCAGCACGTCGGCGGCCTCGGCGGCCTTGCGCATCGACGCGACGATGCGGCCGAGGTCGGCGAGCGGAAAGCCTTCCTCGAGGATGAACGAGGCGGCCAGATAGAGCGGTCGCGCGCCCGCCATCGCGAGGTCGTTCACGGTGCCGTTGACCGCAAGGTCGCCGATGTCGCCGCCGGGGAAGAACAGCGGCGTGACGACGTAGGCGTCGGTCGAGAACGCCAGCCGAGCGGCGCCGATCCCGACGACCGCCTGATCGTCCATTCGCTCGAGCACGTCGTTGCGGAACGCGGGCAAGAAACAGCGCGCGATGAGCTCGGCCGTGAGCTTGCCGCCGCTGCCGTGGCCCAACAGAACGCGGTCGGTGTCGGTGAGCGGCAGCGGACAGCTCCCACCGGGCGTGATCCCGAGGCGCGGCCCGGGTTCCGGGGGGGTCTGGGGGACCATGTCGGGGCCCCCCACGTGGTCAGATGACATCGGCTTCTCCGAGAACCACGTGTACCAGGTCCCACACGATGTGATAGAGCGCGACGTGCGTTTCCTGGATGCGGTGGATGCTGAACGACGGCACGACGAACGCGTGGTCGGCCATGCTCGCGAGACGTCCGCCGTCTTTGCCGGTGAACGCGATCGTCAGCATCCCGAGCTCACGCGCGACCTCGAGCGCGTGCACCAGATTCGGCGAGTGGCCGCTGGTGCTGAGCGCCAACGCCATGTCGCCGGCCCGACCGAGCAGGCGCAGCTGGTCGCCGAACACCTTGGCGAAATCCCGGTCGTTCGAGATCGCGGTCAGCAGCGCGTTGTCCACGGTCAGCGCGACGGCGGGCAGCGGCCGTCGCTTTTCGAGAATGGGATGCGCGAACTCGACGGCGACGTGCTGCGCATCGGTCGCGCCGCCGCCGTTGCCCATGACGTAGAGCCGCGCTCCGCGCTCGAACGCCGTCGCCATGGCGCGCGCGAGCGCCTCGATCGCCGCGGCCTCGGCGCGGAAGAACGCCTCCTTCACCTCGGCGCTCTCGCGCGCCTTCCGGAGAATCGCGTCCTTCACGACGTCGCCACCGTCTCGCGGTGACGGCCGTAGGCGTAATACGCGGCGCACGCACCCTCGGCGGAGACCATCGTGGCGCCGAGCGGGCTGGCCGGCGTGCAGCGGGTGCCGAACGCGGGACAGTCGTGCGGCTTGCGCAGGCCGCGCAGGATCTGGCCGCTGATGCACTCCGCCGGCTCGCGCGTGTCGACGATGCCGACGTCGAACCGTTGCTCCGCATCGTACGCGCGCAGCTCGTACCGCAAGCGCAGGCCCGACTTCGGGATCGTGCCCACGCCGCGCCACTTGCGGTCGCAGACCTCGAAGGCCGACCACAGCAGGCGCTGTGCCGCGGCGTTGCCCGCGCGGCTGACCACGCGCGAGTACTGATTGTCCACGCACGCCTGCCCGCGCTCGAGCTGGCGCACCGTTTTCAGCACGCCCTCCAGCAGATCGACCGGCTCGAAGCCCGTGACCACGATCGGCACGCGATAATGTCGCGCAATCGCCTCGTACTCGCGGTAGCCCATGACCGTGCAGACGTGGCCGGGGCCGAGAAAGCCTTGCACGCGATTGCCGGGCGTCTGGAGGATCGCGGCGATCGAGGGCGGCACGAGCACGTGGGACACGAGCATCGAGAAGTTCTCGACGCCGAGCGTTCGCGCGCGCGTCACCGCCAGGGCGTTGGCGGGCGCCGTCGTCTCGAAGCCGATCGCGAAGAACACGACCTGGCGCCCGGGATTGTCCTGCGCGATGCGCACGGCGTCGAGCGGTGCGTAGACGACGCGGACGTCGGCCCCGGCGGACTTCAGCCGGAGCAGGTCGGTCTCCGAGCCGGGCACGCGCAGCATGTCGCCGAACGACGTGAAGATCACGCCGGGCGCGCGCGCGATCGCGTGGGCCTTGTCGATCTGCTCGAGCGGCGTTACGCAGACCGGGCAGCCCGGGCCGTGCACCAGCTCGATCTCGGGCGGAAGCAGACGGTCGATGCCGTGCTTGACGATGGAGTGCGTCTGCCCGCCGCACACTTCCATGAGTGTCCACGGCCGCGTGATGTCGCGGCGAATCTCGGCCAGGATCTTGCCGGCCAGTCGCGCGTCGCGGTACTCGTCGAGGTATTTCACGGCGGTGTCTCCGGCGTGTCGAGCTCGCCGAGCTGCCCGAGCTCCTCGAGAAAGCGGTACGTACGCTCCGCCTCCTCGGGATCGACACGGCTCAGCGCGAAGCCGACGTGGACGAGCACGTAATCGCCGACGCCCGCCTCGGGCAGCTGCTCGAGACAGACCTTACGCACCGTCCCGCCGAAGTCCGCGCGCGCCATCCGCAGGCCGCGGTCGTCGTAGATCTCCAGCACCTTGCCGGGGATGGCGAGACACATCAGTCGGGCTCCGTGTCGCGCAGGCGCCGCGCGGCGACGGCCGCCTGGCCGAGAGCGAGGCCGCCGTCATTGGTCGGCACGTGCCGATGCGTATACACCTCGAACCCGCGCCGCTCGAGCGCGCAGAGCACGCTCTCGAGCAGGCGAACGTTCTGGAACACGCCGCCGCTCAGCGCCACCGCGTGTAGCCCCGTGCGCGCGCGCAGCCGTTCGCAGACGTCGACGATCACGTGGGCGAGGGTGGCGTGGAAGCGCGCCGCGATCGTCGCGGCCGGCATTTCCCGCAGGAGGTCGTTGACCACGCCGCGCACGATGTCGGTCGTGCGCACGACCATGGCGTCGCCCGCGACGCTCACCGCCGTCGGGTAGGTGAGGTCGGCGTCGACGGTCGCGATCGCCTCCAGCTCGATCGCGGCGTGCGCCTCGTACGCGATGCGATCGCGCACGCCGAGCAGGCTCGCGATGGCATCGAAGAGTCGCCCGGCGCTGGTGGTGAGCGGGGCGTTCAGGCCCTGATCGATGGCGCGTGTCAGCGTGCGCCACGCGGCGTGATCGAGTCGGCGCACGAACGACAGGTCGAGCGCGGACATGTCGTCACCGTACGCCGCCCTCAGGAACACCGCGGCCATGCGCCACGGCTCACGCACCGCCGCGTCGCCGCCGGGCAGCGGCACGGGCTCCAGATGCGCGGCACGCTCGAAACCGGCGAGATCGGCGATCAGAAACTCGCCGCCCCAGATGCCGCCGTCCGTGCCGTAGCCGGTGCCGTCCCACGCGACGCCGATGACCCGGCGATCCACGCCGTTGTCCGCCAGACAGCTCGCGATGTGGGCGTGGTGATGCTGCACGCCAATGCGCTCTACGCCGTCGAGCGAGTGCGCGAACGCGGTGGAGCGATACGCGGGGTGCAGGTCGTGGGCGACCACACGCGGCTCGAGATCGAGCACCCGCGAGAGATACGCGAGTGAGCTCCGGAAGCACCGGAACGCGCGCTCGCTGGCGAGGTCGCCGAGATGCTGGCTGAGGAACGCGTCGTGCCCGCGTGCCAGTGCGAACGTGTTCTTGAGGTCGCCGCCACACGCCAGGATCGGGCGTGCCGCCGCCACGGGCAGGTCCACGGGCAATGGAACATATCCGCGCGCGCGTCGAATCACCCGCGGAATGTCGCGGACGACACGTGCGACGGAGTCGTCGCACGGCGCGACGATGGGGCGATCGTGCGTGACGAGCAGATCCGCCACGCCTCCCAGGCGCTCCCGCGCGTCGTCGTCCAGATAGGCGATCGTGTCGTCGCTGGCGTTGCCGCTCGTCATGACCAGCGGCGTGTCGACGGCGTCGAGCAGCAGATGATGCAGCGGCGTATACGGCAGCATCAGGCCGAGCTCGCGGCAGCCGGGCGCGACCGCGTCGGCAATCGCGGTGCTCGGTCGACGCGTCAACAGCACGATGGGCCGCGCGGGCGAAGCGAGCAGTCGAGCTTCGGCGTCCGACACCCAGCAGAGCGTCACCGCCGCGGCGACGCTCTTCACCATGACCGCAAGCGGCTTGGCCTCGCGCTGCTTCCGCCGGCGCAGCTCGACGACCGCTGCCGCGTTCGTCGCGTCGCACGCGAGGTGATAGCCACCCACGCCCTTGAC
>JBKOUQ010000183.1:0-15514 GCA_046723475.1 Candidatus Methylomirabilota bacterium
GGCTGCGGCAGCGCGGCACGCGGCCGCGCGACAACCGCGACCGCGAGCCCGAGCGCGAACGCGCGACGGCTCATCGGCGCCCGCGCGCCGATGGCCGCCGTCCGCGCCGCGATATCCGAGGGCGCGCTGGTCGTGATCAGCGTCCTGCGCTGCGCGGCGGCACCACGCCGTTCATGCGCAGGTACACCACCAGGTTCCCGTAGTGGTTCATGTTGTCCTGAATCGCGAGCAGAACGTTCGACCACCGCTGAATCTTCTGGCCGCCGCGGCCTTCCACGAGCTCCAACGCGTTTTGCTCGTTCAGCTTCTCCCACGCCTTCACGCCGTACTCGTAGCTCTCGCGCAGCGCCTGCAGCAGCTCGGCACGCGCCGTGAGGTTTTGCGCGGGATTGCCACGGCTCTCCCCGATCACGCGACCGAAGAACAGGTAGTTCTCGGCGACCAGATGCTGAACGACCTCACGGAAGCTCCGCACGGCAGGGGTCGGCTTGAAGTCCCACTTGTCTTCGGGCATCGCCTCGACGAGGCCGAGTACGAGGTTGCGGGTGCTGTCCCACGTCGCGCGCACCGGCGCGAGAAAGCTGCCGCTCGCCGGTGTGGTCGACATCGCGCCGCCGGCGGGCGGCGTCTGCGCCAGCGCCGGCGCGGCCGCGAGGATCATGAAGGAAGCCGTCACCAGTGTGTGTGCAAGAACCGTCGTTTGCATGGATCCTCCCAGGCCGTTCTCGGCCGTCGCATTATTCCACGATCGACACCCTCTCCACGAACCGACAATCGACGGTAGGATACCCGGGTTGAAAACACTACGCGGCGAGATCGCCGGCGGTATCGCCGGCGGCGGCGTCACCATCCCCGCGAGCATCGGGTACGGCGTGCTCGCGTTCGGGGCGCTCGGCGACGCGTACGTCGCGCCCGCCGTGCTCGCCGGTCTCTACAGCGCCGTCGCCGTCTCGCTCGTCGTCCAGGCGCTGTTCGGCGTGCTGCGCGTGGGCAACATGATCCGGTACATTCCCTCGCCGGTGATGGCGGGCTTCCAGAACGCCGTCGCGCTCCTGCTGCTCGTGGCGCAAGTCAGCCCGCTTCTCGGATTGCGTCGGCCCGTCCCGCTGCTGCGCATACCGTCGCAGGCGGCCGCGATCCAGCCGCTGACGCTCGCCGTCGGCGTCGTCACGATTGTCAGGCGCCTGCGGAGCTGGCGCTGCGCGACGTCCCGGTGCTGGCCGGTCTCAGTGACGACGACCTCGCGCACGTCGCCGAGCGACTGGAGCGCATCCAGTACAAGACCGGCGACACCGTCATCCGCCAGGGCGATACCGATCGCAGTGTCTACATCGTCGCGAGCGGCTCGACCACCGTGCGCGTCAATGCCGCGGGCTCCGCGCGGCAGGTGCGGCTGGCCACGTACGCGCGCGGAACGATCTTCGGCGAGATGGCGCTGCTCGATCGTCAGCCACGCTCGGCCACCGTCACCGCCGACAACGAGGTCGTGTGCTACGTGCTGTCCGAGCCCGCGTTTGCCGCGCTGATCGCGGAGCGGCCGGTGATCGCGGTGCGGCTGCTCGCCAACGTCGCGCGCGAGCTCAGCGTGCGGCTGCGCAATGCCACGCGGATGATCTCCGAGCTCGAGCGCTGACCCGGGGGGGTCTGCGCGCGACGACGCGCTGGTAGCGTTCGAGCAGCGCCGGGTCATCGATCGAGCCGTGGTGATGAACCTGGCGCCAGCGCCCGTCGACGCGACGGAAGATGCGCGTCGTTCGGATGGCGAGGTCGAGCGAGGCGCCCGCGGATTCGAATCGGCCCCGCTCGCGGCCGACCGCGTAGAACACCGCGTCGCCGACATGCAGCGTGTAGTCATGAAACTCGACGCGGACGCGGGCCGGACCGCCGAAGATCCGCTCGTACACCCGGCGGATGTTCGGCCAGCCGCGCATGATGCCGCCGACGGGATTGTCCATAACGACCTCGTCGGAGGCGTCCCAGTTCGACGCCATGAGGGCGAGGTCGCGCGTATTGAATGCCTTGTAGAACTCGGCGAGCGCCTGCAATGGCTCGGTTCGATCGCCGAGCGTCTCAGCGCCAGTAACGGGCTCGTGCACGACGCGGTCGTCCATGGCGACTCTCCTCCTGCTCGTGGATAATGACCCCCGCACGCGGACATGGCCACCCTCGCCGTTGAATTCCGATATCTGACCGGCCTCACGCGAGAGATCTTCCGCAACGCCCGGCTCGTCGGAAGCTGGAATGGCGCCGGGCGGTTTTCGGAGGTCTGGAGCGAGACGCCCATGACACCCGGCCTCGCGGAAGACGGATGTCCGTGCTTCACCGCCACCGTGGCGCTCGACGAAGCCGATCTCGGGACGCGGTTTCGGTGGGGCGTCCGCGTCGATTGCCCCGGCATGGCGAACGTGTGGGGCATCCCGACGGAAGTGAACGACATGCGCTCCGCCGAGCGCTTTCGTGAGTTCGAGCTCACGGCCGATCCGGCATCGCGGCGGCAACACTTCCACTTCACGTACGGGCGCCGGCTCGGCGCCCGCAAGTTCTTCTCAACCCCGGACGCGACAGCCGCGCTTCGATTTGCCGTGTGGGCTCCCAACGCGCAGGCCGTCGAGGTCGTGTTCGGCACGCGCGACAACGGCTACATCGCCGACGATGGCACCGGCATCGACCTCGCACGGCCGGTGGTCGCGCTCACGAAGACGACGGGCGGCATCTGGGAAAGCCCGGTGCTCGACGACTTCGCGGCGTTCGAGGGCGTGCCGTACATGTACCGACTGAAGAACGCGCAAGGCGAGACCGTGTATCGCACCGACATTTTCTCGCGCAACCAGATCGGTCGTGGACCCGCGGATCCCGGCGGCGGGCACTTCACGGGCACGCCAGCCACACTCGACGGCTCGAAGAGCTGCAGCCTGGTCCAGAGCGTGGACACCGTCGCCCGCGATTTCACCGATCCCGCCGGGCCACGGATTGCCGAGGACGACTTCTGGGCGCACGAGTTCACGCCCGGCGTGCCCGTCCCCGCACGCATCGACGAGCTGATCATCTACGAGCTGCACGTCAACGCGCTCGGCGCCGGCGGCGCCGGACCGGGGACGCTCGAGGACGCCATGAACCTTTTGCCGTATCTGGTCGATCTCGGCGTCAACGCCGTCGAGCTGCTGCCGATGGCGGAGTTCTCCGGCGAGTTCGGCTGGGGCTACGGCGACTCGCATCACTTCACGGTGGAGTCGAGCGCGGGCGGCCGCGACGAGTACAAGCACTTCGTGCGCGCATGCCATCGTCACGGCATCGCGGTGCTCCAGGACGTCTGCTACAACCACTATGACGGGAACGCGCTGCGCGCGCAGTGGCAGTACGATTCGACCGCGCCCGAGCAGAACATCTATTACTGGTACGAAGGCCGCGCGTCAGACTACCGCACCCCCGACGGCGGCTACGTCGACAATGGCTCGACCGGATTCGCCCCGCGTTACTGGGAAGAGGTGGTCCGTCAGCTCTTCGTGAGCAGCGCGGCGGCGTTCGTCGAAGAATTCCACGTCGACGGCCTGCGCGTGGATCTGACCCAGGCCATCCACCGCGACAACGTGCGGCACGCCGACGGACGCCCGCTCGCCAATGCGAACCTGTTCGGTCAAAAGATGCTCCGCGAGTGGAGCCGCACGCTGCGGCTCATCAAGCCGAGCGTGATGCTGATCGCCGAGGACCACACGGGCTGGGACGGTGTCACGCAGCTTCCTGATGCGGGCGGCCTGGGGTTCGGCGCGACGTGGTTCGTGTCCTTCTATCACGATCTGATCGGCGACTCCGACATGGCCGGCGGCCACGCGCGCCTGATCAACACGGCCGGGCTGGGCGGCGACGGGCCGCTCGACATGGAGCAATTCGCCGGCTCGCTGGTCGCGAGCCGGCTCGACACGATCGTCTACCACGAATCCCACGACGAGGCGGGCAACGCCGCGGGCACGGCGCGCACCATCGTCACCGCCGTGAACGGCGCGCCGCTCATTGGCGCCACGCGCGACGCTGCGGAGGCCCGCTGTCGCGTCGCCTTCGGGCTGTCGCTGCTGTCCGCCGGCACGCCGATGTTTTTCATGGGCGAGGAGATCGGTGCACGGCAGCCGTATCGGTTCGACGATTTCATGGCTCACCGCGAGCACCTCGAGCGCGAGCGCGCCGGCGACGGCAGCCGGCTCTTCCGCTTCTATCAGGATCTGATCCGCTTCGGTCGCCGTCATCCCGCCACGCGCGCGCAGTCGATCGACGTGGTGCACGCCCTCGGTGCGACGCGTGTCATCGCGTTCACCCGGATGGCGGGCCACGACCGGCTGCTCGTCGTCGCAAGCCTGCGCAACGAGCCGTGCCTCGACGGCTACGTCATCCAGACGGATGCGTCACGCCTGCCCGACGGCGCATGGCGCGAAGTGTTCAACAGCGACGCGGCGGTGTACGGTGGCGCGAACGTCGGCAACGACGGCGCGGACATCCCGGTCGCGGGGGGCCAAATGCAGGCACGACTTCCCGCGTCGGGATTCGTCGTTTTCCAGAAACTGTGATCGAAAGGACGTCCCATGACGACAGCTCCACGATCTCGCATCATCGCGGTCAGTGACCTCCAGTGGCAGGAGTATCGGCCCGGCATCACGTTCAAGGTCCTCTGGCAGGACGACGGGACGAAGCGGCGCGCCCAGATCACGCGCTTCGCACCCGGCGCCGAGCTGCCGCGGCATCGTCACGTCGGCGACGAGCTCATCTTCGTGATCGAAGGCTCGATCTCCGACGACTCCGGAACGGTGATGGCCGGCAACGTGGGCTACCGACCCGACGGGTGCGTGCACACGGTCACGTCCAAGAACGGCGCAACGGCGCTGGCCGTGCTTACCGGCGACATCGAGCCTGCGAACGACCGAGGACACGCGCCGTCGTCACAGATCGTCACGCTGAGCGAGCTGCCGTGGATCGACGCGCGCCCCGGCGTGCGCCAGAAGCGCATCTGGGAAGACAAGGCGGCCGACCGTCGCGTCATTCTCGCCCGCTTCGAGCCGGGGGCGACGCTTCCGCTGCATCGTCACGTCGGCGACGAGCTGATCTTTCTCGTCGAGGGCGCGAACGCCGACGAATCCGGCGCCGTCGCGACGGGCCAGATGAGCTACCGGCCGAACGGGTGTGTGCACAGCGTGACGACTCAACACGGCGCCACGGTGCTCGCGTTTATCTGGGGCCGCACCGAGCCCGTCTGAGTATTCGCCACCGGAATGGCGCGCTACGAGTCGAGCAGCGCGATGACCCGCGCCGGCGCCGACTCGGTCGTCCACTTCACGGGCAGCGCGACGAACCGCACCCGCGACGGAATCTGATCGAGATTGATCAGGTTCTCGATCTGGTAGACCACCTTCGGCAGGATCGTCCGGTGCACGGGCATCGAACTCTTGAGAATCTCGTCGGCCTTCTCATACCCGATCGCGGCGCCTTTCTCCTCTTGCGCGAAATCGTAGCCGAGCACCTTCGGCTGCTTGGCCACCAGCCACTCCGCCGCCGCGCGCGTGAGGCACGGCGATTCGTCCCACCACTTCGGATCCGTGGTGACGTGGCCCTTCGGCCAGTCGGTGCGCAGGAACAGCGTGGCGCCCCGCGTGATGCGGATTCCCTGCGCGTTCAGCGCGCGCTCGGCCCGGTCGAGATCGTCCGGCGTGATGCGCTCGTTCGCCCTGCCCTTGAAGGTCAGGTCCAGCACGATGGCCTCCCCCATCATGGTGTCGAGCGGCAGCCGCTCGATGCCGGGCATGTCGCGAACGAAATGGTGGGGCGTGTCGATGTGCGTGCCGGCGTGCACGGTCATCTCGACCATGTTGGACACGAACCCCTTGTCCTCCCAGCGCACGATCGGCTTGAGCTTGAAGTAGTACTCCTCCTTCGCGAACGGGGCCGAATCGCATTCCTCGACCGTCATGCTGAGGTCGACGATTCGCATGAATTCCTCCTCACGCCGGCGCTGCGCGCAGCAGCGCGGGATCTTTCGCGGTTACAGCGGCTCGAACGGATAGAGCGGGCGGCGGCGCTTGCGGTAGTCGAACAGTGAGAGATCGGAGCTCGTGACGCCGTCGCCGTCGCACAGCACGATGTGGCGCGCGATCGGCTCGAACGCGGCGCGAAAGTGCTGGCGCGACTTGATCAGCACGTAGCGCTTGCGGCGCGGATCGAGGCCCGCGTGGGTGAACACGCCGAGATCCGACGGCTCCGCGCGCCGCTCGGACACGACGATCTGCATCGCGCCCGTGTCGAGGACGGCGGTGCGTCCCATCCGCACGCGCACCCCGGTCGCCATGGGGCCGGTGACGGTGAACTCGCCGTCGGTGATGCGCGTGATCTTCGCCGTGACGCTCAGCGGCGCGCCCTTGAGATGCAGCTGCGGCATGTCGATGCGCCCGCCGAGGTCCATGGTCACACTGGCCACCGTGCCGGCAGACACGAGGCGCGCGACCGCCAGAGGATCGCAGATCGGCCCCGCGAGCACGTCCGTCAGCCCCTGACGCGTCACCTCGGCGATCACACTCATGACGTCCTGCGTGCCGCCGGAAGCGGTGTTGTCGCCGTGATCGACCAGGATCACGGGCCCCTCGGTCAGCGACCGTGCGTGCGCAATTTGCGCGGCGAGCGGCGCGCCTTTGTAGAGGAAGTCCGCGCGCCGCTCCCAGGCCAGATCGAGCATGCGATCGAGCAGCGCGCGCCCTTGCGCGGTGTCGCGGTCGCACACCACGATCGCCGAGCACGACACGTGCGGGATGTCGGACTGCGGGAAGCCGCCGAGCACCGAGGCGTTCAGCACGACGCCGCGCCGCTCGGCCTCGATCGCCATGTCCATGACGTCCTTCATGGGCTGGCGCGACGGTGTGTGCTCGAGCGTGCTCGTGAGCATCGGTCGCGTGCCCCACACCATGACCGGCGTGACCTCGCCGTCGAGCGAGCGCAGGAGTGTCGTCGCGGCGCGCTCGGCCGTCTCGGCCATGTCGATGTGCGGATAGGTGCGGTAGCCGGTGATGACGGTGGCGTTGTCGACCATCGCCGCGGTGAGCTGGGTGTGGAAGTCGAGCCCGACGGCGACCGGCAGGCGCGGCGCGACGGCGCGAATGCGGCGCAGCAGCTCGCCCTCGCCATCGTCGGCGTGCTCGGCGACCATGGCGCCGTGCAGCGCCAGAAACGCGGCGTCGCAGCCCGCTCGAATGCCGCCGACGATCGCGTCGCACATGTCCTCGTAGGCGCGCCGCTCGACGTAGCCAGACGGATGCGCGTTGGCCACCAGCGGCACCGCGATCTCCCCGCCGATGCGCCGGGCGACCCGGAGGAAGCCGCCGACCTGCGTGTTGGTCCCCTCGAGCTCCGCGATCGCGGCCTCGCCGCTGAGCGGATGGAAGGCCTCGAGCGGCGTCGGCACCGGCGAGAACGTGTTCGTCTCGTGCATCATCGACGCGATGAGGATCTTGTGGCGCGGCATCAGACGACGCCGTCCTTCCGGAGCGTGTTGATCTCCGCCGCCGAGTAGCCGAGCTCCGCGAGGATGGCCTCGGTGTGCTCGCCGAGTAGCGGCGCGCGATGTCGGAATCGGCCCGGCGTCTCGGCCAGATCAACCGGCGTCGGTGCGAGCGGCACGCCGCGCGCGACGCCGGGAAATTCGGTATCGACGAGCAGTCCGGCCTGGCGGATGTGCGCGTCGTCCAGCGCCTGCTGTGGCGTGTAGAGCGGACCGGCGGGAATCTTCGCTTGCTCGAGCTCGGCCAAGGCCTCCGCGGTCGTGCGCTGCATGGTCCACTCGTTCATCCGCTTGCTGATGATCTCGGCGTGGTTGCCGCGCGCCTCGTCGTCCGCGAAACGCGGATCGGTCAGCCAGCCGTTCTCGCCCATCAGCCGCGCCCACCGCGCGAACATCGGATTGCCGATGGCATACGCGATGATCCAGCCGTCCCGCGTGCGGAACAGGTCGGACGGCGCCGACGTCTGCCCGCGATTCTCGGTGGGCACGCGATTGACCTGGATCGCCTGCTGCTCGACGAGCGTCGAGTTGTTGAATGCGATCGCGGTCCGCAGCAGCGCCCCTTCGACCTTCTGGCCCCGACCGGTCTTCTGCCGTTGCATCAGCGCGGCGAGCGTGCCGAACGCGGCAAGCGACGCGGTGCCGCAATCCACCCACGCCACGGCCGCGCGGTACGGCTGCTCGAGCGTGCCGGTCATGTACGCGGCGCCACTCATGACCTGTCCGATGCCATCGAAGCCGTGTTTGTGGCTCCACGGCCCGCCGGCGCCGAACGCGGTGACGGCCGTGAGGATGATGTCGGGCTTCACCCGGCGCAAGCTCTCCAGATCGAGCGCCAGCGAGCGTAAGACGTCCGGCGGCAGATTCGCGACGACCACGTCCGCCGTCGCCACGAGCTTCTGCACGATCTCGCGCCCCGCCGGGGACGACGGATCGAGCGTCATCCCGCGCTTGTTGCGGTTCATGGTGACGTAGAGCGCGCCGATGCCGTCGTCGGTGATCGGCGCCACCCACCGGTCTTCGCCGCCGCCGATCCGCTCGATGCGAATGACGTCGGCGCCGAGATCGGCCAGCAGCGCCGCGCAGTACGGCCCTGCAATGTACCGTCCGAAGTCGAGAACCCGGATACCGTCGAGAACCCCGCTCATGGCGGCAGCAGTGTACCGTACCGAGTCCGCTGGGGGCGCGGCCGCGCACCGTCGTGGCGCGGCCGCGTGCGCCTGGCGTAACATTCCCGCCCGAGGCGGGTGATGGCCTTCCAGTCAACGATCGCGGACCTCGGTCGGCTGCACGAGATCATCGCCGTCTTCACCGCGGCGGGCTTCGGCCAGATCTTCAAGGAGATGGGACTCGAAGACGCCGCCGAACGCGCGGGCAAGCTGCTGGGATGGAAGTACGCCGAGGAGATGGCGCGTCTCGGACGTCCGCAGCGGGTCCGCCGCGTCCTGGAAATCCTCGGGCCCACTTTCGTCAAGCTTGGCCAGATTCTCGCGACCCGCCCGGACCTGTTCGGACCGGACTGGATCATCGAGTTCGAAAAACTGCAGACGCAGGCCCCGCCCCTCGACTTCGAGGTGCTTCGTTCCCAGATCGAGCAGGATCTCGGCGCGCCGCTCGGCGAGGTCTTCGCCGACGTCACCCGGTCCCGCTCGCCGCCGCGTCGGTGGCCCAGGTGCACCGCGCCACGCTCAAGGACGGGACGAAGGTCGTGCTCAAGATTCAGCGCCCGGGGATCCGCCCGACGATCGAGTCCGACATGCGTCTGCTGGCGCATCTCGCGGCGCTCGCCGAGCGGAGCGTCCCCCAGCTTGCCGCGTATCGCCCGCAAAAGGTCGTCCAGCAATTCGTGAAGTCGCTGCAGGCCGAGCTCAACTTCACGACCGAGGCCCACAACGCCGAGCACATCGCGTCCAACTTCGAAGGCCACGACGACATCGTCGTCCCGAAGATCTATTGGGAATGGACGAAGGAGCGCCTCAACGTCCAGGAGTACGTGGAGGGCATCCCCGGCGTGGATCTCGCCGCGATCGACGCGGCCGGCATGGATCGCAAGCGCCTTGCCCAGAAAGGCGCGAGCGCGGTGCTGAAGATGATCATGATGGACGGCGTGTTCCACGCCGATCCTCACCCGGGGAATTTTTTCATCCTGCCGGGCGAGCGCATCGCGTTCATCGACTTCGGCATGGTCGGACGCGTCTCGGAAGTCCGACGCCGGCAGATCATGACGTTGCTGCAGGCGCTGCTTCAAAACGACGCGGAGGGCCTCTGCCGCATCCTGCTCGAGTGGTCCGACAGGGAGGGCGACGATCCGGGCGAGCTCCGCGGCGCCGTCGAGGACTTTCTCGGCACGTATGCCGGCAAGCCGATGGGCCTGATGGATCTATCGGCGATGGTCGGCGACTTGCTAGCCCTGGTCCGCGACAACAAGCTGACGATGCCGCCGGATCAAGCCATGCTGCTCAAAGTGTTCATCTCGCTGGACGGCGCTTTCAAGAAGCTCGACCCGAGCTTCGACGTGATTGTCGCGATGCAGCCGACGCTGCACGAGGCGGTGATCGACCAGCTGTCCCCGCTCGCGCTCGGACGACGCGGGCTGAAAGTCCTCACCCAATACGTCGAGCTGTTCGCCGATCTGCCGAAGGAGATCCGCCGCGGACTCTACACGGCGAAGACCGGCCAGATGAAGCTGCGCGTCGAGCTTACCGAGCTCGACGCACTGCAACGCGTCGTGATGCGCGCCGGCCGCCTGTTCGCGGTGGCCAGTATCACGTCGGCGCTGGTCATCGGCGGATCGATCTTCTTCTCGCTCACGAGACGCTCGAAAGACTGAACGCGCGCGGCCGGAGCGGGCGTGTCGAACGCGCCAACCGTCTGCCCCGGGCGTACAGTGAAGCCATGAGCGCGCGGCACCGTGTCGTCATCATCGGCGGGGGCTTCGGCGGCCTGCGCGCGGCGCGCGCGCTCGAGTCGGCGCCCGTCGACGTCACGCTCATCGATCGCCGCAACTACCATCTGTTTCAGCCGCTGCTGTACCAGGTGGCCACCGGCTCGCTGTCGCCCGGTCAGATCGCCGCGCCGATCCGCGGCGTGCTGAGTCGTCAGAAAAATACGCGAGTCCTGTTGGGCGACGTCGTCGACATCGACCCCGTGGCCAGGCAGCTCAGGCTGGCCGATGGTGCGGTGATCGACTATGACTCGCTGATCGTCGCCGCGGGCTCCGAGACCTCGTACTACGGCCACGATGAGTGGCGACCGTCGGCGCCAGGAATGAAGAGCATCGAAGAAGCGACGACCATCCGCCACAAAATTCTGTACGCGTTCGAGGCGGCCGAGCGTCTCACCGATCCGGCCGAGCGACGCGCCTGGCTGCGGTTCGTCATCGTGGGCGCGGGCGCCACCGGCGTCGAGCTCGCGGGCGCCATCGCGGAGATCGCGCGACAGACGCTCAAAGACGACTTCCGCTCGATTCGCCCCGAAGAGGCCGAGATCGTCGTCCTGGACCACGCGCCGCGAGTCTTGATGTCGTTTCCCGAAGATCTCTCCGCGAAGGCGGCCGAATCGCTCGCGCACCTCGGTGTGCACGTGAAGACGGGCGTGATGGTGAAGAACATCGATTCCGATGGCGTCACGGTCGAGAGCAACGGCGCCGTCGATCGCATCCGGTCCAAGACCGTCATCTGGGCCGGCGGCGTCACGGCGCCCCCGCTGGGGCGCACGCTGGCCCGTCGCATGAGCGCGGAGACGGATCGCGGCGGGCGGATCAAGGTCAATCCCGATCTCACCGTGCCCGGCTTCCCCGATGTCTATATCGTCGGAGACCTGGCCCTCGCGTCGGACGCGAACGGCAAGCCGTTGCCCGGTGTGGCGCAAGTCGCCATGCAGGGCGGCGCGTACGCCGCGAAGTCGATCCTCAGGACAATCCGAGGCCGCACACCGCTGCCGCCGTTCCGGTACGTCGACAAAGGCGAGCTCGCGGTGATCGGTCGTGCGTCGGCGGTGGCCAACGTCTTCGGACTGCATCTCTCGGGGTTCATCGCGTGGGTGGTGTGGGTGTTCGTCCACCTCATGTACATCGTGCAGTTCCGCAGTCGGGTGACCGTCCTCATCGACTGGGCCGTCGAGTATCTGACGTTCAATCGCGGGGCGCGGCTGATCACCGGTCGTCTGGCGAGCGACGTCGACTTCAACGACGAGGCGACGGCGGAAGACCGGCGCGGCGCGGCCTAGGAGCGCGGTCAGCGAGGCGACTGCTCGTGGTGGCCGCCGAACGCGTAGCGCATGGCCGAGAGCACTTTGTTCGCGAAATCGCCCTCACCGCGAGACGTGAACCGCTCGTAGAGCGCCGCGGTGAGCACGGGCGCCGGCACCGCCTCGTCGATGGCCGCCTTGATCGTCCACCGCCCCTCGCCCGAATCGGACACGCGTCCGGCGAACCCCGCGAGCTGCGGGTCGGTGAGTAGCGCGCTCGCCGTGAGGTCGAGGAGCCACGACGCGATCACGCTTCCGCGACGCCACAGCTCGGTGATGTCGCGCAGATCGAGCTCGTACCGGTACTCCTCCGGATTGCGCAGCGGCGTCGTCTCCGCGTCGACGGCGTGTTCGGCGCGGCCGACGTTGGCGTGCCGCAGAATGTTGAGACCCTCGGCGTACGCGGCCATGACGCCGTACTCGATCCCGTTGTGGACCATCTTCACGAAATGACCGGCACCGTGCGGTCCGCAGTGCAGGTAACCGTGCTCGGCGGTGCCGCCGACCTTGTCGCGCCCCGGTAGCCGCGGCGCCGCGTCGCGGCCGGGTGCCAGCGCCGCAAAAATCGGGTCGAGATGCTCGACGATCGCGCGCTCGCCGCCGATCATCAGACAATAGCCGCGCTCGAGCCCCCATACGCCGCCGCTGGTGCCGCAGTCGACATAGTGGATGCCACCCGGCGCGAGCTCCCTGGCGCGACGGATGTCGTCGACGTAGTACGAGTTGCCGCCGTCGATGAGGATGTCGCCCCGGCTGGCGACGGGTGCGAGCTGCTCGAGCGTGGGATCGACGGCCGCGGCCGGCACCATCAGCCAGACCGCGCGCGGCGCGTCGAGGCGGCTCACGAGCTCGCCGAGCGACGACGCGGCGACGGCGCCCGACTCCTTCGCGAATGCGGTGCGCGACGCCGCGTCGTTGGAATAGACGACGAGCTGGTGTCCGGCGCGCATCAACCGCCGGGTCATGTTGCCGCCCATTCGGCCGATCCCGATCATTCCCAGCTGCATCATCGACTCGCTTTCAGGTGGCGGAGGCGGCGGATCAGACTGTTCGTCGAGCTGTCGTGGGTGAGCGTCGGCTCCGCGGGACTGTCGAGCTCGGCGATGATTCGTTGTGCGAGGACCTTGCCGAGCTCGACACCCCACTGGTCGAACGAGTCGATCCGCCAGATGGCGCCCTGCGTGAACACGCTGTGCTCGTAGAGCGCCACGAGCGCGCCCAGCGTTTCGGGAGTCAGCCGCTCCGCGAGGATCGTGTTCGACGGCCGGTTGCCCTGGAACACGCGGTGCGGTACGAGCCAGTCGGGCGTGCCCTCCGCTCTCACTTCGTCGACCGTCTTGCCGAAGGCGAGCGCCTCACTCTGCGCGACGACATTGGCGAGCAGCAGATCGTGATGCTGGCCGAGTGGATTCAGCGGATGCGCGAAGGCGATGAAGTCACACGGCACGAGGCGGGTGCCCTGGTGGAGCAGCTGATAGAAGGAGTGCTGGCCGTTGGTCCCGGGCTCGCCCCAGTAGATCGCCCCCGTGGCGTGCGGCACCGGCTCGCCGTCGAGCGTGACGCGCTTGCCGTTGCTCTCCATCGTCAGCTGCTGCAGATACGCCGGGAAGCGCTTGAGGTACTGGTCGTAGGGCAGGATCGCGACGGTCTCGGCGCCGAAGAAGTCGCCGTACCAGATCGCCAGCAGGCCCAACAGCACGGGCAGATTGCGATCGAGCGGCGCGGTGCGGAAGTGTTCGTCCATCAGATGCAGCCCGCGCAGCATTGCACGAAAATTGTCGGGCCCGACCGCGATCATGGTCGAGAGCCCGATGGCGGAGGCCATGGAGTAGCGGCCGCCCACCCAGTCCCAGAACGCGAACATGTTGCTCGTATCGATGCCGAACGCCGCCACCGCCTTGGCGTTCGTCGAGACAGCGACGAAATGCTTGGCGACGGCCGCGGTATCGCCGCCCAACGCGCCGAGGAGCCACGCGCGCGCGCTCTGCGCGTTCGTCATGGTCTCGAGCGTCGTGAACGTCTTCGACGACACGATGAACAGCGTCTCCGCGGGATCCAGGTCGCGCACCGCCTCCACGAAGTCGGTGCCGTCGACGTTGGACACGAACCGGAACGTCAGCGCCCGATCGCTGTAGTACTTCAGCGCCTCGTACGCCATCACCGGGCCGAGGTCCGACCCGCCGATGCCGATGTTCACCACGCTGCGGATGCGGTGGCCGGTGTGCCCGCGCCACGTCCCGGACCGGACGCGGTTCGCGAAGTCGGTCATGCGGTCGAGCACGGCGTGGACGTGCTCGACGACATTCTCGCCGTCGACGACGATCGATGTGCCGCGCGGCGCGCGCAGGGCGACGTGCAGCACGGCCCGGCGCTCGGTGACGTTGATCCGCTCGCCGCGGAACATGGCGTCGATGCGTCCGCGCAGGTCGGACTCCTCGGCCAGCGCGACCAGCAGGCGCAGGGTCTCGTCGGTGACGCGATTCTTGGAGTAATCGAGACAGAGTCCCGCCGCCTCGGCGGTCAGACGCTGGCCGCGCGTCCCATCGTCGGCGAACAGCCGGCGCAGATGCACGGGGCGGATCGCGTCATAGTGCGCGGCCAGCGCTTTCCATGCCGGTGTCATGTCGGCTCGGCTGGGCACGACGGTCAGCCCCCCAGCGCGCGGTCCACCATCGCTTGCGCTTCGCGCACGATGGCGTCGAGATGCGCCTGGTCCTTGAAGCTCTCCGCATAGATCTTGTAGATGTTCTCGGTGCCCGACGGCCGCGCGGCGAACCAGCCGCTGCGCGCGATGACCTTCACGCCGCCGATCGGCTGGCCGTTGCCGGGAGCATGGCTCAGCTTGGCCGTGATCGGCTCACCCGCGAGCGCGGTGGCGGCAACGGCGTCGGGCGACAGCTTCGCCAGGCGCGCCTTCTGCTCCGGCGTGGCGCCGGCGTCGATGCGCGTGTAGTACGGCGTCCCGAACTCCGCGGTCAGCGCGCGGTAGTGCTCACCGGGATCTTTGCCGGTGCGCGCGGTGATCTCCGCGGCGAGCAGCGCGAGCAGCGGGCCATCCTTGTCCGTCGCCCACACGCTGCCGTCGTGGCGCAAGAAGGAGGCACCCGCGCTCTCCTCGCCGGCGAAGCAGAGCGAGCCGTCGAACAGTCCCGACACGAACCATTTGAATCCCACCGGCACCTCGAACAGCCGGGCGCCGCACTTGTCGACGACGCGATCGATCATGCTGCTGCTCACGACGGTCTTGCCCACGGCGGCGCCGTTCGGCCAGCGCGGCCGGTTCGTGAGCAGGTAGCCGATGGCGACGGCGAGGTAGTGGTTCGGGTTCATCAGGCCCATGGACGCGGTCACGATCCCGTGGCGATCGGCGTCGGGATCCGTCGCGAAGGCCAGGCGGTAGCGATCCTTGAGACCGACGAGCCGTGTCATCGCATACGGGCTCGACGGATCCATGCGGATCTGACCGTCGTGATCGACGGTCATGAACGAGAAGGTCGCGTCGATCGCCGCGTTGACGATGGTGATGTTCGTTCCGTACAGCTCGTTGACCGCCGGCCAGTCAGGAGCGGATGCGCCGCCGAGCGGATCGACACCAATCGTGAGTCCCGCCGACCGGATCGCGTCCATGTCGATGACGTTCGCGAGATCGCGGACGTACGGCAGGACGAAGTCCTCCTGGTGCGTGGTAGCGGCCGCGAGGGCCTGCTCGAGCGGCACCCGCTTCACGGCCTCCAGCCC
>JBKOUQ010000044.1:0-16637 GCA_046723475.1 Candidatus Methylomirabilota bacterium
CCTCCGCACCCTAATCGCACGGTGGCAACAGTACCACTCACTTACGTGTGACGGTGTCCCAGGAGGTGTATCGCTGCACGGTCGCCTCGGGAGTTATTTGACAGATACACACTCACCTGATATAAGGAATACGTACTCAACATAGAACGCCGGCTGGAGGAGCCGGCAAGAGTCAAAAGGAGGGCCATTCGATGGCGATGGAGCGTTGGCGGCCGTTTGGGACCATGGATCGGTGGGAGCCGTTCCGCGTTTCGGACATCCAGAGCGAGGTCAACCGTCTCTTCGACAATTTCTTCGGCCGTCCTGCGGCGAGCGCCGGCGGTGGGAGGACATGGTTGCCGTCGGTCGACATGTACGCCAGCAAGGACGATGTGGTGGTCAGCGTCGAGCTGCCGGGAGTGAGTGAGAAGGACGTAACCGTGTCGATTACCGGCGACCTGCTGACGATCAAGGGCGAGCGACGGTTCGAGAACGAGGTTAAGGAACAAGATCTGCTGCACGTCGAGCGTACATACGGAAAGTTCGAGCGAATGATTCAGCTTCCGATGGCCGTGCAGTCGGATCGCGTGAAGGCGACGTACCGTGACGGTGTGCTGGAGATCAAGCTGCCGAAGGCCGAAGAGCTCAAGCCTAAGGAAATCAAGATCGATCTCATGTAACCGGGGGAACGTCTGGAGGGGGTAGCTCTTGCCCCCCTCCAGGACGATCGGTCACGTATCCGCCCTCCGGTAAGGAATGGAGCTAACGGGTTATGGCGAAGGTAATTGGAATCGACCTCGGAACGACGAACTCGGTGGTGTCCGTCGTCGAAGGGGGCAATCCGACCGTCATCGCGAACCAGGAAGGCAGCCGGCTCACGCCGTCGGTCGTCGGGTTCACGAAGGATGGCGAGATCCTCGTCGGCCAGGTGGCCAAGCGACAGGCGATCACGAATCCCGAGAACACCGTCTTCTCGATCAAGCGGTTCATGGGCCGCCGGCACGACGAGGTTCTGCAGGAAATCAAGCTCGTGCCGTACAAGGTGGTGAAGGCGGCGAACGGCGATGCCCGGGTCGAAGTGCGCGGCAAGCAATACTCGCCCCCCGAGATCTCCGCCATGATCCTGCGCAAGCTGAAGGAGGCGGCTGAGGCTTACCTCGGTGAGAAGGTCACTCAGGCCGTGATCACCGTCCCCGCCTATTTCAACGACGCGCAGCGCCAGGCCACGAAGGACGCGGGCAAGATCGCCGGCCTCGAGGTTCTTCGCATCATCAACGAGCCGACCGCAGCGGCGCTCGCGTACGGCTTGGACAAGAAGAAGGACGAAACGATCGCCGTGTACGACCTCGGCGGCGGCACGTTCGATATCTCCATCCTGGAGATCGGTGAGGGCGTGTTCGAAGTCAAGGCGACGAACGGCGACACGCATCTGGGCGGCGATGATTTCGACCAGCGCGTGATCGACTGGATCGCCGACGAGTTCAAGAAAGAGCACGGCATCGATCTGCGAAAGGACCGGATGGCGCTGCAGCGGCTGAAGGAAGCCGCTGAGCGCGCGAAGATCGAGCTCTCTACGACCGTGCAGACCGAGATCAATCTGCCGTTCATCACGGCGGATGCGACGGGACCGAAGCATCTCGTGCTCACGCTCACGCGTGCCAAGCTCGAGTCACTCGTCGCCGACCTCGTGGAGCGGGCGCTCGGTCCGTGCCGCCAGGCGATGCAGGACGCCGGGGTGACCGCCAAGGACGTGAACGAGGTCATCCTCGTGGGTGGGCAGACGCGCATGCCAAAAGTCCAGGAAGCGGTGAAGGCGCTGTTCGCGCGCGAGCCGCATAAGGGCGTGAACCCGGACGAAGTCGTCGCCGTCGGCGCTGCCGTGCAGGGCGCCGTGCTCACCGGCGAGGTCAAGGATTTGCTGCTGCTCGACGTGACGCCGCTGTCGCTCGGCATCGAGACACTCGGCGGCGTGATGACGACGCTGATCTCGCGAAACACCACGATCCCGACGAAGAAGAGCGAGCGGTTCACCACGGCAGCGGACAGCCAGCCGTCGGTCGAGGTGCACGTGCTGCAGGGCGAGCGACCCATGGCACGCGACAATCGCACGCTCGGCCGTTTCCACCTCGACGGCATTCCGCCGGCGCCGCGCGGCGTGCCGCAGATCGAGGTCACGTTCGACATCGATGCCAACGGCATTCTCAACGTGTCGGCCAAGGACACCGCGACCGGCAAGCAACAGCACATCACCATCACGGCATCGTCCGGCCTCAGCAAGGATGAGATCGATCGGATGGTGAAGGAAGCGGAGTCTAATGCCGCCGAAGACGCCCAGCACAAGCAGGCGATCGAAGTGCGCAACCAGACGGACTCGTTGGTGTACTCCACCGAACGCACGCTGTCCGAACACGGCAGCAAGCTCGCGGAGAGCGATCGCAAGGCCATCGACGACGCGCTCGCGGAAGCGAAAGAGGCCCTCAAGACGGAGGATCTCGAGCGCATGAAGCGCGCGCAGGACACGCTGTCGAAGGCGGCGCACAAGCTCGGCGAAATCATGTATCGCGAGGCTCAGGCGCAGGCCGGCCAGGCGCCGGGGCAGGCCGGCTCCGAGCCGGGCGCGGGGCGCGCATCGGGCCCGAAGGAAGGCGAGGTCGTCGACGCGGAATTTGAGGACCTCGGAGAGAAAAAGTAGGCCATGCGTCGTGACTACTACGCGGTGCTTGGCGTTGCCGCCACCGCGGGGCCGCGCGAGATCCGGCAGGCGTACCGCCGGCTCGCGCGGCAGTATTCGCCGGATGTGAACTTCTGGGACGCCACGGCGCGTGATCTGTTCCAGGAGATCGCCGAGGCGTATCGGATCCTGATCGATCCGGACGCGCGCTCGCTGTACGACCGGTTCGGCGGCGGGCTGGATGCCCTTCCCGCCGGGCGTCGCGGCGAGGACGTCCACATGGCGGTCGAGTTGAAGTTCTCCGACGTCGTTCGTGGCACGGTCGTCCATCTCACTGTGCCGCGATTCTCCCGCTGTACGTCGTGCGACGCGCGCGGGCGCGGCGCGAACGGCCCGTGCGAGATGTGCTCGGGGCGCGGTGTGCGACGCACGCCCGACCGCGTGGAGGTGGCGATTCCCGCCGGCGTCGATTCGGGGATGCAGGTGCGGATCAGCGGCGAAGGGAGCGCGGGACCGCTAGGCGGTCCACGTGGTGATCTGATCGTGAGCACGCGGGTGCTGGAGCATCCGTTCTTCGTGCGCAAGGGCGAGGGGATCCACTTCGACCTGCCCATTACGGTGTGGGAGGCGCTGCGCGGGGCTCGAGTTCGCGTGCCGACGCCGCAGGGCGAGGCCGTTCTCGTGGTGCCGCCCGCCACGCAGCCCGGACAGGTCTTCAGGCTTCGTGGTCAGGGTGTCCCGCGCCCAGGCGAGGATGCTCCTGGAGATCTCTTCATCACCGCCCGCGTCGAGATCCCCAGCGGGCTCGATGCTCGAACGGAAGAGCTCGTCCGCGAGCTCGAGCGGTTGCTTCCGGCCACCGCTCGCGGCGATCTCGATCGCTATCGCGGTGGCACAGCATGACCAGCGACCGGGGCAAGCCGCTCTACATGATCGGCGTCGTGGCCGACATGCTCAACGTCCACCCGCAGACATTGCGCTTCTACGAGAAGAAAGGCCTCGTGCGGCCGAGCCGTAGCGAAGGCCAGACCCGCATGTATTCCGCCGAGGATGTCGAGGACATCGCACGTCTTCTTCGACTGACCCGCGATCTCGGCGTGAATCTGGCCGGCGTCGAAATCATCTTAAAGATGAGACGCCGGATGATCGAAATGCAGAAACAGATCGAAGACCTTCTCGCCTATGTCCGTGAGGGCGGCACCGATGCTCGGCCCGAACGCGCGGCGGAGCCGCGCGAGGCGCTGGTGCGTGCGGCGTCCGGACAGCTCGGGCCCGTCGATCTGTTCTGACTCCATCCGGAGAAAGCAGGAATTTTCGAATGAGTGACACTCAGCGCGACCCAGCGCGGCTGATCCCCGATATCGTCGGGATCCTGCCGCTGCGCGGTACGGTCCTGTTCCCGCATGCGGTCATGCCGCTCGGTGCCGGGCGGACGTCGTCTGTGCGGCTCATCGAAGAAGCCTTGCAAGGCGGCCGCGTCGTCGGCGCCATCACGCAGAAGGATCCGAAGGAAGACGCGCCGCGCGCCGGTGGCCTCCATTCCGTCGGGACGATCACCGTCGTCCACAAGGCCGTGAAGCAGTCGGACGGAACGCTGCGGCTCGTTGCGCAGGGCATCGGCCGATTCCGCCTGGTGGAAATCATACAGACTGAACCGTATCTGAAGGCGCGAATCGAGCCGATCGAGGAAGCCCAGCCCGCGTCCGATCTGGAGCTCGAGGCGCTCGTCCGCAGCGTGACGTCGCTGTTCGGCAAGGTCGTGTCGCTGTCGCCGACGGTGCCCGATGAGCTCGTGGCGATTCTCGACAACGTCGAAGACGCGGCGGCGATCACCGATCTGATCGCGGCCTCGTTGCCTTCGCTGGCGCTCTCGCTGAAGCAAGAGCTGCTCGAGACGGTCAACGTGCGTGAACGTCTGTCGAAGCTCGCCGCCGCGCTCGGTAAGGAGGCGGAGGTCCTGGAGCTTGGCAGCAAGATTCAGTCCGAGATTCAGTCCGAGATGACGAAGACCCAGCGCGATTACTACCTCCGTGAGCAGCTGAAAGCGATCCAGAAAGAGCTCGGCGAGGGCGACGAGCGGACCCAAGAGATCGACGCGCTGCGCGCGAAGATCGACGCGGCCGGCATGCCGGACGAGGCCAAGGCCGAGGCGGTGCGCGAGCTCGATCGACTCGCCAAGATGCCGCCGGCAGCCGCCGAGTACACGGTGGCGCGCACCTATATCGATTGGCTCCTCGCGATGCCATGGCAGCAGGAGACGACTGACATGGTCGAGATCGGCGCGGCGCGCGCGATGCTCGACGAGGACCACGAAGGTCTCGATAAGATCAAGGATCGGATCCTCGAATACCTCGCGGTGAAGAAGATTCGTCCCGGCGGCAAGGATCCGATCCTGTGCTTCGTCGGACCGCCTGGCGTCGGGAAGACGTCGCTCGGGAAGTCGATCGCGCGAACCCTGGGTCGGAAGTTCCATCGCGTCTCACTTGGCGGCATGCGTGACGAAGCGGAGATTCGGGGCCATCGCCGAACGTACATCGGCGCGCTCCCCGGGCAGATCGTGCAGGGACTCCGCCGTGCCGGCACGAAGAACCCCGTGCTCATGCTCGACGAGGTCGATAAGCTCGGCATGGATTTCCGAGGCGATCCGGCTTCGGCGCTGCTCGAGGTGCTCGATCCCGAGCAGAACGCCGCGTTCCGCGACCACTATCTCGACGTGCCGTTCGACCTGTCGCGGGTCCTGTTCATCACGACCGCAAACGTGATGGATACGGTCCCGGCGCCGCTGCGCGACCGGATGGAGATCATCAACCTCGCCGGGTACACGGAGGAGGAAAAGGTCGCCATCGCCCAGCGGCACCTCGTTCCCAAGCAGGCGCGTGAGCACGGGCTCACGGCGGGTGACGACGTCATGTTCGAGCCGGAGGCACTGCGTCTGCTCGCGCGCGGATACACCCGCGAGGCCGGCGTGCGGAGCCTCGAGCGCGAGATCGCGTCGGTGTGCCGCAAGATCGCCCGGCAGCGTGCGGAGGGGCGTACCGAGCCCGTTCGGGTCACTCCGGACGTCGTCGTGTCGTTCCTCGGCGTACCGCGCTTCGAGCTCGAGGAAGTCGAGCAGCGAACGCGTGTGCCGGGCGTGGCCACCGGTCTCGCATGGACGGCCGCGGGTGGCGATGTCCTCTTCGTCGAGGCCACGCGAATGCCGGGCGCACGAACCCTCACGCTCACGGGCCAGCTGGGCGACGTCATGAAGGAGTCGGCGCAGGCGGCGCTGTCGTGGGTGCGTTCGCACGCGAACGAGCTCGACATCAACCCGGAGTTCTGGGAGCGGTCGGACCTGCACATCCACGTTCCCGCGGGCGCGATTCCGAAAGACGGACCGTCGGCCGGCGTGACCATGGCGACCGCACTGGTGTCGCTGCTTGTCGGTCGGCCCGTCCGTGCGGACGTCGCCATGACGGGCGAGATCAGCCTCTCCGGGCGCGTGTTGCCGGTGGGCGGCATCAAGGAGAAAGTGCTGGCCGCGCATCGTGCGGGACTGCGCACCGTCATTCTCCCGCGTCGCAACGAGAAGAATCTGCTGGAGGATGTTCCGGCATCCGTTCGCGATCGCCTCACGGTCCAGTTCGCCGAGACGATCGCCGATGTGCTTGTGGTGGCGCTCGAGCCGGCAACGGCCCCCACGGGCGGGGTCTTGTCACGCCGCTAAGTCGGCGCCATCGCACGCATCGCGTTCGTCGCGACACACCCCGGCCGATTCGGCTAAGATCGATGCATCGTGATCCGAATCCTCGGGGTGACTGTGCTTGCGGCCATGACCGTGGCCGCTTCGCCGGCCGGTGCCGAGATGTACAAGTTCAAGGCGCCGGACGGCTCGATACATTTCACGAACGCGCCCAACGACCCGCGGTATCAGCGAATGGGGTTCACGACCGGCACGCAGGCGGGTTGGTTGAGACTGCCGCAGGGTGATCCGGCGCCGTACGCGCGCGAGATCAACGAGGCGGCCAACCGCTACGGCATTCCGGAGCGTCTCGTGACCGCGGTCATCCGCGCCGAATCCGGCTTCAACGCCCGCGCGGTCTCGCGCAAGGGCGCGCAGGGGCTGATGCAGCTCATGCCGTCCACGGCGTCGGTGCTCGGTGTGCGGAACTCGTTCGATCCCCGCGAAAACATCGACGGCGGCGTGCGCCACCTGCGCGGCCTTCTCGATCGCTTTCCCGGTAACCTCCCGTTCGCGATCGCCGCGTACAACGCCGGCGAGAAAGCCGTGACCGCCTATGGCGGCGTCCCGCCGTATCCGGAGACGCAGGACTACGTCGCCAAGGTCTTGCGTTATTACGGCGTCGACGGCGTCGATACGCCGCAGACGCGCGTGTACCAGACGATCGCGCGTGACGGGACGGTGACGTACACGAACATCCCGCCGCGCGGCCGCAAGTAATTCCGCGCGGCTCTACTTCAGCAGCTTGCTGATCTCGCGGAAGGCCGGCGTGTCCGCGCTGCCGAGGAGCTGAAACACCACCGTCTCGGTCGACGTGATGACTGCTCCCGCCTGACGCGCTTGCGCCAGTCCCAGGTCCATGCTCGCGGGCCGCCGCGAGCATACCGCGTCGGCGACGATCGCGACTCCGGTCCCGCGCGCCAACAGGTCCAGCGCGGTGAGCAGCACGCAGACGTGCGCTTCGATTCCGGTGAGGATGACCGACGAGGCGTCGAGATCGCGAAGCCGTTCGGCAAAACCCGCGGCGCCGCACGCCGAGAACGCATTCTTCTCGAGCGCGGGGGCGTCGTCGAGCAGGACACGAAGCTCGGGCAGCGTGCGGCCGAGTCCTTTGGGGTACTGCTCCGTGACGATGACCGGCGTCCCGAGGCGGCGAGCCGCCGGCAGCAAGATCTTCAGATTGCGAACCATCTCGTCGCGGCGCTCGGCGTCCATCGCGCCGAACAATCGCTCTTGCACGTCCGTGACGACCACCACCGCCTGCGCCATAGCTAACCTCCCGCCCAGAGTGGCCGCTATTGTGCCACGACGCAACCGGACCGGCGCCCCAGGGCCCGTGCGCTCACGGTCGCCATCGCCGATCGAGCCCTCGATACTGCAGCGCTTCGGCGCAATGCTCGATGGCCACCGTGTCGGAGTTGGCCAGATCGGCGATCGTGCGCGCGACCCGAATGACCCGGTCGTGGCCGCGCGCCGACAATCCCAGCCGCGTCATCGCCGCGGCGAGCAGCCGCTGGGCGTCGCTGGGGATCGGACACAGGCGGCGCAAGAGGCGCCCGCCGATCTCGGCGTTCAGCCGCACGCACGCCGCCGCGCCGCGGGCGCGCTGGCGCTCGCGGGCCTGCGTGACGCGGGCGCGCACGGTTGCCGAATCATCGCCCCCCGCGGGCGCGCCGACGTATTCCGCGCCGTCGAGCGCCGGCAGCTCGACGTGCAGGTCGATACGATCGAGAAGCGGCCCGGACAGGCGGCCGATATACCGATCGCGCTCGGCCGGTGTGCAGAGACAGCGGTCGAGTGCGGGACAGCCGCGGCGGCACGGATTCGCCGCGGCCACGAGCTGGAACCGGGCGGGAAAATCGCGGATGCCGCTCGCGCGCGCGATGGCGACACGGCCGTCTTCCAGTGGCTGGCGCAGCGACTCGAGCACGTGCTGTTGAAACTCCGGCAGCTCGTCGAGGAACAGCACACCGCGGTGTGCAAGTGTCGCCTCGCCTGGACGCGGCGGTCGTCCACCGCCGATGAGACCCGAGACCGAAACGGTGTGATGCGGGGCCCGAAACGGACGCGTGTCAACGAGCGCGCCGCGGCGGTGCAGCAGCCCCGCGACGGACCAGATCGTCGACACCTCGAGCACCTCGTCACGCGACAGCGGCGGCAAGATCGCCGCGAGCCGCCGAGCGAGCATCGTCTTGCCGGCTCCCGGTGGGCCGACGAGCAGCAGATTGTGGCCGCCGGCCGCGGCGATCTCGAGTGCGCGCTTGGCGTGCGCCTGACCGCGTACGTCGGCGAGATCGGCATCGTCGACGGCGCGCTCGATCAGCGGCGCGGACGGCGTCACTGCGGGCGCCTTGCCGTTGAGAACCGCGACGGCGTCGCCGAGCGTGCCGGCCGCGAGAACACGCACGCCGTCGACCGCGCTCGCTTCTGCCGCGTTGTCAGTCGGCACGAACAACGTTCCGATGCCACGCCGTCGGCACGCCAGCGCCACCGCAAGCGCGCCGCGGACCGCCTGGATCTTGCCGTCCAGCGCGAGCTCGCCGACGACGGCGAATGGGCCGACGCCGTCGGCGTGAAGAACGTCGGTCGCGCCGAGGATGCCGAGCGCGATCGGCAGATCGAACGCGGCGCCTTCCTTGCGGAGATCCGCGGGCGAGAGATTCACGGTGATGCGATCGTTCGGACACGTGTAGCCGGCGTTGCGGATCGCCGTGCGGACACGCTCGCGGCTCTCGCGCACCGCGGAGTCGGGCAGCCCCACGGTCGCGAATGCCGGCAGGCCGGGCGACACGTCGACCTCGACCTGGACCAGCACGGCTTCGACGCCGAGCAACGCCGCGGATTGCACGCGGGACAGCATGCGGCGATTGTTGGGGCCGTGCGCGGCGCGGTCAATGTCCCGAATCGCATACGGCGCACGCGAGGACGCCCGCGGTGTGGGCGCTCGGTGGACCGTTTTCGCGGGCCCACGGCTTTGATACAGTGCTTCGGCACATGAGCGGGGACGACGCCCTGCGGCCCGTGGTGCTCGTGGTCGATGACGAGGAGAGCGTCCGTGAGTCGTTCCGTCTCGTCCTCGATCAGGACTACGACGTGGTCGACGCGCCCGACGGCCTGCGCGCGCTCGACATCGTGCGCTCGCAGCATGTCGACGTCGTCCTGCTCGACATCCGGCTCCCCGAAATGGACGGGATCGAGGTGCTGGAACGCTTGAAGACGGTTGACGACACCCTCGAGGTGATCCTCGTCACGGCCGTGCGCACCGTGCGCACCGCCGTGGCCGCGATGAAGCTCGGCGCGTTCGACTACGTCACCAAGCCGTTCGAGGACGAGGACTTGCTGTCGCTGGTGCGGCGCGCCGTCGAACGGCGCTCGCTCGAACGCGAAGTTGCGTTCTTGCGCGGCGAGCTCGAGCGCAGCCGTGAGCGCGACGAGATCGTCGGCCAGCACCCGGAGATGCAGAAGCTTGCGCGGCTCGTGACCCAGCTCGCACGCACGACGACGACGGTGCTCATCACCGGCGAGAGCGGGACGGGGAAGGAGCTGATCGCGCGGGCGATCCATTATCGCGGGCCGCGGCGCGACAAGCCGTTCGTGCCGGTGAATCCCGCCGCGATCCCGGAGTCACTCGTCGAGTCCGAGCTGTTCGGTCACGAGAAGGGCGCGTTCACGGGCGCGCATCAGCGGAAGCTCGGGCGGTTCGAGCTCGCGCAGGGCGGGACGCTGTTCCTCGACGAGATTGGGCTGCTGCGTCCCGATGTCCAGGCCAAGCTGCTGCGCGTGCTGCAGGAGCGGGAGATCGAGCGCGTGGGCGGCACGCGGCCGCTCAAGATCGACGTCCGGATCGTCGCGGCCACCAACGCGGATCTCAAGCGTGCGGTCGCGGCCGGCGCGTTTCGCGAGGACCTGTTCTATCGCCTCAACGTCGTGCCGGTCGTCGTCCCTCCGCTGCGCGCCCGAATCGACGACGTGCCGCGCCTCGTCGAGCACTTCGTGCGCCGCTACAACGACGAGTTCAAGAAGCACGTCCATGGATTCACGCCGGATGCGTTGAATCTGCTCGCGTCGTACGCGTGGCCCGGCAACGTGCGCGAGCTCCAGAACGTCGTGGAGCGGACGATGGTCCTGACCGAGGGGCCGTGGATCGGCCCCGCGGACTTGCCGCTCGACGTGACGGTGACGCCGGGGCGCGCCGCGCCCGGTCAGGCCCCCGAGCCTCCGCGCATGGATTTGAACCAGGCAAGCGACCGCTTCGAGCGCATCATCGTGCAGCGCGTGCTCGAAGAGGTCGGCGGCAACGTCAGCGAAGCCGCCCGTGTGCTGGGTCTGCACCGAAACTCCCTGCGCATCAGGCTGTCGCGCTGGAAGCTCGCGGCAGAAGGCGGCGACGATGCGGGCGCCCAGTAACGGGCCAGCCCGGCGGTCTGGATGCACATGAATGGGCCAACCACGGTGAGCCGAGAGACCGCGCAGGAACGAAGATTCAGGCAGTTGGGTCTTGCGAGGCGGCGGGTCGTTGTTGGCGGTCGAATTGCCTACGGCCTGTCCCCGAAGGTGGGACGCCGCCCCCATGGTGGGAGCGAGCACCTGCCGAAAAGGGGACAGGTCAATGACGAAGGTCTTCGCGATCGTGCTCGCCATGGTTTCGCTGCTCCTCATCGCGCCGGTGATCGAATCGGGCACATCGGGCTCGACCCAGCTGTTCGTCGCGGTCGGCAACGCGGATGGTGGCGGCGGCGAGTAATCGTCCCAACGGCGATCATCACGAGGGCGGGGAGCGCGTGCACTGCGCTCCTCGCCCTCATTCTCGTCCTCGCCGCCGCCACCCCGACGATCGGGCAGGACCGCGCGTACAGGCGGCCGATCGCGAACGACCCCGCCACGCTCGACCCGGCGGTCATCAGCGACATCTACGGGCGCTCGGTGGCCCAGCAGATCTTCGATGGCCTCGTCGCCTTCGATCAAACGCTCGCCATTGCGCCGTCGCTCGCACAGTTCTGGCGCGCGTCGCGCGACGGGCTCACGTGGACGTTCACGCTGCGCCAGGGCGTGCGCTTCCACCATGGCCGCGAGCTCACTGCCGACGACGTCGTGTTCTCGCTGACGCGCGTCCTGGATCCACGCGTCAAGTCCGGCGCCGCCGATCTGTTCGCCCACATCCGCGGCGCCGCGGAATTTCGAGCGGGCCGCGCGTCCACGGTCGCGGGGCTCACCGTGGTCGATCGCCACACCGTGCAGGTCTCGCTGAGCGAGGCGCCCGTGCCGTTCGTGACGTTGCTGGCGGTCGGTCAGGCCAAGATCGTGCCGCGTGAAGTCGTGGAGCGCGATCCCGCCGGGTTCGGCGTCAAGCCTGTCGGCACGGGGCCGTTCCGCTTCGACCGGTGGGAGCGCGGCCGTGAGATCGTTCTCGCCGCGAACACCGATTATTTCGACGGCGCGCCGCGGCTGTCGCATCTGGTGTATCGAATCTTTCCCGGGGGTGAGCTCGATCAGATGTATCAGGAGTTCGTCAGAGGCGAGCTCGAGGACACTCAGCCGCCCAGCCGCGACTACCGCGCCGCGATCACGAGCGGTCGTCATGTCTACGTCCGGCGTCCGATGTTCAGCGTGCGCTTCTACGGGTTCAACACCCGGACGAAACCGTTCGACGATCGACGCGTACGCCAGGCGATCGTCGCGGCCGTCGACCGCGACGCGATCATCGAGATCGCACACCTCGGAAAGCACACACCGGCGCGCGGGATCGTGCCGCCGGGCACGCTCGGGTTCAATCCCGCGCTGGTCGCCGGCGGCTACGATCCGCGACGCGCCGCCGCGCTCCTGACCGAAGCCGGGTATCCGGGCGGACACGGGTTGCCGAAGCTCGAGATCTGGTCCAGCGTCAGTAACGCGGCGATTCAGCGCGAGCACGAGATGATCCGGCGCTCGCTGGCCGCGGTCGGCGCGCAGGCCGAGTTCAAGTACCTCACCGACTGGCCCGCGTTCTCCAAGGCGCTCACCGACGGACGTCTGCCCGCGTTCCTGTATGCGTGGTACGCGGACGTCCCCGATGCCGACGACTTCCTGACGAAGCTGTTTCACTCTCGCAGCGCGAGGAACTTCACGCGCTACCGCAATCCCATCGTCGACGACTTGCTGGAAGCGGCGCGTATCGCACCCGACCCGCAGCGCCGGGTGGAGCTGTTTCGCCGCGCCGAGCAGCTGATCGTCGACGACGCGGTCGTCCTTCCGATCTGGCACTACAACTACGAGCGCCTCTTTCAGCCGTGGGTGCGATCGGTCGAGGTCAACGGGCTCGGTGATCCGTACATCCCGATGCGGAAGGTCTGGCTCGCGCGATGACGCGGTGGCGGTTGCGGAGCCTGCGTGCGCGACTCCTCTGGGCGACGGTCCTCCTCATCGTGCCGATCATGGCGGGCGGCTTTTTCGTCGTCGAGCGCCAGCAGCGCGCGGCGATCGTGGAGGAGCTCGAGCGCCGCGGCCGCGTCATGGCGGGCAGCCTGGCGGCCGCCTCGCAGAATCCACTGCTGCTGTACAACTTCACTGCGCTCGAGCAAAACGTCGAGCGCGTGGCCCGCGAGCCGGACGTGATGTACGCCATCGTGCTCGACGCCGAGGGCAAGGTTGCCGCGCACAGTCAGCATCCTGAGCGCGTGGGCTCCTCGCTGAAGTCGAAGGTGGAGCTGGAGGCGGCGCGCTCGATGCGCCCGATCATGCAGGACACGAGCGCCGCACGGCAGTCCGTCATCGATTTCGCGGTCCCCATCCTCGTCAGCGGACAGAAGTGGGGCACGGCGAGGGTGGGGCTTTCCAAGACACGGATGGAGGCCAGGATCGTCCGGACACGCTCGCAGCTGGCCACGCTGACGCTGGTGATGCTGCTGTTCGGCGGCGTCGGTGCCGCGGTGATCGCGCGCCGCATCTCACGCCCCGTGCAGCAGCTCGCGGACGGCGCGGTCGCGCTCGCGCGCGGCGAATGGAACCAGCGGATCGAGGCGCGGAGCGACGACGAGATTGGCCGGCTGGCCACGGCCTTCAACCACATGGTGGCCGAGCTGGCGCAGCAGCGCGTGGCGCTGGAGGACGCCAACGCCGAGCTGCGGCGACGCTTCGAGGAGCTCGCCGACCTGAAATCGTATACGGACAACATCCTGGCGTCGCTCACCAGTGGCATCGTCACGATCGACCTGGATGGCCGGATCGTGACGCTCAACCCGGCCGCCGAGCTCATGACGGGATTCTTCGCGGGCGAGGTGTGCGGCCACTACTGCACCGAAGTGTTCGCGCCCACGCCGGACCTCGGCGAGCTGCTGATGGAGACGCTCGCCAACCGGATTCCCGTGCTCGGCGTCACGCTCGCGCTGCGGCGGCGCAACGGCCGTGTGACGCCGGTCGAACTGTCCGCGGCGCCGCTGCGTGGCGGCGACGGCAAAGAGCTCGGCGTGGTCGGTGTCTTCCGCGACCTCACGCGCGTGCGGCAGCTCGAGGACCGTCTTCGCCGATCCGATCGGCTGGCCGCGATCGGCGAGCTTGCGGCGGGCCTGGCGCACGAAATCAAGAACCCGCTGACGTCGTTGCTGACCTTCAGTCGACACCTCACGCGACGGTTCGAGGATCCGGAGTTCCGTCAGAAGTTCCTCACCGTCGTGCCGCGCGAGCTCGAGCGCATCAACACGATCGTCGAGCGGCTGCTCGAGCTCGCGCGTCCGGCTCGGTTGACGTTCACGCCCGTACGCCTGCCGGCGCTGCTCGAGCGCGTGCTCGAGCTGTATGGTGAGCGTCTCGACGCCCAGGGCATTCGCGTGATGCGCGACTGGCCGCGCGATGTCCCGGCCGTGTGGGCGGACCACGAGGCGCTCTATCGCGCGGTAGTGAACCTCGTGGCCAACGCGCTCGACGCGATGTCGCGTGGAGGGCAGCTGACGCTCCGACTCGCCTTGACCGATGTCGACCCGCTCACCGGCGCGCGGACGAACGCGCGGCCCGTGGTGATCGAGGTCGAGGACTCCGGGCACGGCATCCCGCGCGGCGACCTCGATCGTGTGTTCAATCCGTTCTTCTCCACGAAGGATGGCGGCACCGGGCTCGGTCTCGCCCTCACGCAGAAGATTGTCGAGGACCACGGAGGCTCCATCGACGTGCGCAGCGCGCCGGGCGAGGGTGCCGTGTTCCGGATCGCGCTGCCGCTCGTACCCGATCGTCCGCTGGACGTCGGACACGACGAGCGTTTCGGCTGAGGCGCCGGGCGGGCGCCGCGCCGCAGGGCCGCGAACGGCTACTGATTGAGCCGGCGGCGGAGGAATCCGAGGAGGCCCTGGGGCACGAACATCACGAACAGCGTGAAGATGATGCCGACGGGGATCAGGTAGTACTCGTAGAAGACGCGGGAAAACGCTTCCTTCATCCCGAGGTAGAAGGCGGCCCCGGCGACCGGCCCGACGAGTGTCCCCACGCCGCCCATGACGTTGAAGATGACGGTCTCGCCGGAAATCAGAAAGAGCACGAAGTCCGGCGCTGCGAACTTGTTCTGCACCGCGTAGAGCGCGCCCGCCAGCCCCGCGAAGAGCCCGGACAGCATCACCGCGACCATCTTGTAGCGCGCAACGTCGTAGCCGATGGCGCGGGTGCGCGCCTCGTTTTCCCGGATCGATTGCAGCACCATCCCGAACGGTGATTGCGTGATCCGCCGCAGCAGCAGATACGACAGCGTCACCATCCCGAGCACGAACCAGTGCAGGCCGTTCCGCGTGAACGGCAGGGAAAACAGGCCGGGCACGGCGAACGGGGGCTGCCGGAACGTCAGCCCGTTTTCCCCGCCGGTGACCTCCGTCCACGTGAAGATGATGACGTAGAAAATCTGAGAGAACACCAGCGTCGTGATCGAAAAGTAAATGTCACGCAGGCGCGTGGAGAAGAAGGCCACGAACACCGCGACGAGCGCGGCGGCGGCGAGCCCGGCCGCGAGCGCGAGCCAGAGGTTGGGCGGCCGCACGACCAGCAGCGCGGCCGCCGCGCCATACAGCCCGAGGCCGAAAAACGCCGAGTGGCCGAACGACAGCATGCCGGTGTAGCCGATCAGGATGTCCGACGACATCCCGAGCAGGCCCCAGATCAGGATCTCGGTCGCGAAGCGCTGCCAGAACTCCGGCAGCACGAACGGGCTCAGAGCGAGCGCGCCGACGACGATCACGAAGCCGATCCAGTAGGCGACGCTCGGCCCGTCGCCCCGCGCGCGCGTGTCGAGCTCGCGTTCGGTTGCCGACGCGGCGGGCGGACTCACCGTGCTCATCGTCTCTTCATTATTTCGGCGTCGGCACGAACAGCCCGGTCGGGCGGATCAGGAGCGTGAGGATCAGCGCGACGAACGAGACGATCACGGCCTGCGCCGGGCTCACCCAGATGGTGGCCAGCGACTCGAGCAGGCTGATGAAGATCGACGCGAGGATCGAGCCCGCGAGATTCCCCATGCCGCCCACGACGACGACGACGAACGCGCGCAGCGTGAAGTCGAACCCCATGGCGTGGTTGATGCCGACGGTCGGGCCGAACAGCACGCCGCTGGCGGCCGCCATGCCGGCGCCGATCGCGAAGACCACCGTATGCACCCACGGCACCGGAATGCCCATGGCCGCGGCCATCACCCGATCCTGCGTGGTGGCCCGGATCCAGATGCCGTGCTTCCCATACTTCATGAAGAGGTAGAGGGCGCCGATGATCGCGGCCGACATCAGCGCAATGACGATCCGGTACCACGGATATTCGACGTAGAACAGCCGGAAATGTCCGGTGACGGGTTCGACAATCTTGCGCGGGACCGGTCCATATTGCCAGAGCGCGTAGTTCTGGATGACGAGCGAGATGCCGAACGTCGCGAGGACCGTCGTGAGCGGATCGCGGCCGAGCAGCGGCCGCAGCGCCACGACCTGCAACGCCGCGCCAAGCGCGGCCATCGTCATCACGGCCACGACGAGCGCGACCCAGAAGTTGCCGCTGGTGAGATACGCGGTCGTGCCGACGTACGCGCCCAGCATGAACAGATCGCCGTGCGCAAAGTTCACGATGTCCATGATCCCGAAGATCAGGGTCAGTCCCGATGCGACCAGCGCGAGGATCATCCCGTTCACGAGGCCATTGACGATCTGCACGAGGATCTGGTCGATGGGGATCATGCGCCTCAGACTCCCAGATACTGGTGGACGACGCTCGAGTCGGCGCGCAGGGCCGCGGCGGCCGCATGGTGGCGAACGATGCCCTTCTCCATGATGT
>JBKOUQ010000245.1:0-4016 GCA_046723475.1 Candidatus Methylomirabilota bacterium
GCACGGCTGGGTCCTGCGTGACGCGCTCGCGCTGTCCGGCGAGATCGAGCCGTATCGGACGTTCATTCAAGACTCACGTGCGGAATTCACCGTCGCCAAGGACCAGTACGTGCGGTTGCGAACCGGCTGGTTCAGCGATCGCAGCGCGTGTTACCTCGCCGCTGGTCGCCCCGTGATCACGCAAGACACGGGCTTCGGCAACGTGCTTCCGACCGGCAAAGGGCTGTTCGCGTTCCGCGATCTCGACGGGGCGCTGGCCGCCGTGGACGCGATCGAGAGCGATTACAAGGGCCACTGTCGAGCCGCACGCGAGCTCGCTGCGGAGTACTTCGACGCCGACCGTGTCGTCGGCTCGTTGCTCGAGCGTGCGGGCCTCGGTTAATCCCAGCGGTCTCGGCGGGTCGCCGCGATGATCACCGTCGCGCTCAACGCCAACACGCTCCACGCGCCTGTCGCCGGCGGTCATCGCTGGGTCTTCCTGAACTGGGCGCTCGGGCTTGCCGACCTCGGCTGTCGCGTCATCTGGCTCGAAGGTGTGAAGGCCGACGTGCCGGCGGCGATCCTGCGCACCCGCGTCAGCGCGTTGAAGACTCACCTCGCGCGATACGGATTCGACAAATCCGTGGTGCTCTTCTCGCGCGCGGCGCCCGCGGAACCGGTGCCGTGCGAATCGCTGGATGCAGGCCTCGCGCTCGAAGCCATCGACGGCGCCGATCTACTCCTGAACATCGCCTACGAGGCCGCGCCGGAGCTCCTCCGCCGCGTTCGCCGCACCGCGATGGTCGACATCGACCCGGGGCTGACCCAGATGTGGATCGGCGAAGGGCAGCTCCGCATTCCGCCGCACGACGTGTATTTCACGATCGGCGAAACGGTCGGGCAGCCGAACGCGCGCTTTCCCGACTGCGGACTGCGCTGGCACTATACGCCGCCGCCCATTCATCTCCCCGCCTGGCCGCCTGCGCCCTTGAACGCGGCCGCGCCCTACACGACCGTGACGAATTGGTGGGATGGCTGGGTGATCTACCGGGACGAAAACTATGCGAACCGGAAGCGCGACGGCTTCGAGCCGTTTCTCGACCTGCCGCGCCGGACGTCGCGGCCGCTCGAGCTCGCCATCGACCTCGGGACGAATATGCCGGATGAAGGCGCGACGCTGGAGCGGCATGGCTGGCGACTGCGCGACGCGACGGTCGTCGCCGGCACGCCGTGGGACTATCAGGACTACATCCGCAGCTCGTTCGGCGAGTTCACCTGCGTAAAGCCCTCGTGTGTCCGGCTGCAGAACGCCTGGATCAGCGACCGCACGGTCTGCTATCTGGCGAGCGGCAAGCCGGCGGTCGTACAACACACGGGCCCGAGTCGGTTTCTGCCGAGCGACAGCGGCCTATGGCGCTTCACCGACATTGACGCGGCGGCGGCGCAGCTCGAGCGCGTGGCCTCGGACTACGACCGGCAGTGTCGGCTCGCGCGACGCCTCGCCGAAGAATACTTCGACGCTCGCCACGTCGTCCGTCGTGTCCTCGACGTCGCGCTCGCGTGACGAGACCGTCCGAGGTACCGCGTCCGTAGCCAGGGCCTGTCGCCGGTTTGGTGCCGGTCCGGCGGGCTCCGTCACCCACTCGATCCACACGCCGTTCTTCGAACGGCGAGGATCGACGGGGTCCCACGCCGCCCGCCTCCCGGCACCAGCACCGGCGCCACCCGGCTACGGGCGGTTACTCGGACCGTCTCCCTCGGCTAGCGCGGGAGGTCGAAGGCGTAGAGGCGGGCGACGTTGTCGCAGGTGATGCGACGGCGCTCGGTGTCGGGAACGCCTGCGAACACGCGCGCGAGCAGCTTCTGCGACTGCGGAAACGTGCTCTCCGTGTGCGGATAGTCGGAGCCCCACATCATCTGATCGACGCCGATGAGGTCGCGGTCGCGCATGCCGAGCGCGTCCTCCTGGAAGCTGAGGAACACGTTGCGGCGGAAGAAGTCGCTCGGCAGCCCGTCCTTGAACCGGTACCACCACGGACGGCGCGCGCGCTGCGTGTAGGTGTAGTCCAGACGGTCGAGGAAGAACGGCACCCAGCCGAGCTCGTGCTCGACCGAGCCGACGCGCAGCTTCGGGAACCGCTCGAACACACCGGCGAGAACCATGTGCGCGAGCGAGACCTCGATATAGCGGTGCCACGTCGCGATCAAGCCCGGCCGGGCGGTGCGATTGTCCTCGTACGCGATACCCGGTGAGGGACGAAACGTGGCGATGTGCAAGCTCAGCGGCATGCCGAGATCCTGCGCCGCCGCCCAGAGCGGGTCGTACGCCGGACGATCGTACGACGCGTCCTCGGAGGGCCCCACGGTGATCATCGCGCCGACGAGCCCCAGCCCGCGCGCGCGCGTCAGCTCGGCGACGGCGGCGGCCACGTCCTCGGCGTGAATCAGCGCGATGCCCTTCAGCCGCGCGGGCGCATACCGGCAAAATTCCGCCAGCCAGTCGTTGTAGCCGGCGAAGATCGCGGTCAGCAGCTTGCCATCCGGCACCTGGAAGAGCGACAGGCCTTCAGTCGGATAGATGACCGAGCCCCAAACGCCGTCTAGATCGTTGTCGGCGAGGAATTCTTTGGGATCGTACGCGCCCGGCCGCACGTCGGCGAAGCGGTGCGACGGTCGCAGCTCCTCGGGGCGATCGAACCGTTTGCCCGTCTGCGCGCCGCCCTGGAACGAGTTGGTGCGGACACCATCCACGAACCACCAGTCGCCATCGGCGTCCTGCACGACGCGGGGGCCGCGTTCGCGCAGCTCCTTGGGCAGCCGCCCCGTCCACGTATCGGGCGGCTCGACCACGTGCGAGTCGGACGACAGCACGATGTGCTCAGACATCCGGCACCTCCCTGCGCTCAGCGAACCTTCACGAGCTTCTGCAGACTGCGCAGCCCGGGCGGAATCGGACCACGCCGACCCCAGTTGGTGTACGAGACTTCGCCGACGTAGATGTCGCCGCGCGAGTCGACGGCCAGCCCGTGCGGTGAGATGAACTGCCCGAGCTCGAGTCCCGCGGGGCGTCGACCCAGCCGCGCCAGCAGCTCACCGTTGCCGCTGTAGATGCTCACGCGCGGTCCGATGTTCGGGACCTCCTGGTTCACCGCCATGCCGCCGCCGATCTCGCCGACGTAGAAGCGCCCGGGCGGGCGGGCCTCCAGAAACAGTCCCGACGGCCGGTGCATGTTGTTCCACTGCGTCTCGTAGCGCCCGTTGCCGTCGAACACCTGCACGCGATGATTTTCGCGATCCGCGACGTACACCCAGCCCTCGGCATCGCAGCAGAGGTTGTGCGGGATGTTGAACTGCCCTGGATCGGTGCCGGGCTCACCCCACGACCGCAGCAGCGTGCCGTCCGACGCGTACTTGTGCACGCGCGCGTTGCCGTAGCCGTCGGAGACGTAGAGGTCGCCCTGCGGCGACAGTGCCGTGTGCGTGCAGCGATGAAACGGCTCGCCGCTCATGAACGCCGTCGGCTTGCCGGGCACGCCGAGCGTGAGCAGCACCTTGCCGTCGAGCGTGCAGTGACGAACGGTGTGATCGCCGTCGTCGGTGAGCCAGAGCGTGTCGTCCGGCGCCATGTGCACGCCGTGCGGACGCCGGAACACGCCTTCACCCCACGAGCGCAGGAAGTTGCCGTCGCGGTCGAAGACCACCATTGGATGCGCGCCGCGGTTGAACGCGTAGACGCGATCCTGCGCATCCACGCCGACGGCCGCGACGTCGGCGTTGAACTCGTACCCGGGCGGCAGCTTGGCCCAGTTGTCGACGACCTCGTAGCGATACTCGCCCGTGCCGAGCAACATCGGCTCCTCCACTTGGGGGGACCCGTACCGCTTCCCCCCAAACCCCCCTCATTCACGCTGGGGGACCCCTACGGGCTTCCCCCCAAACCCCCCTCAATCTCGCTGGGGGACCCCACGGCTTACCCCCAACCCCCCTCATTCACGCGCGGGCAGTCACCGTAGACCGCCAAGAAACTCGCGGAGGGC
>JBKOUQ010000154.1:0-25521 GCA_046723475.1 Candidatus Methylomirabilota bacterium
GGTAAGACCCGTGTTTCGGGTAATGCGTCGGACCCGGCTGAACATCGGTGCCCGATCACAGGCGCACCGTAGCGTCGATTTGCGTGGTCGAACCCGGTATGCGAGACCGGCGCCCGACGCAGCGACGCGTAACGCGGTTCAGCCCGCTTCAGCCCGCGACGAACTCGCGAATCATGCGCGCGACGGTCTGGGGCTGCTCGAGATGCGGCACATGGCCTGTGCCGTCCACGGTCTGCACCCGCGCGCCGCGGATCCGCCGACTGAACTCGTCGGCGTATACGGGCGGCACGATGCGATCCTCCTTGCCCCATACCAAGAGCGTCGGCGCGGTGACGCGGTGGATGCGCTTCTTGAGTCCCTTGTCGGGAATCGGCCAGATGAACTTGCCCGTGGAGCCCATGGCCCACGCCAGCCGCACGCGCGCCGCAATCGCCACGTCGGGATCGGCGCTCACCCCGAACATGCGCCGCGCCGGCTCGCTCTTCGGATCGCGGAACAGATACTCGGGTAGCCGCGCCGGGTCGAGCATCATCCAGTTCACGACGCGATCGGCATCGCGCCAGAAACCGAGCGGCGCGATCAGCGCCTGGTGCGTGACCCGTGCGGGGTACGCGGCGGCGAGCTCACAGGCGAGCATGGCGCCGAAGGAATGCCCGACGAGCACGGCGCGCTCCAGACCGAGCGCCGAGAACACCTCGTCGTAACAGAGGACCAGATCCCACAAATTGTCGAGCTGGTAGATGTCGTCGTGCGCGTCGGGCGTCGTCCCCGGATGCTCCGGCGCGTGCACGGTGAAGCTGCTCGCGAGCTCGTCGAGAAACGGGTCCCACGTATGCCCCCACGGCCCGTGCAGAAACACGAGCGCGGGCCCGCTGCCGCGCGTATGCACGCGAATCCGCACCGTGCCGTCCCACACCGCGATCGTGCGCTCGCTCATCGACGCCCCCGGCTTTATGCGCGACCCGCGCCGACGGGCGCGGCCATCGGCGCCGCCTTCGCGCCGCGCAGCCGTTCGGGCCACCAATGGTTCACCCAGCCCTCGTCGTCCCATTCGCCGCGCAGCGACGGCAGCACCTCGCGCGCGAAGCGGTCCATGTTCTCGAGCGTGAGCTCGTGCGGCATCGAGCCGATCTGCAGCAGCACCATGAGATTGCCGACACGAAGGTCCTTCACGACCTCCTGCTTGATGCGGTCGCGCACCGTCGCCGCGCTGCCGGCGATGACGTAGCCCTTTTCGACGAAGTCGCGATAGCGCAGCGACTTCGTGTCTTCCGCGCGGCGAACGTTGCTCTTGGCCGCCGCGACGAGGCTGCGGTAGTCCTGGTTGCCTGGCGGCGAGAGGAACTGGATCGGCCAGTGCAGGCACTTGTGATAGAAGTACTCGACGTGCCGAGCGTACTTCGCCTCGGCGTCCGCATCGGTTTCGCCCACGGCGACGAGCTGCAAAAACCCGGCGCGGTACGGATTCGTCTCTCGCCCCTTCTTCGCGACGACATCCCAGTAGCCCTGCATCATCGTGCGGGCCGCCTTCGCGCCCGAGTACGAGAGGAAGCAGTAGCAGACCTCGTTGTCGACGGCGAAGTCGAACGTGCTGATGCTGCCCGAGCCCGGCACCCACACCGGCGGATGCGGCTGCTGGATCGGTCGCGGCCACAGATTGACGTTGGCCAGCTGATAGTAGCGGCCGTTCCACGCGAAGATGTCGCGCGCCTGCCACGCCTTGAGCGTCAGCGCGAACGCCTCACGATACCGCTCGCGATGCTCCATCGGCGTGATGCCGTAGCAGAAGTTGACGTCCATCGGACTGCCGAGCGGCAAGCCGGCCACCAGCCGCCCACCGCTGATACAGTCGAGCATCGCGTACTCTTCCGCGACGCGGATCGGCGGATTGGACGTGGGCAGCGTCGCGCCCATCTGCACGATCGCGACGTTGGTGCCGTTCGTCGCCTTGGCGAGCACCGCGCCCATGATGTTCGGGCTCGGCATGAACCCGTACGCGTTCTGATGGTGCTCGTTCGTGCACACGCCGTCGAAGCCCGCGCGCGCCGCGAACAGCAGCTCGTCGAGCGTCCAGTTGTAGTACTGCCCCACCCGCTCGGCATCCGCGAGCTCCCACCACGGCGGAGTGACCCACACGGACTCGTAGCGCTTCTCGAAATCGTCCGGCAGCTCGCGATGCGGCATCAGATGGAACGCGCTGATCTTCATCTCAACCCTCTCGCTTCGGTGGCCACTGGATCCCCATCGCGTCGAGTCGCCGCAGCCGGTCCTGTCCGAGCGCGCGATCCCAGACGTCCGCCAGCGCGGACGCCGTCCAGCCGCCGCGACCCGTCGCCGTCCGCAGCGGCGCGGGATGGGAGTAGAGCGTGACTTCATCGCCGCGCACGCCGACCACCTGCCCGGTGATGTGCGCGGCACGATCGCTGGCGAGGTACGCGACGACCGGCGCGATCGCCTCCGGCGGCGTGGCGGTGGCCATCGCGCGACGCTCGCCGGGCAGCCGCTGCGTCATGCGCGTATCCGCCGTCGGCGAGATGCAGTTGCACCGCACGCCGTACTTCGCCATCGCGAGCGCGACCGAGCGCGTGAGGCCCACGATGCCCTCTTTCGCCGCCGCGTAGTTCGGCTGGCCCGGGCTGCCCTCGAGACCCGCGGTCGACGTGAACGTGATCATGCAGCCGGCCTTCTTCTCGCGCATATAGGCCGACGCTGGGCGCATGACGGTGAAATGACCCTTGAGATGCACCGCGATCACCGCGTCCCACTCGTCTTCTGACATGTTGAAGATCATCCGCTCGCGGAGAATGCCCGCGCAGCAGACGACGATGTGCAGGTCGCCGAACGACTTCAGCGCGGCGTCGACCATCGCCTTGCCGCCGGCCATGGTCGCGACGTTCTCCGCGCTGGCGACGGCGCGGCCGCCCGCCTTTTCGATCTCCCGGACGACCGCGTCGGCCGGCGCGCTGGACGGATCGCGCCCGTCGACGCTGACGCCATAGTCGCCGACCACCACCGCGGCGCCCTCGGCCGCCAGACCGAGCGACACCGCGCGGCCGATGCCGCTGCCCGCGCCGGTTACCACCGCTACCTTGCCGTCCAGCAGCCCCATGCCGCGCTCCTTTCGCATGCGCACCGGCTCGTGATCCCGCGAGGCCGGCGCGTGGGCGAAATTATAGTCCTCGGTTCTTGAAGTACGAATCCTTCTTGACGATCTTGTCGCCGCGAAACGTGAACACGTCGCAGCCGTTGACCTCGAGCTTCTTGCCCTCCGTGGTCGTGCCGGTGAACACCCACTCGGACACGCCGCGGTCGCCGGCGACGAAATGCCGCGCCTGGCCGAAATGCGCATCCGGGAACATCTTGAACACCCGCGCGAACGCCTCGCGCACGCGCTCGCGGCCCTCGTAGCGCGTGCCACAGGCCGCCTTGCCCGCGGTCGTCTCGAACACGCAGTCGTCGGCCATGAACGTCATGATGAAATCGACGTCGTGGCGATTCCATCCGTCACCGAACGCCTCGAGCTCCTCGATCGTCATCATCCGGTTCCTCCTGCTCACATGAAGCCGTTCGTCGTCGCGCGCTTGACGACGGCCGCGTAGAGCCAGCGGGTCATGGTCACGATGTCGAAAAACGGCCGTCCCGTCGCGGCCTGGATGGCGTGCCCCCACGACGAGAAGTTCGTGCCCTCGCAGACGAACGCGCCGATCCGCGGCTCACGCTCGACCATCCGCGTCGCGAGCGCGACGAGCTGTGGCTCGACCTTGTCGGTGTCGATCCAGTCGCGGTTCTGCACGAAGACGTTGTAGAAGTCCGGTGCGTCCTGCGAGCCACCGACGACGTGCGGCACGCCCTCGGCGCCGACGGCGGCGAGCACGCGTGGATTCAGCGCGTCCGAGTGCGCGGTGAGCACGCCGATGACCTGATCCGGCCGCAGCATGCGGTGCACGATCGGCATCTGCATCAAGCTCGAGGTGAACAGCGGCACGCCGACGGCCGCCGCCATCTCGGGCTGGAACAGGGCGAGGAACCCGCACGTCGTCGTGATCGCGCGGCAGCCGGCGGCTTCGAGCTCCTGCGCAGCCTCGATGAACGGCTTGAGCAGCGCGGGATCCTGCTCGTGCACGACGCGGCGGGGCGACGCGCCGCGCACCACCGCGAAGCGCACCGGAAAGTCGAATGTCGTCGCGTTCCCGACGTCCCCTGGAATCCGCGGAAACACCGTGTCGAGCGTCAGGATGCCGACCGCTTCGCCGTAGTTGCCGCGCCCGCCTCTCACGATCGGCATCGAAACCGCCTCCTTATATATGGGCCTGCCGCTGGCGATGGGCTACAGCTGGCCACTCTCGCCCCAGTGCGCGAGCTGTACCCGATACGCGGGGTCATCGTAGCGCGCGAGCGTGAAGGCCGCCGCATATGACGGCAGCGACCGACCGGTGACGTGGCTGGCCACGAGCTCGCCCGCGACGTTCGACGCCATCAGGCCGTAGCCGCCGAGCGCACCGCACACGTACGCGCCGTCCACGGGCAGGGGCCCGGCGAGAAACCGGTTTTCGCGCGTCTTGGTGTAGTAGCCGCCGTCGACGAACGCGCGCGGCAGCCGCTCGGCGTAGCGCGCGAACGTCGGCACCATGCGCGCCATCCCGCGGATGACGAGCTCGGCATACGCCGGGTCGAACGTCATCGGAAACACCGGCTCGACGGGGTCGAGATGATATGTCCACAGCAGCAAGACCATCGGACTGTCGCCGCCGCCCTCCGGACGCCCGTGCACGCCGAGGGGGAGCTCACCCAGCAGGTCTGGACGGGTCGTCCGGAGCGCCGCGCGCTCGTCATCGCCCCACGCGACGCGTACGGGATCCGCCCAGATCAAGAGCGGCGCGTCGCGCGGCATCGCGCCGAGGGTGTCGGCGAACGCGATCTTCGCGTGCTGCTCGCAGAACACGGGGATGTCGACGCCGAGCATCCGCCCCACACGCGCGAGAAACGGCCCCGCCGCGTCGACCACGCGCGGCGTGGAGAGCGTCGTGCCGCTCACCGTCACGCCGCTCACCCGTCCGCCGCTCCTCTGAATCGCTTCGACGCGCCCGGACACCAGCCGCACACCTTTGTCACGCGCGCGCTCGAGCATCTGCATCCCGAGCTGCTGGCCGCTGAACCAGCCGCACCGGCGCGCGTGCAGCACCGCGAGCGTGTCGTCGGCCAAGTACGGAAAATGGCGACGAATCAGCGTGCCGTCGGTGATGACGTCCGCGCCGGTCGGCTGGTTGTCGAAGCCGTCGCGCGCGACCGGCCGATAATCACTGCTCGCAACGGTATGCACGCGGGCCGGGCCTGCACCGAGCGCGGCGGCCTCCTCGGCCGCGCGCACGAACGTGGCGACGCGCGCCGGGTCGGCGGTGGCGAACAGGTAGCCGCGTCGATTCATCAGGAACACGTTGCCGGTCTCGCGCGCGAGCTCTTCGAGCAGATCGATGGAGCGGTTCATCGCGGCCACCATCGCATCGCCGGGTCCCGGCCACCAGTTGCGATAGCACTCCGTGGACTTGTCGCTCGTCAGCGAGAGCGGCGGCCGCTCGTCGACGAGCACGATGTCGGTCACGCCCTGGCGGGTCAGGTGGTAGGCGGTGGCGATGCCGGCGATCCCGGCGCCGCAGATCACCACCTCGGCGTTGCGCGATGTCATGGGCGCCACGCTATCATGGAGCGTCCTCATGCACGTGCGCGCCAACGCCCGCCAGCGGCTTCGCGACATCGCCCGCCGCGCGATGCTCGAGCGGGGCCTCGAGCCCGATTTCTCGCCCGCGGCACGCGCGGAGGCGGAGGCGTTGCGCGAACAGTCGGACGGCGGCGATCGCACCGTGCGCGATCTCCGCGATCTGCTCTGGTGCTCGATCGACAACGACGATTCGCGCGATCTCGATCAGCTCACGGTGGTCGTGGAGGACGGCGGGGACGCGCGCGTACTCGTCGCCGTCGCGGACGTCGATGCCGCCGTGAACAAGGACTCGGCGCTCGACGACCACGCGCGCCGCAACACGACGTCGGTGTACACGCCGGCGCAGGTCTTTCCGATGCTGCCGGAGCGGCTGTCGACCGATCTCACGTCGCTGAACGCCGACGCCGATCGCCTGGCCCTCGTGATCGACGTGCGTGTCGGCGCGAGCGGCGTCGTGGCGGGCGGCGACATCTACCGCGCACGCGTTCGTAACCACGCGAAGCTCGCCTACAACGCGGTGGCCGCGTGGCTGGAGGCCGCCGGACCACTGCCACCGGCCGCCGCCGCCGTGAAGGGGCTCGATGCGAACCTGCGGCGCCAGGATGCGCTCGCCCAGGCCCTTCGCGCCGAGCGGCATCGGCGCGGCTCGCTCGGACTGCGCACGATGGAGGCGCGCGCGGTGTTCGACGGCGACGCCCTCGCCGACCTGCAGCCCGATGAGGAGAATCGCGCGCGCCAGCTCATCGAGGACTTCATGATCGCCGCGAACGGCGTGACGGCGCGCTTTCTCGACGCGCGCGGCATCGCGTCGCTGCGCCGCGTGCTGCGCACACCAGAGCGCTGGGACCGCATCGTGGCGCTGGCCGCGGAGCACGGCGGGCACCTGCCCGCGGCGCCCGACGCCGCCGCGCTGGCGAAGTTTCTGGTGAGCCGCCACGACGCCGATCCCGACGGCTTCGTGGACCTCTCGCTCGCGGTCGTGAAGCTGCTCGGGCGCGGCGAGTACGTCGGCCAGCGGCCGGGCGCCGAGCCGCCCGGGCACTTTGCGCTCGCCGTGCGTGACTACACGCACTCCACCGCGCCGAACCGCCGCTTTCCCGACCTCATTACGCAGCGGCTGCTCAAGAGCGCGCTGGCCGGCCACGCGCCGGCGTACGGGGCCGACGAGCTCGACGAGCTCGGGCGGCACTGCACAGAGCAAGAGGACGACGCGACGAAAATCGAACGACAGGTCCGCAAGTCGGCGGCCGCGCTGCTCCTCGAGAACCGCATCGGCGAGCGCTTCGACGCACTCGTCACCGGCGCCTCCGAAAAGGGCACGTGGGTACGCATCACGCGGCCGCCCGTCGAGGGGCGCCTGGTGCGAGGCTTCGAGCGCCTCGACGTCGGCGACCATGTCGAAGTCACGCTGAAGTCGACCGACGTCGAGCGCGGCTTCATCGACTTCGAACGGCGTGCGTGAGGAGGTCATGAGTCGGGCCGCGCTCAGCCTGATTTTCACGTTGACGTTGAGCGTGTTCGCCCTCGCGATCGACGCCGATGCACAACGCGCGCAAACACCGAAGATCGGAATTCTCCAGGTCGGCACTCCCGCTTCCGGTGCACACCTTTTCGAAGCGTTCAAGCAAGGGATGCGGGAACTCGGGTACGTGGAAGGGCAAAACGTCGTCTATGAGCACCGGTTCGGCGAGAACCAGACACAGCGGCTCCACGAGACCGCCGCCGAGCTCGTGAGCCTCAAGCTGGACGTCATCGTGACATCCACGGATCAGGGGATTGCGGCGGTCAAGCGACAGACTCGGACGATCCCGATCGTGATGGCCAACAGTACCGATCCGATCGGGACCGGGTTCGTCGCGAGCCTGGCACGCCCTGGCGGAAACATCACCGGGAACAGCGCTATGTCGCCGGAGCTCAGCGCCAAGCGGTTAGCGCTGTTGAAAGAGGTCGTCCCCGGGCTCTCCCGCGTCGCCATTCTTTGGAATCCGGAGATCCGCGGCGCCGTGCTCGACTACCGCGAGACGGAAGGCGTGGCCCGTTCGCTGCGTCTGGAGCTTCAGTCGATTGAAGTCAGCCGGAGCGAGGAGCTCGACCGAGCGTTATCGGCAGTGACGACGGGACATGCGGAAGCATTGATAGTTCCGGCACTGAATCCCGTCGCGTTCGCGAACCGGGGCGAGATCGCGAGATTCGCACAGCGGGCTCGGCTGCCGTCGATCTTTGGAACGAGGGACTTCGTGGACGCCGGCGGCCTCATGGCCTACGGTCCCAGCGTCACCGATCAATATCGGCGCGCCGCGACGTACGTCGACAAAATCCTCAAAGGGGCCAAACCCGGTGACCTGCCTGTCCAGCAGCCGACTAAATTCGAGCTGGCGATAAATCTAAAGACGGCGAAGATACTGGGGCTGATGATCCCCAAGTCGCTCGTACAGAAAGCGGATCGTGTCATTCAGTGAAATGACTCGGACTCGATCCAAGTAATCGTCATCGAGTAATCTGTCGCCCAATCCGAAAGACCTCCACGGAGGCAAGATCCACCTCCGAAAGCTGGCCGACTCAAATCCGTCAGCCCGCGTGACCGGTGCTAGAATCGGCCGCCGTCCAGGAGGCCATCAGATGCGTCTACGTCGCGTCGTCGTCGCCGTCCTCGTCGTTGCGCTCGGTCTGGTCACCGCCGCGTCCGCCGCGCCGCCCAAGGACGCGATCGTCATCGGTCTGGTCGCCGAACCCGTCACGATGGATCCGCCGCAGATCACCGACCTCAATTCGGCACGCGTGACGAAGCGGATCTTCGAGGGCCTCGTCGGCCAGGAGCTCGGCAGCTACAAGCTCGTGCCCGGCCTCGCGCAATCGTGGGACATCTCCAAGGACGGTCTCACGTACACGTTCAAGCTTCGGCCGAACGTGAAGTTCCACGACGGCACGCCGTTCAACGCCGAGGCCGTGAAGTTCGTGTTCGAACGCCAGCTCAACGACAAGGGCCCGTACTACGCCACGGGGACGTATCCGTACGTGAAGGGCTTCCTCGGCAACGTCGCGGGCGTGGAGGTCCTCGACGCGAGCACCGTGCAGATCAAGCTCAAGTCGCCGCTCACGCCGTTCTTGCAGTACCTCGCGCACCAGTCGCTGTTCATGTTCAGCCCGGAATCGCTGAAGAAGTGGGGCAAGGACGTCGTGAAGCATCCCGTCGGCACCGGTCCGTTCAAGCTGGAGACCTGGGAGCCCGGCGTCAAGGTGGTCCTCGCGCGCAACGATCAATACTGGGGCGGCGCGCCGAAGATCCGGCAAGCCATCTACGTACCCATCGTGGAAGCGCAGGCGCGGCTCGTCGCGCTGAAGACGGGTGATATCGATCTCACGATGGACGTGCCGCCCGACAGTCTCGACGATCTGCGGCGCGACCCGAACATCGTCGTGGCGGAGAGCAACTCGTCCGCCGTCTGGTATGTCACCCTCAACACCCGCCATCCGATCTTGAAGGACCGGCGCGTGCGGCAGGCGTTGAACTACGCGGTGAACAAGGACGCGATCATCCGCGACATCCTTCGCGGCACGGCGATCGTCTCACGCGGGCCGATGTCGCCGGTCTATGGTTCCTACTACGAGGACAACCTCGCGCGGTATCCGTACGACCTCGACAAAGCGCGCGCGCTCCTCAAGGAAGCCGGCCACCCCGGCGGGTTCGACATCACGTTCCTCGTGCCGGAGTCGGGCTCGGGCATGCAATCGCCGGTCGAGATGGCGACCGTCATCCAGGCCAACCTCGCGCAGGTCGGCGTGCGCGCCAAGATCCAGACGATGGAATGGGGCGCCTATCTGCGCAAGTATCTCGAGCAGCCCGATATGGCGGAGATGTCGTGGAACCCGTCGATCGGCGACCCCGACCACATGATGTACATGCTGCTGTCGTCGGATCGGTTCCCGCCCGCATTCAACGCGGGCTACTACCAGAACGAGCGCGTGGACGACCTGCTACGTAAAGCCCGCACGACGATCGACGACAAGGCGCGGGTGGCGCTCTATCGGGAAGCGCAGAAGCTCGTGGCGGAGGATGCGCCGTGGATCTTCGTCGACCACGGCAAGCAGGTGATCGTCCACAGAAAGCGCGTGCAGGGCTTCAAGCTGCACCCCAACTTCGATCTCGTGCTCACGCCGGTATCCTTGCAGTAAGGGGCGCCATGACACGAATAGGCATCGCGGTGCTGCTCGTCCTCGCCACGTGGACGTCCGCCGCCCAGGCGCAGCGGCGCGAGCACGAGGGCCAGCGTTACCGCAGCGATCACTGCAAGGAGGGCTGGAAGCCGGTTCCGGCCGCGCCGCCGGGCGCCCGATGACGCCAGGCGACGAGGTCGAGATCTTCTTCTCGCTTGTTCGGCAGCGCTACGGCGCGCGGCTGGACGAGGCGCAGCTGGCGGCCGTGCGTGAAACGCTGGAGGGCCTTGCGCGCGACGTGGCCACGCTGCGCGCGGCGCCGATTCCCGATGAGGCGGAGCCCGGACAGCCGTTTGTCCCATTTCGCGCCGACTCATGAGCGTCGCGTTCCGCACCATCCGCGAGCTCGGGGCCGACCTTCGCGCTGGTCGGCTGTCCGCGGTGACGCTGGCCGAGGCGTCGCTGGAGCGCCTGGAGACGATCGGCGGCAAGCTGAACGCCGTCGTGACCCTCACGCGCGAGCGCGCGCTCGATCAGGCGCAGCGCGCGGACCGCGAGCTGAAGGCCGGCCGCGATCGTGGGCCGCTGCACGGTATTCCCTACGGCGCGAAGGACCTGCTGGCCACGTCCAGTGGCATTCCGACGACGTGGGGTGCGGCCCCGTTCCGCACGCGCCGCTTCGATTACGACGCGACGGTCATCCGCCGGCTCGAAGAGGCGGGCGCGGTGCTGGTCGCCAAGCTCGCGATGGTCGAATTCGCTGGCGGCATGGGCTATCAGCAGCCGAACGCGTCGTTCACCGGACCAGGCATCTCGCCATGGTCGCCCGACGCGTGGAGCGGAGGATCGTCGAGCGGCTCCGGCTCTGCCGTTGGCGCCGGACTCGTGCCGTTCGCGATCGGCTCGGAGACGTGGGGCTCGATCCTCAGCCCCGCGACGTTCTGCGGCGTGACCGGCCTTCGGCCCACGTACGGGCGCGTGAGCCGCCACGGCGCGATGGCGCTGTGCTGGACGCTCGACAAGCTCGGTCCACTCGCATTGACGGCCGACGACTGCGGGCTCGTGCTCGACGCGATTGCGGGGCCCGATCCCGGCGATCCCACCGCGGCCCCGCGCGTGTACCGCTACGACGAGCGTGATTCGCGCCGTCCGTTCCGCTTCGCGGTCGTGCGTGGCGCCGTCGAGCAGGCGCAGCCCGCGGTGCGCGACGTCGTTGTCCGCGCGCTCGACACGCTGCGCGCGCTCGGCAGCGTCGAGGAGATCACGCTGCCGGATCTGCCCTATGAGGCGATGACGCGCATCATTCTGTGGGCCGAAGGCGCCTCGGCGTTTCAGGCGCTGATCGAAGGCGGCACGATCGCCGACCTCACGGCGCCGGAAGACCGCGTCACGCCGTACGCGCGCGACGCGATCCTCGCGAAGGACTACCTTCGCGCGCTGCGGCTGCGCGGCATCGTCGCGCGCGAGATCGATCGCGTGCTGAGCCGCTTCGACGCGATCGTCGGCCCGAGCCGGGCCGCCGTCGGCGCGCGGCTCGGTCAGACGTTCCGCAGCCCCATTCGTGGCGGCGCGCCGGACGTGCTGGGTGCCATCGGTAACGCCGCCGGTCTGCCCGCCGCCGGCGTGCCGTGCGGTCTCACAGCCGACGGCCTGCCGGTGGGGTTGCAGTTCATGGGACGCGCGTGGGACGAGAACGTCGTCCTCGCGGCCGCGCGCGCGTGGCAGGAGCGGACCGAGTTCCACCGCCGCCGCCCGCCGCTGTCGTAAGATCAGCGCACCATGACCTGGCACTCCGAGATCATCCCGAGGCGCGCCACGGCTTCGCCGGGGCGCGTCCGAGCGTTGGGGGTATGGGGGCCATTTCGGGGCCCCCATCCAAAATGACCTGGCACTCCGAGATGGACGAGCTGCGGCGCCGCGAGGCGCTGGCCGAAGAGCTCGGCGGCCCCGAGCGGGTGAAGCGGCAGCACGCGGGCGGCCGCATGACGATCCGCGAGCGCATCGCCAAGCTCGTCGACGCGGGAAGCTTTCACGAGATCGGCAAGATCGCCGGTCAGGCGACGTACGACGCGAACAACGACCTCAAGACGCTCACGCCGTCGAACTTCGTGTTCGGTCGGGCGAAAGTCGACGGCCGTCCGGTGGTGGTGGGTGGCGACGACTTCACCGTGCGCGGCGGCTCTGCCGACGCGACGATCAAGGGCAAGCACCTGCAGTGCGAGGAGATGGCGTACGAGCTTCGGCTGCCGTTGATTCGGATGGTCGAAGGCTCGGGCGGTGGCGGCTCGGTGAAGACGATCGAGACCACGGGCCGCGCCAATGTGCCGGCGCTCGCCGGCTGGGAGCAGGTCGTCACGAACATCGGCACGATCCCGCGCGTCGCGCTCGGACTCGGCTCCGTCGCCGGCCTCGGCGCCGCGCATCTGGCTGCCGCGCACTATTCGGTCATGGTGAAGGAGCTCTCGGCGCTCTTCGTCGCGGGCCCACCGGTGGTCGAGCGGCTCGGGCAGAAGCTGAGCAAGAACGAGCTCGGCGGCTGGCAGATCCAGCTCAAGGCCGGCGCCGTCGACGACGCCGTCGACACGGAGGAGGAGGCCTTCGCGCGCGCGCGGCGCTTCCTCTCCTACCTGCCCTCGTCCATCGACGAGGTCGCGCCGCGCGGTCCGCGCGAGGACGATCCCGCCCGCCGCGTGGACTGGCTGATGGACGCGATCCCGCGCGACGTGCGCAAGCCGTACAAGATGCGGCCAATTCTGGAAACGCTCGTCGACGCGGGCTCGCTCTTCGAGATCGCGCCGCTCTACGGGCGCTCGATCATCACCGCGCTCGCGCGCCTGGATGGCTGGCCGGTCGCGATCCTGGCAAGCGATCCGTTCTTCTACGGCGGGGCGTGGGCAGCCGACACGTGTCAGAAGGTCGAGCGCTTCGTCGACACGGCACAGACGTTCCATCTGCCGATGGTGTACCTCGTCGACTGCCCGGGCTTTCTCATCGGCCTCGACGCCGAGCGCACCGGCACGATCAAGCAGGGCGTGCGCGCGATGTCCGCGATCTGGCAGACGACCATCCCATGGTGCGCCGTCATCGTGCGCAACTCGTTCGGCGTCGCGGGCGCGGCACATCGCAACGGCGGTCGCTACTGCACGCGCTATGCGTGGCCCTCGGGGCGCTGGGGATCGCTGCCGCTCGAGGGCGGCATCGAGGCGGCGTATCGCGCGGATCTCGACGCCGCGCCGGACCGCGCGGCGAAGCTGGCCGAGATCGAAGAGCGGCTGACGAAGCTGCGCTCGCCCTTCCGCTCGGCGGAGACATTCTGGATCGAGGAGATCGTCGACCCGCGTGACACTCGCCGGCTGCTGTGCGAATGGGTCGAGCTCGCCGCACCGCTGCGCAGGCCCGGCCCGTTCACCCACCCGATGCGGCCATGATGAGGAGACCACGATGACGAGCCAGACCATCGCCGGCGGTCCAACGCCGGCGCTCATGAAGGAGATCAACGCCGCGTTCAACACCCGCGACGTCGACCGCATCATGACGTTCTTCGCCGACGACGCGACGTTTCTCATGGCGCGCGGCCCGGAGGCCGACGGCCGTCGCGTGCGCGGCAAGGACGCGATCCGCAAGGTCCTCGCCGACCGCTTCAAGGTGATCACGGACATGCGCTGGGATCACGTCGACGCGTTCATCTGCGGTGACCGCGCCGTCACGGTGTGGATGGTGACCGGCACCGGCACCGACGGCGAGAAGCTGAACTACCGCGGCTGCGACATCTACGAGTTTCGCGGCGACAAGATCCTGAACAAGGACACGTACTGGAAGCTCGTGGAGCAGCGCGAGCGATTGTAGATGGCCGGTCCCGCCACATGACCGACCGTCCCGATTACATCGCGCGGGCAAGAGCGCTCGCGCCGACCATCGCGAAATTCGCCGACCAGGCCGAGACCGAGCGCCGGCTGCCGCGGCCGCTGTCCGATGCCCTGCACGAGGCCGGCCTGTTCCGCATGCTCGTGCCCCGCTCGCTCGGCGGCGCCGAGCTCGATCCGCCGACGTTCGTGCAGGTGATGGAAGAGATCGCGAAGGCGGACGCGAGCACCGCGTGGGTCATCGGCCAGACCGCGGGCTGTTCGATGATCGCTGCGTACCTGCCGCCGGCGGCCGCCGCGCACATCTTCGGCCCGGCGCGCGGCGTGCTGGCATGGGGCGCGGGACCGCAGGGTCACGCCGTTGCCGTGGACGGCGGTTACCGGCTCACCGGCTCGTGGCCGTTCGCCAGCGGCCTGCACGAGGCGACGTGGGTTGGCGCGCACGCGCCCATCGTCGACGCGGACGGCACGCCGCAGCGCCGCCCCGACGGCACGGCGGTCGTGCGTACGCTGCTGTTCCCGATCGAGGACGCGACGATCAGCGATACGTGGCACGTGATGGGGCTGCGCGCCACCGCGAGCGATACATACGCCGTCACCGACTTGTTCGTACCGCGCGAGCACACCGCCGCGCGCGACGAGATCAGCGAGCGTCGCGAGGCCGGACCGCTCTACTGCTTTCCGAGCGGCAGCCTGTACGCCTCCGGCTTCGCGTTCGTGTCGCTGGGGCTCGCGCGGGCGCTGCTCGACGCCTTCATGGCGCTGGCCGGCGACAAGACGCCGCGCGGCGCGAAGCGCGCGCTGCGCGAGAGCGCCGTCACGCAGTCGCAGCTGGCGATCGCCGACGCGCGGCTGCTCGCCGCCCGCGCGTACGTGCTGAGCACGCTGACCGACATCCTCGTCGAGGCCGGCCGCACCGGCGCGCTCACGCTGGCCCAGCGCATCCGCATTCGCCAGGCGGCTTCGCACGCCAGCCACGAGGGCTGTGCGGTCGGCACGCTCATGTATCACGCGGCCGGCGCCCACGCGATCTTCACCGGCGGCCCGTGGGAGCGCCGGATGCGCGACCTGCACGCGGTCTCGCAGCAGATTCAGGGGCGTGACGACCATTTCGAGAACGTCGGCCGCTTCCTGCTCGGCCTCGACCCCGACGCGACGTTTCTCTAGGAGGCTCCATGGACCTCGAAGAGGCGATGCGCACGACGTTTTCCTGCCGCGACTTCACGGCGGATCCGCTGCCCGATGCGACGCTGGTCGAGATCCTGGATCGTGCGCGCTTCGCGCCGAGCGGCGGCAACCGGCAGGGCTGGAAGGTCATCGCCGTGCGCGAGCGGGCCACCCGCGAGGCCCTCGCCAAGCTCACCGAGCCCGCCGGCAAGCGCTACGTGGCGCAGCAGAAGAACGGCGAGAGCCCGTGGAACACGATCGAGCCGCCACGCGTTGACGCCGCCACGATCGAGCGGACCGAGCCGCCGATGCGTCTGATCGAGCCGGTGCTCAAGGCGCCCGTCGTGCTCGTGATCTGTGTCGATCTGAAGGTCGTCGCCTCCACCGACCAGCACCTGCAGCGCGTCGGCGTCATCAGCGGCGCATCGATCTATCCGTTCGCCTGGAACATCCTGCTCGCGGCGCGCGCGCGCGGCTTCGCCGGTACGATCACCACCCTGGCGGTCGCGCAGGAGCCGAAGATTCAGGAGCTTCTCGGACTGCCGTCGCACGTCGCCGTCGCGGCGGTGATGCCGCTCGGCCGTCCCGTGCGTCAGCTCACAAAGCTCAAGCGCAAGCCGGTGAGCGAGTTCGCGATGCGGGAGCGCTGGGGCGGCGCCCCGCTCGGATAACTTCGGAGGGGGCCTCGATGGCCCCCTCCGATGCCTCCCCCAGAATCGGATTGCGCCGGCAAAGCCGGCGCTCGAACGGCGCGGAATCCCCGGTGGATGACGGCGCCCGCCTCCCGGCACCAGCACCGGCGCCACCCCGCGGCCGGCGTGACTCGACGGACTGCTAGGCGCGCGGCGTCGGCTCGAGGACGACGGCGGTACCGTACGCGAGCACTTCGGTGACGCCGGGCGAAATCTCGTTGGCGTCGTAGCGCATGGCGACGACGGCGTTGCCCCCGGCCTCCGCGGCGTGGCGCAGCATGAGCGCGTAGGCGTCCTGCCGGGCGTGCTCGCACATCTCGGTATACAGCGTGATGTTGCCGCCAAAGAATGTCTGGATGCTCGCGCCGAGGCTGCCGACCACGCTGCGCGAGCGCACGACGATGCCGCGCACGACGCCGCGATACTCGGCGATGCGATAGCCGTCGAAGGCGTTCCCCGTGGTCACCCACCGCGGCTCGACGCCGCCGGTGCCCGGCGTGGGCCGGCGTCCGAAGGGCGTGCTCATCGCAGCGCGGCGATCATCGACGCCCTTGCGTTGCTAGGCCAGGCTCTTCGTCACGAAGGCGCCCGCGTCGAACTCGGCGGCGGCGCGGGCGTCCTGTTCCAGCAGCGCGTTGCTGTCGACGCTGGCGAACTCGATGGCGCCCATGTCCGCGAACGCCTTCTGCACCTTCTCGCCCCACAGCCCGATATCCTTCACCGTTGGCACGATCCGGCTGAACAGGCGCTTGCGGAACATCCGCATGTTCTCCGACGACATGGCGGCCTCGATCGCGTCCTTGACGGGCAGGCCGAGGTTCTCCCAGAGCTCCTTCTGATTGAAGCGATCGCGCATGTGGTAGCACGCCTCGACCACGAACTCCTCGCGCTCGGACCGCTCGGTCTCCGACAGCTGCGGATAGAAGTCGCGCAGCGCGAGCCGACCGAACGCCACGTGGCGCGCCTCGTCCTGCATGACGTACGCGTTCACCGAGGCCGCCAGGCGGTTCTTGGCGTAATCACGGATGCGCTGGAACGCGGCCAGCGCCAGGCCCTCGATCAGGATCTGCATACCGAGATACGTCATGTCCCAGCGCCGATCGGTCAGGACCGTCTCGAGCAGCGCCTTGAGTCCCGGCGTGATCGGGTAGGCGATCCCGAGCTTTTCGTTCAGCAGCCGGGCGTAGGCCTCGACATGGCGCGCTTCGTCCATCACCTGCGTCGCGGCGTAGAACTTCGCGTCCAGCTCGGGGACCGTCTGGACGATCCGCGCGGCCGCCATCAGCGCGCCCTGCTCACCGTGCATGAACTGCGAGAGTGACTGCGCCTGCTGGTGGTGGCGCAGCTTCACCCGTTCCTCCTTGGTGAGCTTGTCCCACAGCGGCGAGCCGAAGATCGGGATCAGCCGATCGTCGATCTCCTGCGGATTCTCCGGATCCAGGTCCTGCGACCAGTCGATGCGCGTGGCGGCATCCCACTGCTGCTTCTTGCCCTTGTCGTAGAGCGACAGCAGCGTGGCCCGCTCGTCCTCGTATTCCCACGTGAACGACGTCTGGGTCTCCCCCGACAGCGTCCAGCCGGTCTGCTCCACGGGCAGCTGATAGCGGTACATGGTCGCCATATCTGGCCTCCTGAGCCGTTCGCGCCAGTCTACGCGATGACGCCGCGCTACGTTGAAATTGACCCCGAGCCGCCAAACGCCCTAACGTGGTTGAGTCGATGTCATTCGGGGGCGGTTGGCCGCTGCTGGCCTTTGTGTTCGTCCCGGGCGCGTTCGCCTGGTGGAGCGGCCGACGCCTCGCCCGCGAGCCCGCCGACGCCGCCGTCCCGGAGCGACTCCAGGCCCGCGCGCAGCACACCCAGCGCGCCATGCTGCTGAGCTGCGTCTGCCTGGTGTTCGGCGCCGGCTCCTACTATTGGGCGGCCATGGTCGGTCTCGTCGGCGTCCTCTGGGTCGGCGAGTACCCGTCACGACGCGTGCTGCTCGACGAGCGTTGGGGGCTGCTGACGTACCTGATCTGGCGTGCGCGCTTCACGCTGGCCTGCCTCGGCTTCTGGTTCACGCTGCTCCTCTGCCCCGCGGTGCTCCAGGCGGCGGGGCCGTGGCGGTGGCCGGCGGCCGCGCTGCTCGCGCTGCTGCTCGGCCTGTGGTCGGCACGGTACGCGGAGATTTTCGTCTGGCTGGTGGGCGCACGTCCGGTCGCGTTCCGCCCCGAGTGGCGAGCGGTCATCGATCGCTCGCGGGCGGCGCGCCCGCAGGTGTTCGAGATGCCGGTGCCCGGAGGCCGCTTCGTCAACGCGTTCGCATTTCCCTCGCTGCGCACGTCGCGCGTGCTCTTCACGGCGTCGGCGCTCGAGCTCCTGACGCCGCGCGAACAGACGGCCGTGTTCGCACACGAGGTGGCGCACCTCGAGCACCACGACCGGCGGCGGCGCCGGATCGCCGCGGCGACCTCGTCTACGCTCGTCGCGCTCGCGACCCTGGGTGCCGCGCTCACGCTGCAGCAACCGTGGGGTGCGGTGGTCGTGCCGGCGTGGTCGCTGGCGGTCATCGCGATCCTGGGCGGCCTGGCGTGGCGTGGGAAGGCACACGAAACGGCGAGCGACGTGCGCGCGCTCGCGCTGTGCGAAGACCCCGAGGCGCTCGTCAGCGGGCTCACGAAGCTCACGATGGCCGGTCGAATGCCGCGGCGCTGGAGCACCGAGCTCGAGCACGGCGCCTCGCATCCAAGCCTCGCCCGACGGCTGCACGCCATCCGCCGCGTGGCGGCCATCCCCGTCATGCCGTTCGACGACCCGCTCGTCGTGGCCACGACCCGTCCGACCGCGCTCGTCATCCTCGATCGCGACGGCGTGTCGTGGGTCGAGGCGCGTGAGCCGGGCGAGCGCGATCCGGAAATCCTGCGCGCGACCGCCCGCTCGCGGTGGTCGGTTCCGTACGACGAGCTCGTCGAGCTCCGCGTGCGCGCGCTGTGGTGGAGCGGCGCGTCGCTGGTGGCCCGCGATCGCAGCGGGGCTTCGCGCGCGGCCAGCATCCCGTCCACCGAGGTCGAGGCACTGCAGCGCAAGCTCGACGCCGTCGAGCACCGGCTGGCGCACGACGTCGTCGCGCCGGAGCCCCCCGCCTCGCTGGTCCGGCTCACCGCGCTCGCCCTCGGCATCGTCGCCGTGTTCCTCGAGGGCCTGCTGACGTTGTCTCTGCTCACCGGGCTCCTCGCACTCATCCGTCCGAGCCGCGCGGCGCTTGCGGCCATGGCCGCGGTGGCGGGCGCCGGACTGCTGCTCGTCGCCGTCGAGGCCGGCGTGCGGACGCCGACGTGGCCCATGCTCGCCTGCGCCGTCGCGACCGCGATCGTGTGCGCGATCGCGGCCTGGCTCGCGTTGCAGCCGCGCACGTTCGCGCCACGCCCACTCGATTACCTGCCGGCGATTGGTGTTCTCGCTCTGGTCGTTGCGCTGACGTGGGGACCGTTCTTCGCGAGCCTCGCGCGTACGACGCGTCGTCTCACCGTCGCGGTGCATCTCCTCGGCGGCGCGCCGGTGATCTGGGTCGCGTTGTTCGCGCTCGGCGTCACGCTGTTGACGACACCGTTCCACCGAGTGCGCCGGGCCGGCGTCGTGGTGCTCGGCGTGGCGCTCGTCGTCGGTCCCGGCGTGCGCCTGCTCGACACACTCGTGATATCGCGACCGATTGCCGTCGCCGAAACCGTCCGCGGCGACGTGGCCCGCACGGCGCAGATCGAGCTGCCGTGGCGCAGTGGCACGCTGCGTGTATCGCCGGCGGGCCGGCGCGCCGCCGTCCTGACGCGCGAAGGCGCGCGCGCGCCGGACCGCTTCCTGATCCTCGCGCTGGCCGGCGGGCGGGCGGAAACCGACGGTCGCGACCTCAGCTTCGTCGACGACAGCAACGCGCTCACGCTCGTCGAGGCGTCGAACCGCACCGTGCTGCAGCATCTCGAGGTCGATGACGCCAGCGCGGCGCCGGCCTGGAGCATCGCGCTGCCGCCGCTCGACTCGCCGGTGGTGACGTCCGTGCGCGCGCCGGGCTGGGCCGTGGTCGGCTACGACACCGACGCCGAAGAGTTCGTCGGGCTCACCGGCCGCATCGGTAGCCCGGGCGTCAACCGCTATCACTGGCACGTCGACGACAGTGAGAGTTACGCCTCGGAGGTCGTGGAGATCCTGCCCGACGGTCGCGGCTTCCGCGCCATCACGGGCGCGACGCCGCTCGCGCGACTGCCATGGGGCACGTGGATCTACGACCGCGGCAGCCGGCGACAGACCCGCGTGTGGCGCGTGAATGCCAACGACCGACAGTTGCTCGGAGTCTGGCCGACCACGGCGACGTGCCGGCTCGTCGAGCACCGCGCCGCGGATGTGGTGTGCGTCGGCGATCGCTACGAGCGCACGCTCATCTGGCGTTTCGGCCTGGACGCGCGCCCGTCGCGCCCCTTGTCAGTCCCGGAGGTCGCTCGCCGAACCGGCATCAGCACGGATGGCCGGTTCGTCGCGCTGTGGGGCAAGAGCGCCCTGGTCGTCGTGGACCTCGAGCGTGGCGAGGCGATGCGACGCTCGCTGCCCGCGGACGTCGGCGTGCCGCTGCAGGTCGTTCCACTCGCCGATCGCGTCGTTGCGGTGTTTCGCCGCCCGCGTGCGGCGCCCGTGCTCGAGGTGTTCGACACTCGCTGGTGAGGCGCGATGGTACACTCGGCCCCCTGACAGGGAGGACGAGACCATGAAGATCCTGTTCGTCGGCGCGGGCGCGATCGGCAGCTACCTCGGCGCGTTTCTCACACGCGCGGGCCAGGACGTGACGCTCGTCGACCCGTGGGCGGAACAGGTCGAGACGGTGCGGGCCAAGGGCATTGCCGTCAGCGGCCCGCACGAGCCGTTCGAGGCACGCCCGACGATCTATCATCTGCACGAGGCGCAGCGGCTGCCGCGGGACTTCGACGTGGCGTTCGTCGCGATGAAGGTCTACGACACGGCGTGGGCGACGCAGCTCGCCGCGCGGCACCTGAAGTCCGACGGCTTCGTCGTCGCCGCCGAGAATTGCTGGCCCGATCCCATCGTCGCCTCCGTGGTCGGCAAGGAGCGCGCGGTGGGGCTGGTGATGTCGAAGATCGGCGTGGCGTCGTGGAAGGCCGGACAGGTCGAGCGCGGGCACGAGCGCGGCGGCGCGACTGGTCACGACGTGTTCCGCGCCGGCGAGCACGACGGCCGCACCACGCCCCGCACGCAGATGATCGCGGACATGCTGAAGGTCGTCGACGGCTCCAAGGCCACGGACAATCTCTGGGGCGAGCGCTGGTCGAAGCTGTGCGCGAACGCCATGGGCAATCCCGTGCAAGCGATGTCCGGCCTCGGCTCGTTCGAGATCGCCTCCAGCGAGGTCGGCCGCGCCATCACGATTCACCTCGCGTCGGAGTCCGCGCGCGTCGGGCTCGGGCTCGGCTATACCATTCCGAAGATCAACGGCGCGCCCGCCGAACAGTGGGCCGAGGCCGGCCGCCGGGAGACATGGCAGGCGCTCGACGACATGCTGCGCCCGAAGTCCGCCGGCGGGCGCAATTGGAAAGCATCCATGGCGCAGGACGTCGCGAAGGGCCGGCCGACCGAGATCGACTACATGAACGGTTTCGTCGTCGAGCGCGCGCGCGAGGTCGGCGTACCGACGCCGGTGTCGGCGGCGGTCGTCGAGACCGTGCGTGAGATCGACCGCGGCCAGCGCAAGCAGTCGCCGGAGAACATCGCGGTCACGCTCAAGCGCGCCGGGGTGTAGATCTCGGCGCGCGCGAGGGCTCGCGCGGCAGAGAAAAATTTTTCCGGTCTTGTCGCGGACACACCCCTGCCTATCATCGGATCACGCTGCCGCTGCTGCTGCGCGGGATCCCCGAGGCAGGAGGCTCACCATGCTGCGCCCACTCATCATCATCACGCTCGTCGTGTCGTTCCTGATAGGCGGGGTCGCACCGGCGGTCTTCGCCGAAGGCTTCATCGATTTCTACGTCGGCACGGCGATGACGCGCGATTCCGACGTCACGGTCCGTGCTCCGGGCTTCAGCGGGACGGGACGCGCCGACTGGGACACGTCCATTACATCGGGCGCGCGTTTCGGCCGCTGGCTGGAGAGCTTGCCGTGGCTCGGGATCGCCGTCGACGGTTCGTTCTTCAGACCCGATGACGACCTCACCGTGTTTGCGGTGTCGCCGCTGGTATTGCTACGCCTGCCACTGCTGAAGGACGAGCGGTTTCCGTACGGTCGGCTGCAGCCGTACATCGGGGCGGGGCCCGGGCTGTTCATTTCCCGGGCGGACGGCGACATCCCCCGGTTCAACAACGTCTCCGACGTCTCCGTCAATGCGGGCGCCGACGTGCGCGGCGGACTGACGTTTCTGATCGCGAAGAACTTCGGCCTGTTCGCCGAGTATCGCTTCACGCACGTGAGGCCGGAGTTCAGCTTCGACATCCAGGGCGGGGACGTGAAGGCAAAGACGACCTTCGACACCCACCACGTTCTCGGTGGGGTCACGTTCCGGTTCTAAGGGACTCGCATTATCCGTACTGGACGCTGATGATCTCCGCCACGAGCGCGGGACGCTCCTGGCCCTCCACCTCGACGGTGGCCTCGGACGTGATGCGAAAGCCGTTGCTGTCCATCGGCTCCACGCTCTTGAGCTTGTAGGAGCGCAGCCGGATGCGTGCGCCGGCCGGGACGGCGTTGGTGAAGCGCACCTTGTTGCTGCCGTAGTTCAGCCCGCGCTTGCGGGCGGTCACCGTCACCAGCGTCTGCGCCATGCGCGGCACGAGCGAGAGCGTGAGATAGCCGTGCGCGATCGTCTTGCCGCCCGGCATCTCACGCTTTGCGCGCTCGACGTCGACGTGGATCCACTGATGATCCCCGGTAGCATCGGCGAACTTGTCGATGATCGCCTGATCCACCGTCATCCAGTCGGACGGGCCGAGCTCCCGTCCGACGTGCTGCGCCAGCTCCGCGGGTTTCTCGACCGTCAGGCTCATGCGGGCAAGCGCTCGTACATGTCGTGCACATCGCCGCCGTGAAAGCGCGCGACGTGGTTGGTCGGCGGCAGCGGCTCGCTATAGAAGAACGACGGCAGCTCGTCGTCGCGCTCGGTGAAGCCGGCGCGGCGGTTGAACTCGTGCTCGAGCTTCAGCGTCTCGCGGCCGAGCGCCTCGAAGAAGTCCTTCGTCAAATTCGTGCCGAGCGCGCCGTTGAGCGCGTTCGCGATGAACTCCGTGTTCGGCTCCGTCACGCTGCGCCCGAAGATGCAGAGGCCCAGCGAGTCGGTGGCCGCGCAGTTGATCTGCGCGATCAGACTCTGCTCGAGCAGCGCGTTGAGATCCATCTCGCGCGTCTTGAGCCGCGGCAGGTTGCCCGCCGTGTGATCGGCGCCCTGGGCGGTCGCCATCATCGAGATGCCGGTGGCCTCCACCACGCGCGGGTCGTACGCGCTGATCGCCTGCTTCTTGATGACCGGCACGCGGCGCACCTTGTAGTGCTCGCCCACGCGCGCGGTGCCCTGGGCCCAGATCTTGCCGTTCGCGGTGCCGCGCATCATCTCGCGCAGAGTATCGGCCATGAACTTAGCATCGCCGAACTGGCCGAGGCCCGCGTCCATGAGCACGCCGAGCGTGGCGCCGGTCTCGATCGTATCGACGCCCATGTCGTTGCAGATCTCGTTGAGACCCGCGAGGTCGTCCGGATTCGTCAGCCCGCAGTTGGAGCCGAGCAGCCCGAGCGTCTCGTACTCCACCGGCGAGACGACCTCCTTGCCGCTCGCATCGACGTAGACGTTGCTGCACTGGATCACGCAGCCCGGCATGCACGCGTGCGTCTGCTCACCGCCGCGGCCCGTGTTCAGCGGCGCGATGAACTGCCCGCCCATCTTGAACGTCTCACCCGCCTTGACGTCGGCGAGCTGGCCCGCGCTGAAGTTCCGCACCGGCAGACCGCCCATCTGGTTCTGCACGTCGGCCATGCCCATCGTGCCGAGCGGCTGATAGAAGTTGGTCACGATGCCGTCGGCCAGGAGCATCTTGCTGTAGTCCTTGATCGACGCGTTGACCTTCTTCGGATCGGAGAACGGCGGGATCTTGTCCAGGTCGAGGACGATCGCCTTCACCTTCTTCGATCCCATCACGGCGCCGACGCCACCGCGCGCGGACAGCCGCGACGGACGATTGTCCTTGTCCGTGAACGCGATGCCGGCGATGAGCCCCTGATATTCGCCGACGGGACCGCAAAGCGCCGTCGCGACCTTTTTGCCGTACTTCTCGAGCAGCATCCGGTTCGCCTCGAAGTTGCCCTTGCCGAGATACGGCCGGGCGTCGTCGAAGTCGATCGTGCCGTCTTTCTTGAAGTGCAGCACCACCCAGTCGGGCGACGCCCCGTGCAGCGTCATCCCCGCGATCTTCAGCTGCCCCATGGCATAGCCGAACGTTCCCCCGCCGTTCGCCTCCTTCACGCCGCCGGTCAGCGGGCTCTTGCAGCCCACACTCGTGCGGTTGGCGTTGGAGAACGACGAGCCGGCGAAGGGGCCGGCCGAGAAAATGAGCGGGTTGCCCGGGGACAATGGCTCGACGGTCGCGACGCCGAGGTCGAGCAGCGTCTTGACGATGTGATAGCGCCCGGCTCGGACGAGATCCTCGCCCGCCAGCTCGCGCTTGGAGATGTTTCGGTCGCCCAATCGGATGTCGTAGTACGTCCGCATTTCGAGGGCTCCTTTCGGTCCCAGAGTATACTTGAGCATGGTGAGCGTTCGCTTCGACCCGAGCGTCGCCGAGCAGCTTCTCACGTACGCCAGGCGACTCACCGCGCGTGGCTACATCGCCAACCAGCTGGGCAATATTGCGATCCGTGTCCCCCACCCTGATCACGAGCACGGCATCATCTATACCAAGCACGCCGGCGTCTCGCTGGAGGATGCGACCGCCGAGAACATCGTCATCACCGACATCCCGACGAGCGCGCTGCTCTATGGATCGGTGCCGACGAGCATCGGCCACCAGCTCAACCGGGAAATCTTGAGACTGCGCCCCGACGTCGGCGCGGTGATCCACGTGCACCACGACGAGACGATCGCGCTGTTCGCCTCGCGCGCAATCAAAGAGCTGCGGGTCCTGTCGCTGGAGTTTCCGCTGATCATGGGCCGGCCGCCCGTCGTGCTGCCCTCGCACATCGACGTCGAGCAGGACGTCGGCCCTGTGGGCGGATTCATCCGGGACACCAACGCGATCGTCATGGAGAACCACGGCGTGACGACCCTCGGCGCCACGCTGGCCGAGGCGTACTACCGGCTCAACACGCTCGCGATCGAGGTGCGCCGGGTCACGCAGGCCGAGCTGCTCGCCGCGGCCGCGGGCAGGGAGGTCGCGTATCTCGCCCCCGACGCCGTCGACTTCATGTACCGCAACGCGCACGACCTGCAATACGCCGCGCGCGACCGTCGCACCGAGCCGATGTAATAGAGGCGCGGCACGGCTTTGCCGCGCCGCGACGAACGCTGGGGGGTTGGGGAGGCCATTTCTGGGCGCCCCAACATCTAGTTCTAGTTCGCGACGTTGACGCGTCGATTCGCGGAGCCGACACCGCCGGTAGAATCGCGCACGCTGATGGTCACCGTGTGGCTGTGCAGCTTGCGCCCCGTCGCGAACGTCGTTATCCGGAAATCGTTCGGATGGAGCCGGGCAGCAAGACGACTGCCGAACGCAGAACACCGCACGAATTCGGTGAATCCACGCCGCGGCCGCGTAGATATACGGAGCTCCGTGTTGCGACATGTGCAGGCGCCTGCGGTATTCTCGATTCAATGCGCGCGTCGACCAGGATGTGGATCGTGGCTGTCGTTCTCGGCTGCATCCTGGCAGGCGCCGCCTACGCGCTGACGCGCCCCGGAAAGGCGCAACC
>JBKOUQ010000108.1:0-12868 GCA_046723475.1 Candidatus Methylomirabilota bacterium
GCGCGCGCTCGAGCAGCTCGCGCGCCCCAGGCTCGTCCAGCGCGTCGGGCTGCGCGGCCAGATAATCGGCGGCATCCTCGACCCGCCCGGTGTCCACGAGGCGTCGCGCGCGCTCGAGCCGGCGTCGACGCCACCGTGCGCGGAGCGGTCCCGGCAGCGGAATGCCGAGCGGACGCTCGGGCTCGGGAGCAAGCACCGCCACCGCGGCGGCGCCACCGCGCATGACAAGCGTCGTCGCGGCCACACGGAGCAACAGCCGCGCGCGGAACGATTCCGGCAGCTCGCGCGCGCGGCGCCCCAGCGTCGTCAGCCGCGCACGGTCGCCCTCCTCCCACGCGAGCAGGTCACGATAGCCGGCGACGAGCACGTTGTCGGCCGCCAGCCGCGCGGCGCGCTCCAGCGCCTCGCGCGCCGGCGCGCGGCGTTCGGCGTCGAGCCGGACGATGGCACGATGCAGCGGGAACACGAAGTTGCCCGGGTCGAGGGCCTCGGCGCGCTCGAACGCCGCCTCGGCCTCCTCCAACCGCTCCTGCTCGGCCAGCGCATGGCCCAGATACATATGAACGTGCGCATAGCGCGAATCCGCTCGGACGGCATCGCGCAGCGCGGCTTCGGCGGCGGCGAAATCACGGCGGGCGAGGGCACGCTGTCCTCTCGTGAGGCAGCGTTCGGTCCGGTCGAACGGAAAGTGCCACCCCATGCGAGTCGCTTCCAATTTTACTGTAGAGTGGCCGCGGCAAAGGAGCGTCGAATGACACGGTTCCCCGACTACGAGCGCTACGACGGGCTGGGGCTGGCCGCGCTGGTCGCCCGGCGCGAGATTTCGGCCGACGAGCTGCTGGAGGCGGCCATCGAGCGAGTGGAGGCGCGCAATCCCGGCGTCAACGCCGTCACCATGAAGCTCTACGACTACGGTCGCAAGGCGATCGCCGCCGGCCTGCCCGACGGACCGTTCCGGGGCGTGCCGTTCTTGATGAAGGACCTGACGGCCTCGATCGCGGGCGTGCCGATGACGCGCTCGTGCCGCTACTACGACGACGCGCCGACGCCGGCCGCGGACAGCGAGCACGTGCGGCGGCTCAAGCGCTCGGGGCTGGTGCTCTTCGGGCGGACCAACACGTGTGAGCTCGGACTCTCGCTGACGTGCGAGCCGCAGATGCACGGCCCGACGCGCAACCCCTGGGATCCGACGCGCATCTCCGCTGGCAGCAGCGGCGGCGCCGCGGCCGCGGTCGGCGCGCGGATGGTCCCGATGGCTCACGCGACGGACGGCTTCGGCAGCATTCGAGCGCCGGCGGCGTGCTGCGGTCTCGTCGGCCTCAAGACGACACGCGGGCGCAACACGTTCGCCCCGTTCCTCGGTGAAAGCTCGGGTGCCCTCTCGGTAGAGCACGCGGTCACGCTGAGCGTTCGCGACTCCGCCGCGCTGCTGGACGCCACCGCGGGGCCGGGCGCCGGCGATCCGTACGTCGCGCCGCCACTGGAGCGGCCGCTCACCGTCGAGGTCGGCACCGACCCCGGGCGGCTGCGCATCGCATTCACCACCGTGACACCCAACGGCGCCAAGGTCGACGCCGAGCCGCTCCGGACGCTCGCCGAAACGGTAAAGCTCTGCGCCGATCTCGGCCATCACGTGGAAGAGGCGAACCCCGCGATCGATGGGGATGCGGTCGTCCCGACGTTTCTGACCCTCATGTCGGTGAATACGGTCGTGAACCTGGCCGGCAACCCGACCAAGGGAAGACCCGCGCGCCCGGACGAGGTCGAGAAAGTCACCTGGGCGACCGCGCAGCTGGGCGAGCGTGTGAGCGCCGCCGACTACGTGCGCGCAACGCAGACGGCGCACCGCCTGGGCCGGCAGATGGCGGCGTTCCACGAGCGCTGGGACGTGCTGCTCACGCCCGGGCTCGCCGTGCTCCCGCCAAAGCTCGGATGGATCGACATGATGCTCGACGACGTCCACGAGTACTGGCGACGCGTGTTTCACTTCTCGCCGTTCACGGTGTGGTTCAACATCACGGGCCAGCCGGCGATGATGCTGCCCCTCGGCGTCGCGGGCGACCTGCCCGTAGCCGTGCAGGTCGTCGGCCGTTACGGCGACGAGGCGACGCTGTTCCGCCTGGCCGCGCAGCTGGAGAAGGCGCGGCCCTGGTTCGATCGGAAGCCCGCGCTCGTGCGCTCGAACCCCGTCACGCCAGAGGCACGCCGATGACTCGCGTTGCTCGCAGCCGGTTCACGGCACTCCTCGTCCTGGCCCTGCTCGCGCTGCCGGTCGTCGGCGCGGCGCAAAAGTCGCTTCGCCCCTACACCCTCATCCTCGACTTCGTGCCGACGGGCGAGTACGTGCCGCATTACACCGCGCTCGAGAAGGGCTTTTATCGCGACGAGGGCCTCGACGTGAAGATCGTGCGCGGTCAGGGCTCGGCCGACACCGTGAAGCGCATCGCCGCCGGCCAGGGCGAGGTCGGCATCTCCGACATCTCGGCGCTCATCGCGGCGCGCGCAAACACCGACGTGAAAGTGAAGGCGATCGCGCTGTGGTACCGGCGCCCGCCGCACGGCATCTTCGTGCGCGCCGATTCGCCGATCAAGAGTCCCAAGGAGCTCGAGGGCAAAACACTCGCGATCTCGCCGGGCAACAGCCATCAGATCCTGTGGCCGGTGTTCGAGAAGCTGTCCGGGCTCAAGCCGAACTCGGTGACGTGGGTCACCATGGACGCCGCCTCGATGCCGCCCGCGCTCATCAGGGCCACCGTCGATGCCGTGCCGTTCTTCGTCGTCCACGAGGCGCGCATCCGAAAGATCGCCAGGCAGCAAAATGCCGACATCCGCGTGCTCACGGCGTGGGCCGATCTCGGCCTCGATCTCTCGTCGACCTCGCTCGTCGCCCGGGAGGACACGATCGCCAAAGACCCCGACGGTCTGAAGGCGTTTCTGCGCGCGACGCTCAAGGGCGCGGACTACGCGTTCCGTCAAAAACACTTCGATGAGGGCGTGGGTTACGTCGTGAAGCATCATCCCGAAGTTGACCCCGACGGCGCGCTGGGCGCGGCGCAGGTCGCCGCGCGGTTCGTCTATGCCGAGGAGGTCACGAGCGGGAAGGTCGGTGTCGGTCAGTTCGAGCCCGGGCGGCTGGAGAAGACGCGCGATACATACACGCAATACCTCGAGCTCAAGCGCAAGGTGCCGCTCGAGGAGATCTACACGAACGACTTGCTGCCGGAGAAGAAGTGATGGCCTCGCTCGTCATCCGTAACGCCCAGATCCTGGCAGGCTCGCCGCCCGCCCTCACCCGCGGCGACGTCCTCATCGACGGCGATCGCGTCGCGGCCCTTGGATCGAACGTCGCGGCGTCGGCCGACGCGCGCGTTCTGGACGGCACCGGCCGCATCGTGCTGCCGGGTCTCGGCAATGCCCACACGCATGCGGCCAGCCACCTCGCTCGCGGCCGCGCCGGCAACTGGACGCTCGAGGATCTTCTGACGAACGCGCCCGCAAACTATGGATTCCGCACGCCGGAAGACGATTATCTGTCCGCCGCGATCGGCGCCATCGAGATGCTCAAGACCGGGTGCACGTCGGCCTACGACCTTTACATGGCGGTCCCCGCGATCACCGACGAGGCGTTCGAGGCGACGGTGCGCGCCTACACCGATGTCGGCATGCGGGTCGTGCTCGCACCGGCAGTGGCCGACGTCGTGTTTTTCCAGACCGTGCCGGGTCTGCTCGATCTGCTGCCTGCCGACGTACGGGCGAGCGTCGAGGCCATGCGGCCGGCGCCGACCAAGGGACTGCTCGAGCTGACCGAGCGCATCATCCGCCGCTGGCACGGTGCCGCGGACGGTCGCGTGCGCGTGGCGGTTGCGCCGACGATTCCCAACCAGGCCACCGACGAGTTCCTTGACGGCTGTCGCCGGCTGGTGAGCGAGTACGGCGTCGGCCTGCACACGCACTTGGCCGAGTCCAAGGTGCAGGTCATCGAGAGTCGCCGGCGATGGGGCAAGAGCATCGTCGCGCGGCTTGCCGAGCACGGGCTGCTCGGTCCGGGCTTCGTGGGCGCGCACGGCGTGTGGCTCTCCGACGAGGACATGAAGATGCTTGCGGACGCCGGCGGCGCGATCGCGCACAATCCGGGCAGCAATCTCCGGCTGGGCTGCGGCATCGCCCCGGTGCGCGAATTGCTCGACCGAGGCGTTGCCGTCGGTCTCGGCACGGACGGCTCGGTCTGCGCCGACAACCAGAACCTGTTCGAGGCGCTGCGCATTGCGTCTGTCGTCAGCACGATCCGGTTCCCGCACGAGACGGGCCGCTGGCTCGACGCCGCGACCGTGTGGAATCTTGCGACCGCGGGCAGCGCGCGCGTGCTCGGCCAGACCGCCGAGATCGGCGCGCTGGCGCCGGGACGTAAGGCCGACCTCGTGCTGCTCCGCGCCGACTCGGTGTTCCTCCGCCCGCTGGCGGATCCCGTCAACGCCCTCGTGTACGCGGAGACCGGCGCCAGTGTGGACACCGTGCTGGTGGATGGCCGCGTCGTCGTCGAGGGCGGCCGCGTGACGACGGTGGACGAGACGCGCATCTACGCCCGCGCCCAGGAGGCGGCCGACCGGCAGTATCGGGCGTCGGCGGAGGCGCGCGCGCTCGCGGGCCGGCTGGCGCCGTTCGTCGCCACGGCGTGTCGCGCCGCGGTCGCCACGCCGCTGCCATTCGACCGATATGCGGCGCCCGCGCGGACGACGTGATCCGGCTGAACGCGGTTGACAAGACCTACCGCACACGACAGGGCGATGTGGTCCACGCGCTCGACGACGTGACGCTGCACGTCGCCGAGAACGAATTCGTGACGCTCGTCGGCCCGAGCGGCTGCGGCAAGAGCACGCTGCTCAAGCTCGTGGCCGGACTGACGCCGGCGACGCGCGGCACGATCGCGATCCGCGATCAGCCGGTGCGCGGCCCCTTCCCCGACGTCGGCTTCGTGTTCCAACAGCCCGTGCTGCTGCCGTGGCGCTGTGTGCTCGACAACGTGTTGTTCTCGGTGGAAATGCTCGGCCTCGAGCCGCGGGATTACCGCAAGGCGGCGGTCGACCTGCTCGAGCTGACCGGGCTCGCCGGCTTCGAGACGAAGTATCCGCGCGAGCTCTCCGGCGGCATGCAGCAGCGTGTGGCGATCTGCCGGGCGCTCCTGCCTCATCCGAGCCTGCTCCTGATGGACGAGCCATTCGGCGCGCTCGACGCGATGACCCGCGAGGAGATGAGCCTCGAGCTGCTGCGGATCTGGGACGAGCGACGCAAGACGATTTTGTTCGTCACACACTCGATCCCCGAGGCGATCCTGCTCGCCGACCGCGTGGTCGTCATGACGCCGCGCCCGGGTCGGATCGCGCGCACGCTGCGGGTCGACCTGCCGCGCCCGCGCACGATGGATCTGGAATTCGATCCACGGTTCAAGGCGACCAGCGACGAGGTCCGCGCGCTCATCTTCGCGCGGCCGGGCGCCGCGTGATGACGCTGCGCCGCGTCGCCGCCGAGTCGCTCGTGCCGGCCGGCACGCTCGTCGGCGCGCTCGTCGCGTGGGAGGCGGTGACGCGCGGCCTGCACGTGCCCCGGTTCATCATGCCCGCCCCGTCGGAGATCCTCGCGGAGGGTTGGGACTGGCGGTATCGGTTCGTCGAACACACATGGGTGACGCTCTACGAAACGCTCGGGGGCTTCGCGCTCTCCGTGGCCGTCGGCGTACCGCTCGCCGTGCTGATCGTGTACTCGCCCGTCCTGCGCAACGCGCTCTACCCGCTGATCGTGCTGGCGCAGTCGGTTCCGAAGATCGCCATCGCGCCGGTGCTGCTGCTCGTGCTGGGCCACGGCGAGGTGCCGAAGGTCATCGTGGCGTTTCTCGTCGCATTCTTCCCGGTCGTCGTCGACACCGCGACCGGGCTGGCCGCCACGCCGCCCGAGCTGCTCGACCTGAGCCGCTCGTATCGCGCGAGCGCCTTCAAGACCTTCCTCAAGGTGCGCCTGCCCATGGCGATGCCGTTCTTCTTCGCCGGCGCGAAGGTCGCGATTACGCTCGCGGTCATCGGCGCCGTCGTCGGCGAGTTCGTCGGCTCGGACCGCGGTCTCGGCTACGTGATCCTCTCGGCCACGTCGTACTGGAAGACCGAGCTCGCCTTCAGCTCGATGATCCTGCTCTCGCTCATGGCGATCATCCTGTTCGGCGCGGTCGAGCTCGTCGAACGACTCGCGTGCCCGTGGCTCGCCCCCGCGGGCGACGAATAGCGGACGTCACGCGACAACGCGGCGTCAGCCGACTAACGCCAACGGTCGCCTCGGTCTCCGTGGCACGAAGCGCGCGGCGAGTCCGCCGATGTGTCGTGATGTGTCTGCGTGCGCCGTAACCACGCTGCGCATTGCGACGGCATCGGGCGATTCGCCGCCTTCGCGTTGTGCAAGCGCTCACGTCGAGCCGCGGCGAATCGGGCGTTTCACTCGCAATTCGCGCGTGGCACCGTCTTTGCCTGCTGAGCGCGTCCACAGGAGGCGAGCATGACAACCGCGGCAGAGCCGGAGTGGTGGGGTGAGCTCGACCATCAGGTGCTCGCGTGCCTGCGCGACGGCCCGCAGTCGATTCCCGACCTGGCGCGCCGGCTGAACCTGTCACCGGCCGCCGCGACGTCGGTGCTGATGATGCTGGCCGCGGAGGGCAAGATCCGCGTGACGCGCGTCGAGCTCGCCGAGACCGCCTAGTCTGGAGGCTAGGCGGTCGGGCGGAAGCGGAGGCCGTCGCCTTCGCGGACGATGACGCCGGGGCGCGGGAAGTGCGCGGCGAGGACGAGCGTGCCGGTGTCGGCGTGGCGCTCGACGAATTCGCGCCGCGTGACCGCCGCCTGCTTGCCGTCATAGCAGAACCGGCTCGACCATTCCGGCTCCGCCACCTGCACCACGCGATGCATCAGGTCGCCGGAGAACACCGCGTCGCCCGCCGTCGTCGTCAGGCGCACCGAGACGTGCCCCGGCGTGTGGCCGACGGATGGTTCGAAGCGCAGCCACCGATCGATCGCGTGCCGGTCGTCGACGAGCATCGCCTGTCCCGCGGCCACGATCGGCAGCACGCTGTCGTCGATACAGCCGTACTCGTCACCGCCCCACTCGGCCTCGTGCTTCCAGAACGCCCACTCCTCGCCCGGGAACACGTAGCGCGCGTTCGGAAACGTCGGCATCCAGCGTCCGTTCACCAGGCGCGTGTTCCAGCCGACGTGGTCGACGTGCATGTGCGTGATGACGACGAAATCGACGTCCTCCGGCGCGACGCCGGCCGCGGCGAGGTCGTCGAGGAACCCACCGGAGCGCCGGTGCCACAGCGGATTGCTCGCGCGGTTCTTGTCGTTGCCGACGCCGGTGTCGATCAGGACCAGATGCTCGGGCGTGCGCACGATCCAGCTGCCGATACGCGAGCCGAGATCGCCGGTGTCCGCGTCCCAGAACGGCTCGAGCCAGCTGCGGTGGCGTGCGATGCGCTCGGCGCTGGACTCCGGCAGCATCGACGTCGTCGGGAACGTCGAGCGGCCGATCTCGATCACACGCGTGAGCGTCACGTCGCCGAGCGTCAGCGTCGTCATCGGCGTGTCTCCTTCACCAGCCGGGCCACCTCGCCCGGCTGCGGCATGCGCTTGAGCGCCTTGTAGGAAAACACCGTGCGGCCGTCGACGCGCACATCGAGCTGCCCGAGGCCACCCAGGCGAATCGGCGCATCGATGCCCTCACGGGCGAGCTCCTCACGGAGGCGCACGGCCTCCCGGCGATGATCGCCTCAGACGAGTCAGCGGCGGATTTCGACCTTCACGTGTCGTTCGTCACGGACGCTGCGACGGCGGCAGCATCGCGATCAGGGGTTCGAGGTACTTGGGATTCGGAGCCAGCTGTCCGACGGGGTGCGCGTGCACGGCCGCGACGACCGCGTCGTTGAACGGCGTCGGCACGCCTTTGTTGCGGCCCTCGCTCGACACGTAGCCGTTCAGGAAGTCGACCTCGGTGCGACGCCGCTTCATGACGTCCTGCAGCAGCGAGGGCCGACCACCGGTCCGTCGCTTCGCCTCGGCGGCCAGCAACTCCTCGACCTCCGCGAGTCCGCGGTCTTCGGCGGCGTCGACGACACGCTGCGCATCGATCCCGCCGATGAGAGGCTCGATCGTGGCGCCGTGGGCGCGGCCGACCCGCACGACCTCCGCGCCGATCTGGATCGACACGCGCCGCGGCCCGGGCTCGAGCCGGAGCTCGGCGGAGCCGAGACCGGAGAGTCCGGCGAGCGCGTTGCCCATGCAGTTCACCGCGAGCTTCGACCAGCGCTGGCCCCAGAGATTCGTCGTGACCTTCGTGAGCGCGACGGCGCTCAACACACGCGCCAGCTCCTGGGCCCGCGACGTGTCGCGGCCGTCGAGCTCGCCGATGTAGAAGCCGACCTGCCCCGTGTCCGTGCGAATCGCGTGGCCGCCGTCGTACATGCCCGCGCTGATCGCGATGACGCAGCCGAGCGTGCGCTCACGGCCGACGATCGCGGCCACACGCTCGTCGTTGATGCCGTTCTGAAAGTCGACGACGACGCCGGCGGGCAAGGCGAGATATTGCGAGGCGAGCTGCGCCGCCCACTCCGTGTCGTAGCTCTTGACCGCGAGGAAGATCGCGTCGAACGGCGCGTCGACCGACTGCAGCTCGTGCAGATGCAGCGCGCGCACCGGCACGACATGCTCGCCGCACGTGCCCGACAGCCGCAGGCCGATCGTTTTCATCGCCTGCACGTGCTCGGGCCACTGGTCCACGAGCGTCACGTCGTGTCCCGCTTTCGTCAACAGCCCGCCCACCACCGAGCCGATTGCGCCGGAGCCGAGCACCGCGATGCGCTTGATCATGCGCGGCAGTGTAACACCGCGCCTCGCCGCTCACGCGGCACGGTCCGCGAGCAGCGCGAGCGCGGCGTGCACGACGTCGGCGGGCTCCACCAGCGCCCGACAATTGCGGTGGCCTTCGGGACACACGCTCTTGTAGCAGTACTTGTAGGCCGACGAGCGCAGCCGCCGGCACCTCGAGTGCGCGCACGACGGCGTCGACGAGCGGCCGCTCGGCGTCGCTGCCCGTGACGACAACGGTGTAACCCGCCGCACGCGCGAGGCCGCGCGCGACGGCGGCGAAGCGTTCGGGCGGATAGCGCCGAGACGCCGCGGCGGGTCCCGTCCGCCGTTTCCGGCAGCTGCGGGCTGTCGCGGCGAGCGGCGAGACGTGATCCGCTTCATTTTCATTTATCGCTCCTTGTACGCTCACAACGAATATCGTTTCTCACCGGAGAACCGGTCGTGTAGGGTCGAATGAGAATGTTTTTCACACCTCGTCGCTGGATCGAGTTTTCCCCTGCGGCGCGCCGCGCGCTCCGCGTGGACGTCTCCGTCATGCTGCTGTTCACGGTGTTCACCGGACTCACCACGCCGTTCACGGGGTTGATCCTCCGGCGTGATCTCGGCGCGACGCCGCTGCAGCTGTCGGTGCTCGGCTCGGCCGGCGCCGCGTGCCTGCTGCTGTCGGTCGCGCTCGCGCGCCTGATCGACGCGCGGCGGCCGCTGCCCTGGGTCGTGTGGCCGGGCTTCGTGGCGCGGGGGCTGTTCCTGTTGGCGCCCGTCATCCATACGCCGTGGCCGCTCGTCGGCGTGCTCGTGGCCGGCACCGCGCTGGGCACCGTGATGAGCCCGGCGCAAACCGCGCTCGTGCAGCAGGTGTATCCGCCCGCCGAGCGAGGCCGCGCGCTCGGCGCGGTCCGCATCGCGGGCGCCATCGTGGGTATCGCGCTCGCGGTGGTCGCGGGTCAGGTGCTCGGCTGGCTGTCGTGGCGCTGGGTGTTTCCGGTCGCCGGCCTCATCGGAATGGCGGCGAGCCTGCGCCAGCGACGACTGCCCGTCGCGTTCGAGGCGAGCGTCGACGACGGTCGCCCGGGTCTCGCCGAAGCGTGGCAAGCGATGCGCGATGACGCGCGCTATCGCCGCCTGCTGACCTCCGCGTTCGTCTTCGGCTCGGGCGTGTGGCTCATGCAGCCGGCGACGCCGCTGCTGCTCGCCGACGTCGTGCACGCGAGCACCGGCCAGGTCGGCGTGCTCGCCGCCGCGGCCGCGCTTGCATCGATCGGCGGCAACTTCATCTGGGGCCGCCTCGTCGACGGACAGCGCACGCTGAACGCGCTGCGCATCGTCTATCTGATCGGCATGTGTGTGCCGCTGATCTTCGCGCTCTGCGCCGTGCATCCCTCGCTCGTCATCGGCGCGTCCGTCGCGGAGTCGCTGATGGCCACGGGGCTCGATCTCGTCTGGATGCTCGCGGTGATCGAGTTTGCCGGCCCGGGTCGGACGGCGCAGTACGCGGCGATCGCGAGCACGCTCGCGGGCGTGCGCGGCGTGCTCGGGCCGCTCGCCGGGGCAGCACTGATCGAGACCGCGGGACTGCAGACGCTCTACCTGGTCGCCGCGGCGCTGATGGCGACGGGCGCCCTGCTCGTGTGGCGGCAGGCACATCATCAGAACACTCCCCGGTACATCGAGCAGCCGCGGCACACGTCGGGCGGATTCGGGGTCATCAGGACCGCACGAAACTCCTCGTAGGCCTCGCTCTGCCAGATCTCGCTGAACGAGCGCTCGGCGAGATCGCGGAGAATCGCGCGATCGCCGCCCATGAGCATGCAGCATGGCTGCACGCGCCCGTCGTGACGCACGTACGCCGAGCGCGACGGCCAGTCGCTACCGGGGCCGCCCGCCGCGGGCGCCTGCTCTTCGAGCTCCGTCAGCCGTAGGCGCACGCCGAGCTCGGCCGCCATCGCGCGCGCGTCGCCAAGCGGGATCTCGAGCGCGCCATCGACGCATGGCGCCGCGGCGATGCGCGTTATTTCTACATTCCGGACGCCGAAGTTGCGAGTCTCGGCGCAAAGCTCATCGTGCAGGCGACTTGGTACGGCTCCGGACGAACGCCGTTCACGTGAAATTTTTCAACGAGCTGTGCGGCAAAGCCGGATTCCGCGACCGTGCGCCGGTGCGCGTTTCGCGAGACGCGCGGCCCGTGGCCCGAGATCTTCTCCTCGACAACCGCGAGCGCGAAACGCTCTATGCCGGGCGGTGAAGTGACCGAGCGCCTCGTCGTCGTGTCGCCGCACCGCGACGACGCGGTGCTCGCGTGCGGCGAGCATCTGGCCGCGAATCCGGGCGCGATCGTCATTACCGGGCTTGCGCGGCGGCCGCCCTCCACGACGCCATTCTTTCTCGGCGGTGAGGAAGAGCTGTTGGCTCCTCGCCGCGGCAGGCGGCGCGAGGCCGCGCTCCAGATGCTCGAGGCGGGCTACGCCGTTCGACGTCGCGCCAAGCGCCGGCTCGTCCCCGGTTGCACCGGCGGCTCGTGCGAAGAGGCGCCGGGTTCGAGCAACCGCTTGGCGAGGTAGTACTTCTTGGGCCGCCGTCGCTCTTCGCGGCGGCGCTCCCGGTCGCGCTCGACCTGACGTTCGAGCATGGTGAACGCCTGCTCGAACGCGAGGCGCGGGGTGTCGGTCGTCACATCCGCGTGCATCTCCGGCCGACGGGGTACGTCGACGGTGATCGCACAGTGGGCGGTTGGTCCGCCCTTCGCGCCGGTCTCATTCGTGAATTGCACGCGCGCCGTGGTGGCCGGAACGCGTAACCGGTTGAGCGACGCCGAGATTTTGCCGTTGACGAGTGTTCTGAGAGCACGATCTTCGCCGAGGCCTTCTATGACCACACGCATGGTGGTTAGCAGGTTGGCAAGGTCCGTGCCGGCGACCCCCATGGCACCCGCGTTGCTCCGCCCGACGCCCAAGGGGGTGCACCGTGATGACATTCGGCATTGCGTGGGCTCAGAGTTCGGCGACGGCGCCCGCTACCGGGATGGCGCCGCCGGCGGCGGGCGCCACCGCGTCGAGCGGTGGCTCGGCCGCGCTGGGGTTCCTCGTGATCCTCGGCCTGCTCGTGATCGTGGGAGTCGCCGTCAAGATGTACGACCGCAAGCGCAAGCGTGATGCGGAGGCCGTGCATCTGCAGGCGCAGGTCTCGGACGCGCTGATGCGCGACCCGCGCCTCGCCGGGCTCGTGCTGACGCCGAGCGCGGCCGTGCCCTCGTGGGGGAGCGGTCCGGCGACCATCGAAATCAGCGGCGAAGTGCCCGATTCAGGCATGCGCGACACCGTGCTCCGCGTCGCGCGCGAGGAGGCGGCGCGGCTGCGCGCCGACGTCCAGGTCATCGATCGCCTCAGTGTCCGTCAGGCCATCGCGGCCTGATCGTGCCAACCGTCGGGGGCCGCGCGTGCGGTCCCCGACGGGTCACGCCGGCCGGTTGGCTCACGGTCGTCCGTGCACCGCCCGTGTGAGCTGTTCGACGTGATTGTCGTCATGCCACGCGATGAGCGCGAGGAAATCGTCCACGGTTCGTCGTCCGCGTGAGTCGAGCTGCCATCCCCCGCGCTCCCATGCATCGCCACGGACGCCGCCGAACACGGCGAGCGTCTCGTCGCGACGCCGAGCAAACGCCTCGATCGCTGCGCCGGCGTCCTGACGCGCGTACTGGCGGTCCGCCGCCCAGCGGTTCGGGTTCGTTGTGACGAAGCGCGGCTCATCGGTCGCGAGGATCAACGTGAGCCGCTCGTGGAACGATTCTTCGAGATCACGCAGGTGACAGACGACCTCGACAGCGGCCCACGCGTCGGACGCGGGCCGGCGCGCGAGCACCGCCGCCGGTGCGTCACCGACGAGCGCCCGCAACTCGGCGGCCGTCGCGGCGAGCCGCGCGAGGCGGTCGGCTCGCGGGCGCCGTCGCCACTTGGCAATGCGCGTCTGAACGTCCA
>JBKOUQ010000021.1:0-9568 GCA_046723475.1 Candidatus Methylomirabilota bacterium
CGGCCGGGGCCCCGCGCCCCTACGGCGATCGTCCTGCGGGCGGCGGTTTCGCGGGTCCGCGCTTCGGTGCGGGCGGGGGCGGCGGCGGTGGGCCTCGATTCGGCGCCGGCGGCCCACGTCCGGGAGGCGGTTTCGGTGACCGGCCGGCTGGCGGCTTCGGCGACAAGCCGGGTCGGGCCCAGCGGCGTGGAGCAGGCCCAGGCGGTTTCGGTGACAAGCCCGCCGGTCGCAAGGGACCCGGCGGACGTCGTGGTCCCAAACGGGGCCTCGATGGTGGCAGCGGCGGCGGCCGCGGCCGGCCGGGGTCTGACGGCGAATATCGCTGGGGGCGCTGACCGCAACGCGCGCTACGGGAACCCGCTCTCGCCTCGCGCGCTGCGCGCGGGCTACGGGAACCCGCTCTCGCCTCGCACGCTGAGGCGCACAACCAGCTCCCTCACGAGCGGATAAAACAGCATCACGACGAAGCCGGCCGTCGCGATCCAGATCGCGAGCCGCGCCAGCTTCACCCGAGCAGCTCGGTCAGCGACCGGATGATGCGGTCCGGGCGCACGTGTACGTGGGTGGGCGGAAGGCCGGCTCCGTCGCGATCGATCCAGATCCCCGTCAAGCCGAGGCGCTGCGGAGCCAGCACGTCCCACTCGAGATTGTCGCCGACCATCCACGCCTCGTCTGGCGACACGCCGAGCCGGCCGAGCACTTCGCGATACACCTGAGGCTCGGGCTTGCCGCGACCAAACTCCCCCTCGATGAGGATCACGCCGAAGTAGCGCGCGAGATCGTGGCGGGCGATCTTGTCCCGCTGCTGCAGCGCATCGCCGTTCGTGACGAGCGCCAGCGGCACGCTGCGCGCGCACAGCGCATCGAGAAACGCGCGCGACTCCGGAAACAGTCGCATCGCCTCGCGGCGCCGCGCCGCGTAGTCCGTGGCGATGGACGCGGCAAGCGCCTCGTCGGCGCATCCGCAGCGCGCCAGCGCTTCGGCGGCGATCTTGGTCCACGCCCCGAGCATGTTGACGCGCTCGCGGGCGTGGCGCGCGGGATCGCCGCTCCAGAACCACTTGCGCGTCTCCGTCAGCGCCGCCACGAGCGTCGCGGCCTCGACCGGCAGCGGGACGGCGCAGCAGGCCTCCTCCCACGAGCCGTCAACGCCTGCGGAGTACGCCAGCAGCGTGTCGTCGAGATCGAGCAGCAGCGCCCTCACGCGCCGCTCTCCGCGGCGAGCCCGCGCACGTGCCGCGGATCGCGCACGCGCAGTGCGAGCAGCAGCATCGCGGCCGTGCCGCCGAGCCCCGCGACGAGGAAGACGGCGGCGAAGCCCGCGACGTCCGCCAGCAGGCCGGCCGCGAGCGGCGCGATGAACGCGACGGGCGCGAGCGACGTGTGGCCGAGCCCCACATACGTCGGCTGCGCTTCCGTCGCCGGCGCGAACTCGAGCATAACGTTCAAGCCCGAGATCGTCACCGACGCCGTCTGCACACCCGAGAGGACGAAGGCGACCGCGAAGTGCTCCGGCGAGGTCGCGGCGAGCGCGATCGCGTTGGCGGCAACGCCCGCCGCGACGCCCGCGAGCAACACGAGGCGATGGCCCGCCCGGTCGGCGAGCCACCCGAGGACGATCGTGCCGGCCATCGTCCCGGCCAGGAGCAGCGCCGTGAACAGCCCCGCACTCGATGCGGGCAGCCGCCACGCGCGCAGCGCATAGACGGTGAAGAACGCCGCGGCCGCACTGCCGACCGCGGATAGCGAGCGCGCGAGCAGATACCACGCGAGATTGCGATCGTCGCGCAGCAGGGCCGGCACGCGGCGCAGATACGCGCCGAGCGGCTCGGCGGCGCGCGCGACGCCGCCCGCGGGCTCGCGCACCAGGACGAGCGCCACGAACGACACGACGAGGCACACGAAGCCGCACACGAAACACAGCGCGTACGCCACGGCCGGGCGGTATGTCGCGAGCAGATCCGCGCTGATCGCGCTCGCGCCCAGGCCCGCCACGCTGGCCGCCACGCTCGAGATCGCGAAGAAGCGACCGCGCATCGTCACGGGCACCACGCGGCCGATGAGATCCATCCAGGCCGGCATCAACAGACCGCCGATCCCCGTGACGACGAGCAGCATCGCGAGCAGCACCCCGAGCGCGCCGGCCGCGGAGCGCTCGGCGAGCCACCAGGCCGACGCGGCAAGCACGAGGAACGGCACGCGCTCCCAGATCGTCCAGCGCACCAGGAACGGTAGCTTGCGCGCCAATCCTTCGGTGTGCGGCGCGGCGAACAGGCATGGCAAAAACCAGCCGAGCGTCATGACGGCGGGGATGGCGCCGATGATCACGTTGGGCGCGCCCAGCCACGCCGCGAACGCCGGCAGGATCGTCGACGGCGAGACGAAGGCCAGCGCGATCATGAACAGCGCGTAGTCGGCCCCCAGGGCCACGACGTTGCGGCGAACGGCAACCGAGCTCACCCGGAGATTCTATCGCGTCGAGCCAGCGCCCCCGCCGCCGGCTCGACGATCCGCAGCGTGTGGGCGTCGGGATCACGCGCGAGGAACGCACGCCCAACGCGGCGCTCGCGCGCGTACGGAGAGCAGGGCTCGCTCTCCGGTCCCGCGACGACGGTGGGCCGCAGCGTCGAGCACGCGCCGTCGCGCAGCGCTGCCACGAGGGCGACCGCGTCCGACGTCATCACGCTCGTCTGCCAGTGCACGAGATCGTTTGCTCGCGTGTCCGCCGGCGCCGGACGCCCATCGCGCGGCGCGCGGTATTGGAGGAGCTCGATGCCGGGTCCCGCGGGCGCACGCAGCGTGGTGATGTGCAGCCGTGCGCCGGGCACGTTGTTGAGGCGCTCCTGCTCGGGGCCCCAGTTGTCGCTCTCCCCCGCCACCGTCAGGCCGAGCGCGTCGCGATAGCACGCGAGGCTGCGGGCAGTGTCGCCGACGACGATCGCGGTGTGGTCGATGCCGAGGAACAGCGCGTCGTCTCGATGCCACCTGCCCGCGCCCTTGCCCGGCGGGAACGAGAGCACCTCGAGCACGTGAGCGTCGGGATCCTTGAAGTAGAACGCGCGGATCCCGCCCGCATTGGGATTCCAGTCGGGCAGCCGCTGCGGCGCCGGGGAGACGTGCTCCACTCCGGCCGCGCGCAGTCGCGCGTACGCGCGGTCCATGTCGCTCACGATGATCGCGACGTGCTGGAACCAGTGATCCTGACTTCGCGAGTCCTCAGGGATCGGCCGGCCACGCGGGGCGCGATATTCCATGAGATCGATCGACTCGTCGCCGAGGCGCATCCGGACGATCCGCAGCCGCAGGGCGCCGACGCCGAGCAGCCGCTCCCACGCCTCGCCGGCGACCTCGACGTCCGACACGCGCGCGAAGCCGAGCACGTCGGCATAGAACGCGGCCGAGCGATCCGCGCTGCTGACGGTCATCGCGATGGCGCCGACGGCGGTGACCGCGGCGCGCGGCGCGGCCGCGTCGGCGCCGTGCCCGCTCGCTCCCACCAGCACCGCCAGGGCGGCGACGACAACGAGACGTACGCGGCGCATGGCTAAGCGAGCCGCCGTGCGAGGTGATCGCCGACGCGGAGCGCGTTGGCCATGATCGTGAGCGCGGGGTTGACGGCGGCGCTCGACGGGAAGAACGACGCGTCGACGACGTAGAGGTTGTCGACCTCGTGCGCGCGGCAGTTCACGTCGAGGGCCGAGGTCGCGGGATCGAGCCCGAACCGGACCGTGCCGTTCTGATGCGCAACACCCGCGAGCGGGATGCGCTGGCCCAGATACAGATTGCGGCTGAAGAGGCCCTCGTGGCAGTCGTGCCCGTGCACGCCACACTTCGTCTGACGCTTCATCGCCTCCTTGAGGGCGGCGATCAAGCGCGCGTGTCCCGCCTCGTTGTTCGGCCGATAGGACAGCACGATGTTGCCCTGGCGGTCGAGCGTGACGCGGTTGTCGGGATCCGGCAAATCTTCCGACGTCAGCCAGAAATCGAGCGAGTGCCGGGCGATGAGCTCGAGCGTGAAGCCCGGCGCGATGGCGGGCGCGCCCGCACGCAGCGTGTCGGCGTCGAGCTTGCCGACGAAGGAGATGTGCCCCATCGGCAGCGGCCAGTCGGGCGTGCCGAAGTAGAAGTCGTTCACGGCCAGCGTCTTCTGGAAGACGGTCGGGTTCGGGCACTTCGAGATCGCCATCAGCACCGAATTGACGTGGCCCATGTAGTGACGGCCGACGACGCCGGAGCCGTTGGCGAGGCCGCGTGGATGCCGATCGCTCGCGTAGCGCAGCAGCAGGGCGGCCGAGTTGATCGCGCCGGCCGACACGACGACGACGTCGCCGGCATAGTCCTCGACGGCGCCGTCGCGGCGAACCACGACGCGCGTGACCTCGCGGCCGGACGCGCTCGTCTCCAGGCGCTCGACGTAGGCGCCGGTGAGCAGCGTGGCGTTGGAATGCGCGAGGGCCGGATCCACGCACACGACCTGCGCGTCGGACTTCGCGCGGACGAGGCACGGATGACCATCGCACGTCGCACAGCGGATGCACGCGCTCGCCTCGGGCCGGCGCTCGTCCAGCATGATGCCGAGCGGGACGTGGAACGGGCGCAGGCCCTGACGCGCAAAGTCGTCGGCGAGCTGCTGGATGCGCGGCTCGTGGCTCACCGCGGGATGCGGATATGGCGCGCTCGCGGCCGGCTCGGTGGGATCCGCGCCACGCTCGCCGTGAACGTGATAGAGGTGCTCGGCCCGTGTGTAGTACGGCTCGAGCTCGTCGTACGCGATCGGCCAGGCCGGCGACACGCCGTCGGCGTGCTTGAGCTCGCCGAAGTCCTCGCGGCGCATCCGGAACAGCGCTGCGCCATAGAACTTGGTGTTGCCGCCGACCCGGTAGTTGGTGTGCGGATGCAGCTCGCCGCCGGACGCGTCGCGCCACGTTTCCTTCGTCGCGTACTTGCCCTCGAGATTGACCGCGCGCGTGGACCAGTTGTCGATCTCGCGCGGCACGTAGCCGCCGCGCTCGAGCAGCAGGATGCGCTTGCCCGTCGGGGCCAGGGCGTGAAAGAGAGTGCCGCCGCCGGCGCCCGAGCCGATGATGATGACGTCGTAATGCTCCGCCATGGTCACCCTCCTCGCCCGCGCGTCAGCGCGCGGTCTGCGGATGTGACACGGGCGGCGCCTCACGCGATTCGGTCATCGCGGAGAGCTCGGCCCAGCGGCACCGGAAGATGCACGGCCCGGCGTCGTGGTGGAGCTTGGCGCAATAGACGGCGCGCAGCCCGTGACGCCTCACGTAGACCTCAGCCGCGGCGAGCATGCCCAGCGGAGGCGCCGCGACGTAGATCCAGAACGCCTCCCAGGCCGCGGCGGGCACCGCCGACGCGAACGAGCGTGCGGGATTGAGGCTCATGCCGGACAGCGGTGCTTCGACCGTGATGTAGACGGCGACGAGAGCGCCGGCAGCGAGCCCGGTGAATGGGGCGAGCGTCGCGTCGTTGGATACGCGCAGGACCACGCTCATCAGGATGAAGGTCATCGCGAGCTCGGCCGCGAACGCCACCGCCACGCCGGACGTGCCTGGCCGCGTCGCGGTGTACTGGACGTCCGGATGCGCCAGCGCGGCTCGCAGCACGCCGGCCGCGAGCAGCACGCCGGCGAGACCGCCGAGCCCCTGCGCCCCCACGTACGTCGCGGCATCGCGCGTGTCGATCTTGCCGAGACGCCAGAACGTCAGCGTCGTGGCCGGGTTGAAGTGCGCGCCCGAGCGTCGGCCCCACGACGAGTAGATCAGCGCGATCGCGGTGACGCCCATCGCCATACCCATCAGCGCGCGGCGCGCCAGCGGGTCCGGCAGCGCGTGGACCACGGGCGAGGCGGGATGCCCGAGCAGCACGCCGAAGCTGCATGCCACGAGCATGAAGATGGCGAGGCCTCCGGCCTCGATCGCGTACGCACAAACGCGCACGCGCATCTACTCGCCCGACTGCTGCAGGAGCTTGGCGACGAGACCCGTCCAGCCCGTCTGGTGGCTGGCGCCGATGCCCGCGCCGTTGTCGCCGTGGAAATATTCGTAGAAGAGCACGAGGTCGCGCCAGTGCGGGTCGGTGGCGAAGCGCTCGACCGCCCCGTGCACGGGACGGCGCCCGTCGTCGCCGCGCAAGAAGATCCGCATGAGGCGGCGCGACAGCTCGGCGGCGACCTCCCACAGCGTCATCGCGTGGCCTGCCCCCGTCGGGAACTCGACCTTCAGCTCGCCGCGATAGAAGTAATCGAAGCGCTGCAGGGCTTCGATGATCAGGAAGTTCATCGGCATCCAGATCGGGCCGCGCCAGTTCGAGTTGCCGCCGAAGAGGCCGCTCGACGACTCCGCCGGCTCGTAGTCGACGCGATGCTCGCGACCGTCGACGTGCGTCACATACGGATGCTCGGCGTGGTACCGCGACAGCGACCGGATACCGTGCGGCGACAGGAACTCGCCCTCGTCCAGCATCGTCCGCAGCACGCGGGCGAGGCGCTCCGGGCCGACGAGGGCCAGCAGCCGCCGCTTGCGACCGGCGTCGGTCGCCTGGCGGATGACGAGCCGGCAGAGATCCGGACGGTTGTCGAGGAACCAGCGCATGCGCCGCTCGAAATTCGGCAGCCGCGAAAGCTGCTCGGGCTCGATGACCTGCGCGGAAAACAGTGGCACCAGCCCCACGAGCGAGCGGACCTTCATCGGCTCGGCGCCGTCGGAGGTATGGAGCACGTCGTAGAAGAAGCCGTCGGTCTCGTTCCAGAGATCGACGTCGTCGTCGCCCATGCTGCTCATTGCGCGCGCGATGTGCAGGAAGTGCTCGAAGAACTTCGACGCCATGTCCTCGTAGGTGGCGTTGTCCTGGGCGAGCTCCAGCGCCATGGCCAGCATGTTCAGCGAGAACATCGCCATCCACGCCGTGCCGTCCGACTGCTCGATGTGGCCGGTGACGGGCAGCGGCCGCGAGCGGTCGAAGATGCCGATGTTGTCGAGCCCGAGGAAGCCGCCCTGGAAGACGTTGCGCCCCTCCGGGTCCTTGCGGTTGACCCACCACGTGAAGTTCAGCAAGAGCTTCTGGAACACCCGCTCGAGGAACAGCCGATCGCCGACCCCGTGCCGCCGCTTGTCGATCTTGTACACGCGCCACGCGGCCCAGGCGTGCACCGGCGGATTGACGTCGCCGAACGCCCACTCGTAGGCAGGAATCTGACCGTTGGGATGCATGTACCACTCGCGCAGAAACAGCACGAGCTGGTCCTTCGCGAAATCAGAATCGACGAGTGCGAGCGGGATCATGTGGAACGCGAGATCCCAGGCCGCGTACCACGGGTACTCCCACTTGTCGGGCATCGAGACGACGTCGTCGTTGTAGAGGTGCGTCCACTCCGCGTTGCGCCCGTGCGTGCGCTCGGGCGGCGGCGCCGGCTGCGTCGGGTCGCCGTCGAGCCAGCGGCGCACATCGAAGTGGTACCACTGCTTGCTCCAGAGCATCCCCGCCAGCGCCTGGCGCATGACGTTGCGCGCGTCGTCGGACAGGGCCGCCGGTACGATCTCCGCGAAGAACTCGTCGGCCTCCTGACGGCGGCGCTCGAACACGGCGTCGAATGCGCGGCCGAACGGCTGACCATTGGGCGCCGCATCGGTCAGGCGGAGACACACGGTTGTGCTGTCGCCGGCCCGAAGAACGAGCCGATGATGCACGGCCGCTTTGGTGCCGACGCGGACCGGGTTGACCGCATCGGTGCGACCGTGAACCACATACTCGTGAAACGCGTCTTTCACGTACGCGGTCTCGCTTGGCACGCCATAGAGCCGCTCGCGGTTGGTCTCGTTCTCGGTGAAGAGCAGCTCGGCCGCGCCTTCGACGTACAGCCAGCGCCGGCCGAGCGTCGGATGCTCCGCCTCGATCGCCTGCCATCCCGCGCGCCCTCCCGCGGCGCGCAGCCGCGGCCGCGGAGCGCCGGTGTCCCACGACCAGGTGTTGCGGAGCCAGAGGGTCGGCAGCACGTGCAGCTCCGCCGTGTCGGGGCCCCGGTTGGCTACCGTGATGCGGATCAAGACGTCGTCGACGGCAGCCTTGGCGTACTCGACCGTGACGTCGAAGTAGCGATCGTCGTCGAACACGCCGGTGTCGATCAGCTCCAGCTCCGGCTGCCGTCGGTCGCGGCGGCGGTTCTCGTCGACGAGACGTTCGTAGGGGTACGAGGTTTGTGGGTACTTGTAGAGCCCACGCATGTACGAGTGGGTCGGCGTGTTATCGAGGTAGAAGTACTGCTCCTTGACGTCCTCGCCGTGGTTGCCCTCGGAGCCCGTGAGACCGAAGTAGCGCTCTTTGAGAATGGGGTCGCAGCCGTTCCACAGGGCGAGCGCGAAGCACAGACGCTGGTGGTTGTCGGAGAGTCCCAGGATGCCGTCCTCGCCCCAGCGATAGACGCGCGAGCGCGCGTGCTCGTGCGGGAAGTAGTCCCACGCCGTGCCGTGCGGCGAGTAGTCCTCGCGCACCGTGCCCCACTGTCGATCGGCGAGATACGGGCCCCAGCGCCGCCAGTGCGCGCGTCGGGTGCGCGTCTCCTCGAGCCGCGTGGCCTCGGCGGTCATCGGCTATCCTCCGTGGGCGAATTCGGGATAGAGCGTCATGCCGCCGTCCACGAAGATCGTCTGACCGTGAATGTAGTCCGCCTCATCGGAGACGAGCCATGTGACGACGCGCCCGATGTCCTCCGGCTGACCGATACGCCCGTACGGAATCAGGCGCAAGAGCGAGGCAAGGGCCTCGGGCGTTTCCCACGCCGCGCGATTGATCGGTGTCTGGATGGCGCCGGGCGCGACGGAGTTCACCCGGATGCGGTGCGGCGCCAGCTCCTGGGCGAGCGACTGCATGAGGAGCTTCACGCCACCCTTGGATGCCGCGTAGTTGACGTGGCCGGCCCACGGGATCGCCTCGTGCACCGACGAGATGCACACGATCTTTCCGGCCGCACGCGACACTTCGGGGCGGATCCCGCGGCGGATCATCTCGCGCGCCGCTTCGCGCGCGCACAGGAACATGCCGGTGAGATTCACGCCGATGACGCGGTTCCACTGCGCGAGCGTCATCTCGGTGAACGGCGCGTCTTGCTGCAGGCCCGCGTTGTTGATCAGGATGTCGACCGTGCCGAACCGCATGAGCATCTTGTCGAACATCTCGCGGACCTCGGCCTCCTCGGACACGTCGGCCTGGAGCGTGATGGCCTCGGCGCCGCTCGCGCGGATGTCCGCAGCGACCTCCTCGGCGGCGGCGGCACTGCGACTGTAATTGACGACGACGGTGGCGCCGGCGGCGCCGAGCGCCCGCGCGACCCCCACGCCGATGCCCGACGAAGCGCCCGTGACCAGCGCGATCTGTCCCTTCAAGAGCTCTCGCATATCGTCCTCCTGCGCCTCGCCTCTAGGACACTCGAACACGAACGGACGATGCGTGCCAGCGACCTGGCTTCCGGCGGCGGGGGAGCGCGGCGTCAGCGACCGCCCGCCCCGGGCACGCTCACCCGCAGCCGATACAGTCCCGTCTGCGCCGTGAGGTAGAG
>JBKOUQ010000275.1:0-5568 GCA_046723475.1 Candidatus Methylomirabilota bacterium
TTCGGGCAACGCCCGAAGCCGCGCGGGTGCGATGTTCTCCCCACACTCCGCGCAGATCCCGTACTCCCCTTGATTCAAGCGATCCAGTGCGGCGGTGATGCGATTGACCCGCTCCACCAGCAGCTCGCGCGTGGCGAACCCGATCTCGCGCCGCTCGTTGGCCTGGATCTCGTCTACCTCATCGGCGAACACCCAGCGCTCGCCCTTAGGGCCAAACAACTCCTCGAGGGCCGCAGATCCGCCGATGTGGCGCAGCCGACCAACCGCTTCCTTGAGGTCCGTCTCCAGCCGCTTCCGGATGTCCATTTTATCGCCTCCGTGTACGTCGGGGCCGGCGAAGTGCAACCGCCATGCCGTACCTGAGACGTCCGGACCAGGGGGAAAGATTCACAGGGAAAACAACAATCTGCGGTCTGACCGGAGGGCTGCGGCGCAGGTGCGCTGGTCAGTTTGCCCGCGGGGCGGACAGTTTCCGTACCCCCGCCTGGCACAACTCACCCGGGAGCGGACAGGTTCGCTAGGCTTCCTGATCCTCGTACTTGCTCTTGAGCGACGCGACCACCGCGGGGTCGGCGAGGGTCGTCGTGTCGCCCAACGCCCGCCCCTCGGCGATGTCGCGGAGGAGGCGGCGCATGATCTTCCCCGACCGGGTCTTCGGCAGCTCCGCCGAGAAAATGATGTCGTCCGGCCGAGCAAGCGCGCCGATCTTCTTCGCCACGTGCGCTTTGAGCTCATCCATCAGCGACTGGCTGCCATCGACACCGCCCTTGACCGTCACGAACGCCGAGATCGCCTGCCCCTTGATGTCGTGGGTCTTCCCGATGACGGCCGCCTCGGCCACGGACTTGTGATCGACGAGCGCGGACTCCACCTCCATCGTCGACACCCGGTGCCCGGAGATGTTCATGACGTCGTCCACGCGGCCAAGCAGCCAGAAGTATCCGTCTTTGTCGACCTTGGCTCCGTCGCCGGTGAAGTAGATGTCCTTGTACGTCGACCAGTACTGCCTGACATACCGGTCGGGATCGCCCCAGATTCCGCGCAGCATCCCGGGCCACGGCTTGCGGATGACGAGGTAACCGGCCTTGGCCTCGCGGCCCTTGTCATCGAGGACTGCCGCGTCAATTCCCGGGAACGGCCGGGTGGCCGAGCCGGGCTTGAGCACGGTGACCCCGGGCAGCGGCGTGATGAGGATGTGTCCCGTCTCCGTCTGCCACCAGGTGTCGACGACGGGGCATCGACCGCCACCGATGACTTTCCAGTACCAGACCCACGCCTCGGGGTTGATCGGCTCGCCGACGGTGCCGAGGAGCCGAAGGCTCGAAAGGTCACAGCGGCGCGGATATTCCTCGCCCCACTTCATAAACGTCCTGATCGCGGTCGGGGCCGTGTAGCAAATCGTGATGCCGTGCTTATCGATGATGCGCCAGAACCGATCCTTGTCTGGATAGTCGGGCGTGCCCTCGTACATGACCGTCGTCGCGCCGTTCGCGAGCGGGCCATAGACGACGTACGAGTGACCCGTGACCCAGCCGACGTCCGCCGTGCACCAGTACACGTCGTCGTCCTGTAAATCGAAGACCCATTTGTGGGTGGCCGCGATGCCGGTCAGATAGCCGCCGGTCGTGTGGATGATGCCCTTGGGCTTGCCCGTGGACCCGGAGGTGTAGAGCAGATAGAGCAGGTCTTCGGAGTCCATCGGCTCGGCGGGACATTTCGGCTCGACGCCCTTCACGAAGTCGTCCCACCAGATGTCGCGACCGTGCTGCATGTCGACGGGCTCGCCCGTGCGCTTGAGCACGACGACCGTCTTGACGCCTGGGCATTCCTTCAGCGCCTCGTCGGTGTTCTTCTTGAGCGGGACCGTGGAGCCGCGACGGTAGCCGCCGTCGGCGGTGAGCACGAGGGAGGAGTCGGCGTCGTGGATGCGATCGCGCACCGACTCCGGCGAGAACCCGCCGAAGATCACCGAGTGCGCCGCCCCGATTCGCGCACAAGCGAGCATGGCGATCGCCACCTCGGGAACCATCGGCATGTAGATCGTGATGCGATCGCCCTTCCGGACGCCGTGGCGCTTGAGCGCCGCCGCGAAGCGCTGCACCTCGCGATAGAGATCCCAGTAGGTCAGTGTTCGCGCGTCGCCCGGCTCGCCCTCCCAGATGAGCGCGGCCTTCGTGCGCCGCGGTCCCTGGACGTGACGGTCCAGACAATTGTAGGCGACGTTGAGCTTGCCGCCGACGAACCACTTCGCGTACGGCGGCTTCCAGTCGAGCGCCTTCGTCCACGGCTTGAACCACGTCAGGTCCCGCGCGCGCTGCTCCCAGAAGCGCACCGGATTCTTCGTGGCCTCGCGATAGACCGCCTCATTGCGAACGAGCGCCCGCTTCACGAAGTCCTTCGGCGGACGGAATTTGCGGTCTTCCTTCAGCAGGGCCTGAATCGGCTCGTCGGCTTTGGCGGCCTTCGCCATGTCGAACTCACCCTTCCTTGATGATGCTGGGGGGCGCCGGGCTCACCCGACGCTGTTTGCGCGCGACTCCGGACTTCACCGCCGCCTCGGCCACCGCGGCCGCGACGGTCGGGACGACGCGAGGGTCGAACATCGATGGCGTGATGTACTCCTCGCTGAGCTCGTCCTTGCCCACGATCGACGCCAGGGCATGGGCCGCGGCCAGCTTCATCTGGTCGTTGACGCGCTTGGCGCGCACGTCGAGCATGCCGCGGAAGAAGCCCGGGAAGCAGCACGAGTTGTTGATCTGGTTCGGATAGTCCGAGCGGCCCGTGGCCATCACACGCACGAACGGACCCGCTTCTTCCGGCTGGATCTCGGGGACGGGGTTCGCCATTGCGAACACGATCGCATCGCGGTTCATCGACTTGATGTCCTTGAGCGACACCACGCCCGGACCCGACAGACCGATGAAGACGTCCGCGTCGGCCAGCGCATCGCCCGCCGAGCCACGGACCCGCCGCGGGTTGGTGTGCTTGGCGAACCACTCCTTCATCGAGTTCATGTTCTCCGTGCGCCCCGCGTAGATGGCGCCGGCGCGGTCGCAGCCGATGATGTGCTGCGCACCTTCCTTCATGAGCAGCTTCGCGGTCGCGATGCCGGAGGCACCCGCGCCGGTAATGACGATCCGCACATCGCGCAGCCGCTTCTTCACGACCTTGAGCGCGTTGAGCAGTGCCGCCAGCACGACCACCGCGGTGCCGTGCTGGTCGTCGTGAAACACCGGAATGTCGAGCGCCTTCTGCAGCCGCTCCTCGATCTCGAAGCAGCGCGGTGCGGAGATGTCTTCGAGATTGATGCCGCCGAAGCAGGGCGAGATCGCCTTGACGATCGTCACGATCTCGTCGACGTCCTTCGTGGCCAGGCACAGCGGCCAGGCGTCGACACCCGCGAACTCCTTGAAGATGAGCGCCTTGCCTTCCATGACGGGGGCGGCACCGTTGGGCCCGATGTCACCCAGGCCGAGCACGGCCGTGCCGTCGCTCACGACGGCGACGGTGTTGCCTTTCGTCGTCAGCGTGTAGGCCTTGTCGGGCTCGTGGTGAATGGCCATGCACACACGCGCCACGCCGGGGGTGTAGGCCATCGAAAGGTCGTCACGCGTCTTGACCGGGATCTTGCCCTTGAGCTCGATCTTGCCGCCAAGGTGCATGAGGAACGTGCGATCGGACACGTGCGCGACCTTCACACCCGGGAGCGTTTTCAGGCGCTCGACCACCTGCTGGCCGTGGCGCTCATCGCTCGCCTTGAACGTCAAATCCCGCGTCAGCGTTTTCTTGCCGACCTCGACGAGGTCGATGGCGCCGATGTCGCCGCCTGCCTTCCCGATCGCCGAGGTCACCTTGCCGAGCATGCCGGGCTGGTTGTCGATTTCGAGTCGGATCGTCAGCGAGTAACTTGCCGTTGGAGCGTTGCTCATGACCGCCTCCTGCCTCTGTGCGCGACGGACTACGGGCCGTCGAATGGGCGGTATTCTACTCCGCGGGCACGACGACGGCGAGGAGCGCGCGCTCTGCGATCGCGGGTGGTGCTAGTCGGCGCCGATGCCGGGCAGGCGCAGTGTCAGCTGGCGCGTGTCGCCATCGACGGTCACCCGGTAGTGGCTCAGGAAGGTATTTCCGAGGATGCCGTCGACACCCGGACCGGGCTCGTGCAGCACGACGGGGACGTCGCGGAGCGCGGCGCCGCCGACGTCGAGCGAACCGGCGATCGCCGAGGGGCCTCGTGTACGACCGCCGAGTGTTTGCAGCTCCACGCCCTCGCGACCGGTCGCGGGTGTCAGACCGGCGGTGGCCGCGAGCGTGGGCCCGACGACGACCACGCTGGCCCCGGTGTCGAGCAGGAAGCGGCCGCGGTGGCCGTTGACCGAGACCGGCACGATCCAGACGCCAAGCCCGGACTCGAGCGGGACCACGACCTGACCGTCGGCCGTCGCATGATGCAGGCTTGCGAGGCCGTCGAGCGCCTCGCGTGCGAGCGTCGACTGAGGCTCGAGCAGGAGCGTCACCTGAAATGCGTCCGCCGCCGAGGCCCGCAGCCCGAGCGCGGCGAGCGCGCGTCCGCGCAGATACTGAAGCTCCGCGTTACCAGGCTGCAGGCTGACCGCCTGGCTCCACAGCCGCATCGCCTCCGGATAGTCGCCGTGCTTCCACGCAGTGGACGCGCGAATGTGCAGGTCCGCGGGCGACAGCGCGCTGCCGAAGACGAGCCACTGACCGACGAGGACGCCCGCGAGGAATCCAAGCACACGCCGCATGCGCGACCGCGTCGCAAATGTCGTACCGGCGTCCGCGCGTCCCCATGCACCGCGTTGCGACCTTCCGAGTTGGCGTAGTAGGCTCGGCCCTTGGGAGGGCGCATGATCGACGTTAGGACGGCGGACCGCGAGCTTCAGACGTACATCCGACCGCAAACCTTTCCGGTCGCGATCCGGATGCTGCGACCAGGAGAGTCGATCCCCGAGCGGGCACGTCGCCCCGCCCGCGACTTCAAAAAGCTCTCGATGAACTGCCAGGTCATCGATATGGCGCGGCGCTATGGCTGGATGCTCGCGCTGACGCGCGAGGACTCGATCTGCTCGCTCGGTATCGCGGCCCTCGGCTTCGAGAAGCCCACGCATCTGCACAACTCGGGCACGTTGTGCGAAGGCATGTACACGGAAACGAAGGAGGCTGGCCAGCGCTCGGAGGCCGCGATCGACCGGTTCAAGCAGGGCGAGTACGCCGGGCTGCTGGTGGCGCCGCTCGACCGGACGACGTTCGAGCCCGATCTCGTCTGCATCTACGCCAACCCCGCGCAGGTCATGCGGCTCACGCAGGCGGCGCTGTGGAAGCGCGGCGGCAAGCTCACGTCGTCGTTCGGCGGTCGTGTCGACTGCGCCGAGATCATCGTGACGACGATGCGCACGGATCGTCCACAAGTGATCCTGCCGTGCTCGGGCGATCGCATCTTCGGCCAGACCCAGGACCATGAGATGGCCTTCACTATCCCGTGGTCGCAGATGGAGGAGATCGTCGACGGACTGCGCAACACGCACGCCGGCGGCATCCGGTATCCCA
>JBKOUQ010000110.1:0-48054 GCA_046723475.1 Candidatus Methylomirabilota bacterium
TTCTCGAGCATCGGGCGGTAGTCGGTGAACACGGGCGGCCCGCCCAGCACGGCCGCGCGCTCGGCGGCAATCGCGGGATCGGGGTCATGCAGCCCGACGAGCTGCACGTCGTCCATGGCCGCCAGCAGCCGCAGATAGGCCGCGTCGTAGAGGGCGTGCCAGTGGCTGACCTCGATCGCCGCGACGCGGATCGGTGCGGCCACTTACCGCGCCGCGCGCACGAGCGCCGCGCACCGGTCGAGCACCGGCAGCACTTCGTCGGCCTTCGCCGGCGGCAGATTGAAGATCACGCGCGCGGCGCCGGCGTCGCGATACCGCTCGATGAGATCACGATCCTCGGCGACGCCGAAAATCGTGATCGGCAGGCTGGCGGGATCGCGCCCTGCATCGACGACCAGTCGGCGGAATTGCGGCAGCAGGCCGAGCACGTCACCATAGGCGGGGCGGCGTGCATGAGGCACCCAGCCGTCGCCGAACTCGATCGCGCGGCGCGCCCCGTACGGAAACGCTCCGCCGACGAGCACCGGCGGATGCGGCTTCTGCACCGGCTTGGGCCACGTCATCATCGCGGGAAAGTCGACGAACGCGCCGTGGTACTCGGGCTTCGATTTCGTCCAGATGACCTTCATCGCCTCGACGCGCTCGCGCATGAGCGCGAAGCGCGACTTGAACTCCGTCCCGTGGTCGGCCATCTCCTCGGCGTTCCAGCCCGCGCCGACCCCGAACAGAAAGCGGCCGTTCGAGATTTGATCGAGGCTCGCCACCGCCTTGGCGGTCTGGATCGGATCGCGCTGCACGACCAGACACACCCCCGTGGCGACACGCAGGCGCGTCGTCGCCGTCGCGGCCGCGGCCAGCGTGACGAACGGATCCATGACGTCGTAGTACTTCTTCGGCAGCTCCCCGCCCTGCGGAAACGGCGTGCGCCGCGACAGCGGAATGTGTGAGTGCTCGGGCGCCCACAGCGACTCGAACCCGCGCGCTTCGAGCTCGCGCGCGAGGTCGGCCGGTCCGATCGAGTAGTCGGTGAAGAAGATCGCCGCGCCGACGTCCATCCGACTCAGTCCTCGAGCGGCACGATCGCGTAGACGCGCGGCTGATGACCCACGACGCGCGTGACGTGGCCACGGCCGGCGAGGTCCTCGGCCAGCACGACGTCGCCCGGCTCAACGCGAGCAATCGTGCCGTCGCCCACCTCGATCTCCGCGGTGCCGGCCAGCGAGATCGAGTACTGCCGCCGTGGCGCACAGTGCCAGTCGAGCACGTAGCCCGGCGGCGCCACGCGGAACGCGATGCCCGCCGCGCGCTGCATCGCCGTGCCTTCGCCGTGCGCGCCCTCGACGTCGCGGAACGGCTTCATCGCCGGCGCCAGCTCGGCGATGTGCGATTCGCCATCCGCGCCGGTGTACACGCGCCACATTTTCGCCATGGGGACGCATCATAGTGCAAGATCCCTCCGATGGCGCGGCTGAACGTCGGCGTGCTCGGGCTGAGTCACGATCACGTGTGGGGCAATCTCGCGGCGCTGTCGGCCGGTGAGCGCGGGCGGCTCGTGGCGGCGGCCGAGCCGGACGGAGCACTGCGCGAGCGGGTGCGCGCGGAGTATGGCGGCGTGGTCGTGCACGAGTCGTTCGATGCGCTGCTCGAGCGACGTGACCTCGACGCGGTGCTCGTGTTCGCCGACAACCGGACGTCCGCCGAGCTCGGTGTGCGCGCCCTGGAGCGCGGGCTTCCCGTCATGCTCGAGAAACCGATGGCCGCCGACCTGCCCGGCGCGCGGGCGCTGCTCGCCGCCGCGCGGCGAGCCGGCGTCGTCTTGATGCTGAACTGGCCGACCGCGTGGCGCGCAGCGCTACGTCACGGCCTGACGCTCGCGCGAGACGGCGCCGTGGGTGCGCCGGTCCAGGTCAGTCACCGCGGCGGCCATGCGGGTCCGCGCGAGTTCGGCTGCTCGCCCGAGTTCTGCGAGTGGCTCTACGACCCGCGGCGCAACGGCGGTGGCGCCCTGGTGGACTATTGCGGATACGGCGCGGTGCTGTGTCGCCAGCTCCTCGGCCGGCCGGACGCCGTCACCGCCGTCACGCCGCCGCCGCGCAAGCCGGGCCTCGAAGCCGAGGACAACGCGATCGTCGTGCTGTCGTATCCGCACGCGCTCGGACTGCTCGAGGCGAGCTGGACACAGATCGGCCGCGAGCCCGCGTTCGCCATGATCGTCTACGGCGAGCGCGGGACGCTGCTCGTGCACCAGCCGCGGCCGACACGCGAGGGCGAGCGCGCCGGCGTCGGACGCGTGCAGATCGTCATGGCCGACGCCAGCCGGTTCGTGGAGCCGCCGCCGCTGCCGGCCGACGAGCGCGATGGCCCGACCCATTTCCTGACGTGCATCGGCGAGGGTCGGGCGGTCACCGAGTTCTGCGCGCCCGACGTCGGCTGCGACGTGCAGGAAATCATCGCCGCGGGCCTGGCTTCGACCGCGAGCGGCCGGCGCATCGACTTACCGCTCGCAACGTAACGGTTAGCCCGGATATGTCACGAGTCCGACCGCACGCGCTGCCGTTCTCAGCCGATCATCGAACGAAGCAAGAGAAAGTGCGCGATAGGACGCGCGCCTCTCACGAAACCTTCGCGCGCGCAAATTAGAGACGATCCTCACGGTCCTCCACGATTGTCGCGGAGAGCGGTGGATCGCGAATCGGCGTGCTGCGGCGGAACGCTGACAAGTCGGGAACGCCCTTACCGCGCCGCTGATCGGCAGGCACCAGTTTCGCGACCGGACGCCCGTGCTCTGTAATCACGATCTCCCGGCCCTTCTTGACTTCGTCGAGAAGCGCCGAAAGATTCTGACGTCGCTGACGCGCGCGAGCCGGGGGCTACTTGCCGCCGAGCGCGCGGTACGCCTGCGCGGCCGCGTCGCGGATCGACGCCTGCTCGGTCGGTGACTGCATCAGCATCTGCAGATTGCCGAGCGACTGGCGGTCGCCCTGCGCCGTGAGGTACTGGATCGCGCGCAGGCGATACCCCGGCTCGACGTCGGAGACGACCACGCCGCGCATGAACGGCACCGCGCGATCGTCGTTGAGCGAGGCGAGCGAGCGAAATGCCATCTCGCGCCCGCGGCCGTCGACCGCCGACTCGTTGAAGATCTGCGTCAGCCCCAGCACGCCGAGCGGACGCCCCGCCTCGGCCAGCCCGTAGGCGGCGCTGAGCCGCACCATGCGATCGTCGGCGCCGTTGGCGAGGATGTGCTCCATGACCGGAATCGAGTCGGGCGTCTGCAGCTGGCGCAGACCCGACGCCGCGGCCCGGCGAAGCAGCACATCGTTGTCGTTTTCGAGAATGTCGCGCAGCAGGGGTAACGACTGCGGCACCTGCAGCGTGCCGAGCAGACGCGCCGCGGCGCGTCGCTCGTCGCTGTCCTGCCCCGACGACAGCACCTGCATGAGCGCCTTGCCCGCGGCGTCGCCCATGCTACGCAGCTCGTCGACGAGCTCGCGTGCCCGCCGCCAACCCTCGCGGCCTTCACCGCCGCGTGTCGTATCCAGATAGCGATAGAAGCGCTCCAGCGCCGCCTCGACCGTCGGCGTCAGGCCACGCGACCCGGTGACGGACGCCGCGCGATCGGCCGACGTCCCGCCCGAGCGCGCACGCAAATCCTGAACGATGCGCTCTTCGCGCGCGACGGCGGTGAGGCCGCCGTCCCTCGATACGGACGCGCGCGGTGCGCCGACGCTCGGCGCCGCCGGGCCGGACGTGCGCTCGGTGACGATGTCTTCACGCGTACGGAGCCTGGCCTGCAAGACATTCACCTGCTCCTGCAGGCGCTCGATCTCGCGGCCCGAGTGGGGCGTGCGCACGTGGGGGCCGAAGCCCGCGAGCGCCCAGCCGGCCACGAATGCAGCGACGATTGTGAGCGGCCAGATCAGGCGTGCCATGGCCCGCCATGATACCCTGCGCGCCGTCAAAGCGCCCCACGCGTCAACGCGCACGCCACGCGACCAGGAGGACGCCAATGACCACCCGCAGACAGTTTCTCGGGACGACCGCCGGTGCCCTGGCCGGTCTCGCGTTCGTGGGCTGTGATCTGCTCGCCGCGCGACCCGCGTCCGCGCAAGGCAGCCGTCGCGCGACGATGGTTGCCGGCAAGCAAGTCAAGGTCATCGACGTCCACGCGCACTGCGGGGTCGCGGAGGCCATGGCCCTCGTCGGGCTGAAGCTCGGTGATCCGACACCCGCCACGCGCCCCGACCTCAACATGGTCACGAACGTCGCGGGCCGGCTGCGCGCCATGGACGAGCAGGGCATCGACATGGAGGCGCTCAGCATCAACCCGTACTGGTACAAGGCCGAGCGGGATCTCGCGAAGCAGATCTGCCAGATCCAGAATGAGAAGCTCGCGGCCGCCGTTGCCGCGAACCCCGATCGCTTCGTCGCCTACGCCACGGTCGCCTTACAGCATCCCGATCTCGCCGTCGAGCAGCTCGAGGAAGGCATGAAGAAGTACGGGCTGCGCGGCGCGGCCATCGGCGGCAGTGTCAACGGCGAGGAGATCAGCAACCCGAAGCTCGATCCGTTCTGGGCGAAGGCCGAGCAGCTCGGCGCGGTCGTCTTCATCCATCCGCAGGGCACGCCGGAGATGAACGCGACGACGCGCTTGAAGGGCAACGGGCTGCTCGGCAACATCATCGGCAACCCGCTCGAGACGACCATCGCGCTCACGCATCTGATCTTCGACGGCACGCTCGACAAATTCCCCGGCGTGAAAATCATCGGGGCTCACGGCGGCGGCTACCTGCCGTCCTACGCGGCCCGCTCGGATCGCGGCTGCTCGACCCAGCCCACCCAGTGCCCGGGCGGGCCGCACGGGCCGATCAAGAAGAAGCCGAGCGAATATCTCAGGCAGATGTACTACGACACGATGGTGTTCACACCCGAGGGGCTGCGCCACCTCGCGGCCGAGGTCGGCGTGAGCCAGCTGATGGTCGGCACCGACTACCCGTACCCGTGGACGACCGAGGCCGTCGACCACGTGCTCGGCACGCCGACGCTGAGCGACACCGACCGCGAGGCCATTCTCGGCGGCAACGCCGCGAAGCTGTTCGGCATCAAGACGTAGCGGCGGGCTGCGCGATCGTCGGCGTCCCGACGAGCGTCGTGCGGCGCATGTCGCGTGGCTCGTGCGCCGGAAACGGCCGGGCGCGATGCATGGTGCGCCGGTTGTCCCACATCACGAGGTCGCCGACGCGCCAGCGGTGCGCGTACACGAACTCGCGCTGCGTGGCGTGCTCGACGAGGTCGCGCAGGAACGCACGCGCTTCGGGGACGGGCCAGCCCACGATGCCGCCCGCGTGCGAAGACAAATAAAGCGACCTGCGTCCCGTCGAGGGATGCGTTCGCACGAGCCGCTGCGACACGGGCGCGAAGCGCGCGCGCTCGTCGTCGGTGAAATCGGTGAACCCGAGCTGCTGGCGCGAGTAGAGCTGCGAGTGCTCGCACACCAGCTCCTCGATCTGGTTCTTCGTGTCGTCGTCGAGCGCGTCGTACGCCGCGCGCATGTCGGCGAACTCGGTGTTGCCGCCTTTGGACGGGATCCGGCGTGCGTGCAGGATCGAATACTTGGCCGGGACGCGCTTGAACGAGCTGTCGGAGTGCCACAGCCGGTTGCCGATGGCGAACAGGCGTCGGCGGTCGTCGCGCGCGAACACCTCGTGGTTCTTGTCGAGGTTCGACACGTCCGCGAACGTCGTCGGCAGCCGGTACTCGTCGGGCGCGCGCAGGCTCGTGCCGATGGCGTGTTCCAGCTCCCCCAGGCTCCGGCTGAACGCCAGCTGTTCGGCGTCGTCGAGATACTGCTCGTGGAAGACCAGCACCGCGTGCTCGTCCATCCCCGCGTGGATGGCGGCCGCCTGCTCCGACGTGAGCGTCTTGCGGAGATCCAGGCCATCGACTTCGGCTGCGAAGCACGGGCCGATCTGACGCGTGATCATCGGCGCCTCATATGCGTCGCTGCAGGGCGCCTCATACCCGCCGCTGCAGGAAGTCGGTGACGAGCGGCCACGCGAGGTCCGCGTAGTGCGGTTGGTAGCCCTCGCCGTCTGGGTGGCGGAAGCCGTGATTGGCGTCGGACAAGTAGTGCCACTCCACCGGCTGGCCGTTCTTGCGGAATGCCTCCCAGAGCGGCCCCTGAATGGCCGGTGTCGCGATGTAATCGAGGCCACCCGCGAACACGAGCGTCGCGCACTTCAGCGTCGGCGCCAGCCGGAAGGCGTGCCGCGGCCGGTGTGATGTCTCCGGTTCGTCGCGAACCGAGGGGTAATAGAGGACCAACGCCTTCACGTGCGGATGATCGGCCGCGAACGGGATGAGCAGCCGCCCGCCCATGCAGTGGCCGATACACGCGGTGCGCATGGCGTCGGCACCGAGCCGGCCGATCAAGTACTGCCAGGCCTCGTCCATCTTGCCGAGAAACTCGGTGTCCGAGTGCTTGGCCTGCAGATCGGCGCCCTGCCCGATGTGGTTCGTGCCCGGGATGCCGAACATGTTGAACAGGCTCGGCACGAGGATGGTGAAGCCGAGCTGCGCTAGGCGGTAGGCGTCGATCTTGTAGTCCGCGGTGACGCCGTGCGCGTGGTGCACCATCATGATGCCCGGCCGCGCTCCCGCGCCATCCGGCCTGGCCATGTAACCGCCGATGCCGTCGGCGTCTTGCGTGAGCATGCGCGCGGTGATCGTCATCTGCGCTCCTTGTCGGTGGTGCGTTCGTCGAAGACGAGCGGCACGTCGCGATCGCCACGGCCCGCCGCGAAGATGGTCAGCGCATCCGGGCGCTCGTAGTAGATCTCGAGCGTGTTGCCGTCCGGGTCCTCGAAGTAGATGCTCTTCTGGCTGACGTGGTCGATCGAGCGCGTCACCTCGACGCCATGCTCGTGGAGCGCCGCATACGCCTCCTTCAGCGCCTCCTCGCTCATCACGCGGAACGCGATGTGACCGAGCCCCCTCGCGCCCGGCGTCTGCCGCCGCGCGGTCTCGACGTCCTTCACCGCGAAGAGGTCGAGGGCATGGCTCTGCCCATCGAGCGCGAGAAAGATTCCGCCGTGCTCGGGATCCTCCTCCAGCACGCGGAAGCCGAGCACCTCGGTGTAGAACGTCCTGGCCCGCTGTAGATCGAGCACGCGCAACAGGACATGGCCGAGTCCCGCGAGGCGGATCACGTCAGTGCTCCTTGATCGACACGCGCCAGTGAATGCGATCCTCGTCGGGCGGATAGTCGCCCGCCGCCTTGTGATACGAGCAGCGGTTGTCCCAGATCACGATGTCGCCGCGATGCCAGCGATGCCGATACTCGCCGTCGGGCTGGATCATCCGCTCGGTGAGCTCGTCGATCAGCGCGTCACTCTCCGCGGGCTCGAGTCCCTCGATACCGAGGATCTTGCCGGGATCGAAGTAGAGCGCCTTGCGCTTGGTCTCGGGGTGCGTGCGGATGATCGGGTGCGACACCGGCGTCCAGTCGCGGTCTTCGGGGTTCAGGAGCGCGGTCGCCTTGCGCCGACCGCCGTACGTGAACAGTCCACGCCGCCCGTCGAGCCGATCTTTGAGCTGCTGCGGCAGCGCGTCGTAGGCCGTATACATGCTCGCGAACAGCGTGTCGCCGCCGCGGCTGGGCACGGCCAGCGCGTAGAGCTGCGTGGCCTTGAACGGCTCCGCGTCGTAGGCGCCGTCGGTGTGCCAGCCCTCGGCGCCTCGGCGATAGATGGCCTCGTCCAGCGTCCCGTCGGCGCGGAACTTGTTCATGCCGAGCAGCGTGAGCTCGGGGTAATCGGGGTGACGCGTCGACTTCGACGGATGCGGATGGATCACGCCGAAGCGGCGGCTGTAGCGCAGGAACTCGTCGATGGTGAGCTGCTGGTCCGGCACGACGACCACGTTGAAGTCGAGCCACGCCCGGTAAATCGCCGCGAAGCCCGCGTCGTCGAGGGCTCGCACGTCGACCCCGTGGATCGCCGCACCGATCTGCTTGCCGAGGCGCCGCACCTCGATCATCGCCGGCCTCCTGTCCGCATTGGCGGCAGCGCCGGTAGGGTACCACCGTCTATCATCACCACCGATGCCGCGCTCGTCCCGCAGGGCCTGGATCGTCGTCGGCGCGGTGTGGCTGACGCTCGCCATCGCATCGGGCCTCTATTTCTCGTTCCCGGTGTTCTTCGTCGCGCTGCTCGACGAATTCGGCTGGTCGCGCGGCGCCACCGCGGCCGCGTTTTCCATCTCGTCTGTCATCCAGGGTGTGCTCTCGCCGGTGATCGGGATGCTCGTCGATCGTGTCGGCCCGCGACGCGTCATGCTCGGCGGTGCCGCGGTACTCGGCGTCGCCTGCATGCTCGCGAGCCGCATCGGCTCGCTCTGGTCGCTCTACGCCGTGATCGGCGTGTTCGCGGCCATCGGCCTGTGCGCGGTGAGCTGGGTGCCGAGCGGGACGCTCATCGCGCGGTGGTTCGCCGAGCGCCGCGGCAGCATCCTGGGGCTGGCGTTTTCCGGCATGGGCGCGGGGGTGCTCGTCATGGGGCCGCTGGCGCAGTGGCTCATCACCGCGTACGGCTGGCGCGCGGCGTATGCGGTGCTCGGCGCGGGCACGCTCGCCGTGCTCCTGCCGCTCGTCGTGTTCGGTGTGCGCGAAGCGCCGGTCTCCGCCGCCGTCCAGGCACGCGCGGAGGCGGAGCCGCGGCCGGAGGCCGCGCGCCGCGACGTCGCCGACGCGCTCACGACGGGCGCGTTCTGGGCGCTGTTCTTCGCCTACCTCTGCACGCCGCTCGCCGTGTTCTCGGTCGTCACGCATTCGGTGGCGTTCGCGGTGGACCACGGGTTCGCGCGCCTGTTCGTGGCGAGCATCTTCGGGCTCACGGGACTGCTGTCGGTGGTGGGTCGCATCGTGTTCGGCATGGCGGCCGATCGCATCGGGCGCGCGTCGTCCGCAACCGTCTCGTATGCGTGCACGGCGCTGGGTACGCTGTCGCTCCTCACGCTGGAGCTCTGGCCGCACGCGGCGGCGCTCTACGCCTACGCGATCCTGTTCGGCCTCGGGTTCGGCGCGCGCGGCCCGATCATCACCGCGATGGCGTCACAGATCTTTCCGGGCCGCCGCTTCGGCGTGATCTACGGCATCCTGAGCGTGGGCAACGGCATCGGCGGCGGCGTGGCGCCGTGGTTCGGCGGTTTCGTGCACGACCTCACGGGCAGCTATCGCGTCGCGTTCCTCGTCGCGGTCGCTTTTTGCGCGGCCGGCTCTGCGTGCTTCTGGCTGGCGCGGCCGCCGCGGCGCCATGGATGATCCGCGGACTGATCCGCAGCGAGCATCGCGGGGCTCACGAGATTCTGGCCGGTACCGCCGCTGCGGGTTGCCTCAGACCGGGCGCCACCTCCTCCGCGAACAAGCGCATCGAGCGCAGCGCCAGCGTGGTCTCGATCCCCGGCAGCGCCATCAGGAGCAGCACGCGCTGATAGCCGGTGGCGTCGAGGAACTGCTGCAGGCCCTCGCGCACCTCGCCCGGCGTACCGATGAGTGCCCAGCCGTCCGCCAGGTACTCCTCGAAGCTTCGCAGCCGCAGCAGCGAGCGATCGAACGAGTTCGGCACGTTGCCGCCGGTGGCGTCCGAGCGCAGCCGCGACATCTTGCGCTGGTAGCTCATGAACGGCGCGTCGACCGCACGCCGCGCCTGCTCGGTCGTCGGGGCGACGTGCACCACCCGCATGCCGCCCGAGCGACGCTCGAGCTCGTCGATCTCCGACTCGGGCCGGCCGGCCGCCCGCGCCGTTGCGCGGTAGAGATCGCGTCGGCGCTGCAGCTCGGGCACGGGCACGAAGAACGACGACAGCGTCGGCAGACCGAGCCGGGCCGCCGACAGCACGCTGTCCTCGCTGTTGGCCGCGACGAACAACGGCGGGTGCGGCCGCTGGACGGGCCGCGGGCGCACGTGCAGCCGCTCCGCCGAGTGAAATTGCCCGTTGAAGTCGAAGGGCGCGCCGGTCCAGCACTGCTGCATGAGCGCGATGCCTTCCTCGATGCGCAGCCGCGCCTCGCCAAACGGTCCGCGCGGAACGTCTGGTAGTCCTGCAGCGTGCCGCCGCGCCCGATCCCGACGTCGAGGCGGCCGCCGCTGATCACGTCGAGCACGGCCAGCTGCTCGGCCAGGTCGACGGGATGGTGCAGCGGCAGGAGGCTCACGCCCATCCCGAGACGCAGCGTGCGCGTGCGCGCGGCCAGGAAGGCGGCGAGCACTTGGGGCGCCGGGCAGAGACCGTAATCGTTGAAGTGGTGCTCGGCGATCCAGACCGATTCGTAGCCGAGCGCTTCGGCGGCCAGCATCTGCGCGACGTCGCTGTCGTAGACGGCCTGCTCGCTCCACGCCTCGTCACGCTGCATGAGGAAGAAGAGTCCGAAGTTCATGGCCCAGAGGATACCGCGGTGGCGCGTTTACAACCGCGCAGCCATCGGGCACCCTGAATCATGTCCCTCGTGGCGTGCGAGACCTGCGGCCTGGTGCAGCAGCTGCCCGACCTCGCACCCGGCGCTTCGGCCGAATGCGCGCGCTGCGCCGCCCATCTCGTGACCCGTGACGACAGCAGCCTCACTCGCACGGCCGCATTCGCGCTGGCCGGCCTGATGTTCTACGCGCCCGCGAATCTTTATCCGATCCTGCGACTCGAGTGGTACGGCATGCATTCCGAGAGCACCGCGTGGGACGGCGCCGTCGCCCTCTTCCGGCAGGGCCAGCCGGTGATCGCGACCATCGTGTTTCTCGCGAGCATCGTCATCCCATTCCTGAAGCTCCTCGCCCTCTTCTCTCTGGTCGCGACGGTGAAGCTGCGCGCGCGGGCCTGGCGGCGGCAGCGGACGTGGCTGTTCCGCATGCTGGAGGTCCTCGGCCCGTGGGCCATGCTCGACGTGTTCGTGATGTCGGTGCTCGTCGCGCTCGTGAAGCTCGGCGAGCTCGCCACCGTGCTGCCCGGACGCGGGCTGTTCTCGTTCGCGGCGGTGGCTGTCCTGACTCTGCTCGCATCGGCGAGCTTCGATCCGCGGCTCATCTGGGAGCCGGCGGACGCGCGGTGATGGCGGACACGCCCGACGATTCTCCGGCGCCCGACGCTTCTCCGGCGCCCGACGATGCTCCGGCGCCCGACGCCGTCCCCGTCGCGCGAGTCCGGCGACGGCGTCGGTGGATCAGCTATCTGGTGTGGCTCGTGCCGCTCGTGGCCGCCGCACTCACCGGCTATCTCGTGCTGAGCCGCATGCACGAGTACGGGCCGACCATTCACGTGATGTTTCGCGATGCCACGGGACTCAAGCCCGGACAGAGCGAGATTCGCTTCCGCGGCGTGACGGTGGGGGACGTGACCGCGCTCGGGTTCACGAAGGATGACGCGTACGTCGTCGTGACGGCGCGGGTGCGGCGCGACGCGGCCGACATCGCGCGCACAGGCTCGGTGTTCTGGATCGTTCGGCCGGAAGTCGGCATCGAGACCGTGCGCGGGCTCAACACCGTGATCACCGGCCCCTACATCGACGTGCTGCCGGGCTCGGGCCCGCCGAAGACGGAGTTCGTCGGCACCGAGCACCCGTCGCCGGCGCTGGGCCAATCCGGGCTCAGCATCATGCTCGCCACGGCACAGTTCGGCTCCATTCGTCCGCGCACGGCGGTGACGTATCGCGGCATCGCCGTGGGCACGGTGACGTCGGCCACGCTGAGTCGCGACGCGACCGTCGCGCACGTCCACGCGCTGATCGAGCCGCGGTACGCGCGGCTGGTGCGCGTGGGCTCACGCTTCTGGACCGCGGGCGGGGTCGACGTGAACCTGAGCCTGTTCAAGGGCCTCGAGGTCAACATCGAATCGCTGCGCTCGCTCGTCGCGGGCGGCGTCGCCTTCTCCACGCCGATCGCGGACAGTCCGCAGGCCAAGGATGGCGCACTCTTCGTGCTTCACGACAAGCCGGAGAAGGAGTGGTTGACGTGGACGCCCAAGATTCCGCTGGCGTCCGGAGACTGAGGCCTCCTGTTATCCTTGGCGGCAACCGAAGGAGGACCGTATGAGCCTCTTCAAGCAGTTCACCCACGTCAGCGTCACCGTCACCGACGTCGCCAAGGCGCGCGAGTTCTACTCGAACGTGCTGGGCTTCGAGGAGATCGCGCGACCGGCCTTCGACTTCCCCGGGATCTGGTACAGCCTGGGCGGCGAGCTGCAGCTGCACATCATCCTGAACGACGCGCTCGTGAAGCCCGCCGTCGAGCGCGAAAAGATCGAGGCGCGCTACCCCCACTTCGCGCTGTGGACGGACGACTGCGATGCGACCGCGGCGAAGATCGAGGCGCTCGGGCTCGTCTGCCGTGATGTCGTCTCCGGCCCCACCGGACTCCGCCAGGTGTTCGTCAAGGATCCGGACGGCAACATGGTCGAGTTCATCGGCCGGTCGAAGAAGGCCGGCGCGCGCGTGATGGAGTCGCCGGGTACGCATCGATGAGCGCGCCCGCGCTGTTCCTCGTGCGGATGGACGTCGCGCACGATCACGAGGCGCGCTTCAACGAGGTCTACGACAAGGAGCACGTGCCGAACCTGCGCGCCGTGCCCGGCGTGCGCCGCGCGAGCCGGTACCGGCAGCCGTCGGCGAGCGAGCCGCGGTATCTCGCCGCCTACGAGCTCGACGACGCGGGCGTGCAGACGAGTCCCGCGTTCAAGGCCGCGGGCGAGGCCGGACGCTGGCCGGGCGAGATCCGCCCGCACACGATGAATCGCCATCTCGCGGTGTACGAGTGGGTCGGCGGGCGTGCCGAGCTCGCCGGCACCACGCCGTACGTCTTCTGGGTCATGATGGACGTCGAGCCGCACCGCGAGGCGCTCTTCAACGAGCTGTACGACGGCGAGCACCTGCCGCTGCTCCTGAAGCTGCCCGGCTGCGTCAACGCCGTCCGCTACCGCACCGTGACCGCGGGCGAGCCGCGCTACCTCTGCGTCTACGAAGTCGACAATGCCGAGCTGCCGATGTCGAAGCTGTGGAACGACACCTCCGACATCGGACGCTGGAAGCCGGACGTGCGGCCCTACACCTACAACAAGAAGTGGATCGTCAGCGAGCGGATGCTGTCGATGTGAAGCGGCTCGCGCCGCGGCTGTGTCCCAAGCCGCGCATCCTGTTCGTCGGCATCAACCCGAGCCTCGCGTCTGCGCGCGTCGGCCATCACTTCGCGGGACCGGGCAATCCGTTCTATCGCCTGCTGCACGCCGCGGGGTTCGTGCCTGATCCGATCACGTTTGTCGACGACGTGCGGCTGCCCGAGCTCGGGTTGGCGCTGACGAACATCGCAACACGCGCGACACGCGAGGCGTCCGAGCTGACCGCCGACGACTACGCGCGCGGGCGCAAGCAACTTGCGCGCACCATCGCGCAGATCGAGCCGTCCGTCGTCGCGTTCGTCGGCGGCACGGCCTACCGTCGGTTCTTCGGGCGGTCCGCCAGCCCGGGGCCCGGGCCGAAGCCCGAGCGCATCGGCGATGCCGCCGTCTTCGTCGTGCCGAACCCGAGCGGCCGCAACGCGGCGTTTCCCGGCTTCGACGACAAGCTGCGGTGGTACCGGCGGCTCAACGCGTGGGCGGCTCGGGTGTGTGCTCAGGTCACATAGGGCTGTCCCCACCGGTCCTGATAGACGATCTCGCTGAGCGGGCCGCGACCCACGGGCCCGAAGCGGCCCAGCGGATAGCCGATCGGCACGATCGCGTACGAATGCACGCCGGACGGCAGTCCGAGCGCCGCCTCCGTCTCCTTCTCGTAGAGCAAATGCCGCGTCGTCAGCGTGGCGCCGAGGCCGAGCGCACGCGCCGCAAGCAGCATGTTTTGTACGGCGGGATAGATCGACGCGCCGGACCAGCGTGTCGGCGGCGCGGCGCCTTCCTCGAGGCAGGCGACGATCCACACCGGCGCCTCGTGGAAATGATTCGTCAGATACTCGACCGCCGCGTGCTGACGGTGATACGCCTCGCGGGTCACGCCAGGCGGCGGCTCGCTCTTCAGATACCGCGGCCCGATGACCTCGTCGAACGCACGCTTGTAGTAGCCCTGGACGGCACGCTTGATGGCGGGGTCCTTCACCACGAGAAACCGCCAGCGCTGCGTGTTGCCGCCATTGGGCGCGCACACGCCGGCTTCGAGAATTTTGCGGATGAGCCCATCGGGCACCGGATCCGGCTTGAGTCGCCGCATCGCGCGCGTCGTGTGGATGATCTCGAACAGCTCGTTCGTGTCCGCCATCCTGGGTCTCCGAGGGGCGCCACGGCTCCGCCGGGGTGCCCCGAGCGTTGGGGGGTTGGGGGGGCCATTTCGGGGCCCCCCATGTATTAGTTCACAACGTGCAGACGCTCACCTCGCGCGAAGGCCTGCACGGTCTCGATCGCGATGCGCAGCATGTTGGCCGAGGCCTCGCGTGTGTTGTAGCCGATGTGCGGGGTCACGAGCACGTTGGGCAGCGTGCGAAACACGTACTCGCCGGGCGGGATCGGCTCGGTCTCATGCACGTCCAGCGCGGCGCCACGGATCCGGCCGGCGCGAAGCAGCTCGACCAGCGCCGCGTTGTCCACCAGTCGCGCGCGCGCGGTGTTGACGAACCACGCCCCCGGCCTCATGCGTTCGAGCAACGCGCGCGTGATGATGCCTTCCGACTCGGGTGTGTACGAGAGGTGGAGCGACACGACGTCGGCCGTCGCGAACACGTCTTCCAGGCCCACGAGCGTGAGCCCGTGCACCGCCCGCTCCTTCGATGGGCGCCGCGTCCAGCCCACCAACCTCATGCCGATCCCGGCACCGAGCCGCGCCATCTCCACGCCGATGGGCCCCAGGCCGACGAGGCCGAGCGTCTTGCCGGAGAGCTCCATGCCCACGAATCGTCCCGGCTCCCAGCGCCCCTCGCGGACACTGACGAACGCCGGCCCGATGTGGCGCGTGAGTGCCAGCATCATGGCGAGCGCGTGCTCCGCGACCGACGTGGCGCCGTAATCCGGCGTGTACGCGACGGCGATGCGGCGACGCGTCGCCTCGGCGACGTCGACGCAGCTGTTGTAGCCGATGCCGAGAAAGCTGATGAACGCGAGCCGCGGGCACGCGCGCAGCACCTCGGCGTCCATCTCGGAATAGTCGAGGACGACGGCCTCGGCGGGCTGCAGCCGCTCGATCAACGTCGCGCGGTCGGGCGGCGGCCCCTCGTAGAAGTCGACCTCACCCAGCTTGCGCAACGGCTCGAGCTCGGACGCGTCCTGCACGCAGCCGGCGCCGTCGGGGAAGACGATTCGCATGCGGCAGATGTTGTACCGTACGAGGCGCCGTGTCCACCGCCCCGTGATCCTCGCCCCGTTCGGCGTCAGGAGCTTCCGCTTTCAGTGGCCGGCCGATCTGCTGACGGCCTGGGCGTTCGAGATGGAGACGCTCACGCTCGGGTGGTACGTCATGACGCAGACGGGCTCGGTGCTCATGCTCACCGTGTTCGGCTCGCTGCAATTTCTCGGCACGCTCGCGGCTCCCGGCTTCGGCGTGCTGGCGGATCGGCTCGGCGCGGGGACGATGCTGTGCGCGATGCGAGCCAGCTACGCCGCGCTCGCCACGGTGCTGATGGCGCTCGCGGTGGCCGGGCTCGTCACGCCGACCTGGGTGCTCGTGCTCGCGACCGTCGGCGGGCTCGTCCGACCGAACGACATCGTCATGCGCAACACGCTGATCGGCGACACCATTCCGGCCGCCCATCTCATGGGTGCGCTCGCGCTGTCGCGCATCACGCAGGACTCGGCGCGCATCGGCGGCGCGCTCGCCGGCGCGGGGCTGTCCGCGGTCCTCGGACTCGGTCGCACCTATGCGGTCATCAGCCTCGTGTACGTGGCGAGCCTCGCGCTGACGTTCGGTGTGTCACGACACGCGCCGCTGCCGGATCCCGCCGCCGCGCCGCGCGCATCCGCCGCGCCGCGCGCATCGATGGCGGCGGCCTCCGGGTGGCGTGATCTGGTGAATGGGTTCACGTACGCGGTCTCGACACCCGCGCTGCTCGGCATCCTGTTGCTCGCGTTCGCGGTCAACCTCACCGCGTACCCCATCTCGGGCGGCCTGCTCCCGTATGCCGCGGAGCGCGTCTATCACGTCGACGCGCGCGGCCTGGGCCTGCTGGCCGCAAGCTTCTCGGTCGGCGCGTTGACGGGATCGGTGACGATGGTCGTCACCGGCGGCCCACACTATCCCGCGCGCGCGACGCTCGTGTACACGGCGCTCTGGTACGTGCTGCTCGCCGCGTTCGTGCACGTGGAGCGCATGGCTCTCGGCATGGCGGCGCTGCTCGGGGCGGGCTTCGTGCAGAGCATCGCGATGATCTCGATGTCGGCCACGATGCTCGCCGACGCCGCCCCGGGCTTCCGCGCGCGCGTGATCGGCGTGCGCATGCTCGCGGTGTATGGCCTGCCGCTCGGGCTGCTCGCGGCCGGGCTGCTGATTCCGCGTGTGGGCTACCCGGGCGCGCTCACGCTGTACACGACGCTCGGGCTCGCCGTCACGATCCTGATCGGGCTCGTCTGGCGCGCCGCGCTCTGGCGAGCGCGGTGACGCAACGGCTCAGCTCGGCGTCCCGGCCTTGAGATCGTCGAGGTGGCGTCGCACGCCCGCCACCATCGACGCCAGATCGGACGTCAGCATGACGAGGTCGAAGCCGCGCTTGGTGGCGCCGGCCGCGAACGTCCCGCTCGCGCAATGCATACACGCCTTCTTGCCGTGTTTGTGCGCGGTGTCGCGAATCTTGTCGCACACCGCCATGTGCTTGGGATCCGGATTGTCGGGACGCGGGCTCATGTCGAGCGCGAACGCGAGGTCGGAGGGCCCGATGTAGATCGCGTCGAGCCCGGGCGTGGTGCAGATCGCGTCGAGGTTGGCGAGGCCCTCCTTCGTCTCGACCATCCCCATCACGACGATCTCGTCGTTCGCTTTGGCGAGGTAATCGGCGCCGCCGTAGTGGACGGCGCGCACCGGGCCGGACGAGCGCATGCCGACCGGCGGATAGCGGCACGCCGCGACGGCTTTCGCCGCATCCTCGGCGGTATTGATCAGCGGCACGAGGATGCCGTAGGCGCCGAAGTCGAGCGCCTTCATGATCATCGCCGGATCGTTCCATGCGACGCGCACGACCGGCACGGTGTCGGTCTGCGAGATCGCCTGCAGCATCGGCCACAGGTTCGCCATGTCGGTGAGGCCGTGCTGCATGTCGACGACCAGCGCGTCGAACCCCTGCCGCGCCATCACCTCGGCCGTAAAGCCGTTGGAGATCGACAGCCAGCCCATCGTGACGCAGCGGCCCTCGCGCCAGATCTGCTTCATCTTGTTCGGTCGCATCGTCCCACCTCGAAGAAGAGGAATCGCCCGGCGAGCGCGCAGCGTATCACGGCTGGGGGTAGAATTCGGCCCGAGACGACAGCAGCTCCTTGCATCCGGAGGCTCGGCCATGGCCCGACCCGTGGTGTACCCCGATTCCATCGAGGCGCTCGTACGGTTCGTCGAAGACACAGCGCCCGAGCACATCGTCGCCCGCACCCACGACCGGCTCGCCGCCGGGACACCAGGCAAAGACATGCTGCTGGCCTCGGCGCTGGCCGTCGTGCGGTCTTCCGACCTGCCGCCGGGACACCACGGTGGTCCGCTGCATCCGCTAGCCGGCTTGCACGCCGTCCGGCACATCGCGGCGCGCTTGCCCGGCGAGTACGGGCGGCTGCCGGTGATCCAGAACGTGGCGGTGGCGAACAAGCACATCCACTCGCCGGCCATGGGCCCGTACATCCTCGCCGACGCCGAGCCGGTGTCGGAGAGCGACGACGTCGACGCGACGCTCGCGTCGATCCGCTTTGCGGCCGGGCGAGGCGTCTACAACGCGTGCGATCATTACTTCCTCTATCTGATGCAGCGGCTGTCGCCGATGCAGGTGCTCGAGCATCTGCTCGAGATCGCCATCCCGAAAAACCAGATCGACGATCACTACTTCCTGTTCCCGGTCTTCACGTGGCGCGCGCTGGAGTACTTCGGCTGGGAATACGCCAGGTTCATCGGCCGCGCCCCGGTGCGCTATGTCACGCGGCCCACCATGCCGGCGTCGCTGGACGACGTCGACGCGTTGATCGCGCAATTCGGACTGCTCGAGCGGCCGCTGCGTGGGGCCACCGGCGACGACGAGACCGCCGCCATCACCGCGGTCGCCGACGAGATCGGGCGCTGCAACAAATTCAGCGAAGTGCCCGGAATGCTCGCGCGCGCGCTGGCCGACGGGCTGTCGCTCGAGGGCGCGGGCGAGGCGCTGTCCGTGGGGGGCTCCACGCTCTTCCTGCGCTCGCAGACGGGCAATCCCATGGACGTGCACATCAACACGGGCGCCAACACGCGGCGCTATCTGCTGCGTCAGCCGGAGCTGTCGCTGCGCACAAAGCTGCGGGCGCTGCTCGTGTGGAACACGGGGCCCGAAGTGCTCATGGCCCAGCGGATGCTGGCGCCCGCCCTGCAGCCCGAGCGCGAGCGCGTCGCCGCGCTGCCGCCGCGCGCGCAGAACGACCTGCTCGCCGACATCGATGCGTTGATCGCGCGGCTGCCCGTCGGCGAGCGGCTGCCCAAGGCGAACCTCGCGACGTGGCGCTCGACCGACGAGGTCAAGCAGGCGGCGGCGCTCGCGCAGCAGTACGCCGAGTCTGGCTACGCCGCGGAGCCGCTGATCACGCTGCTGGGCACGATCGCGTGTCGCGACAGCTTCAGCGAGATGCACGCGCTGAAGCATCACCAGGCGACGTACGAGGAGTTTCACGCCACGCGGCCGTCGCTGCGCTGGCGCCACCTGGTGGCGGCGGTGCAGGCGGCGGCGATTTCGCACGGCCGCGTCCAGGACGTCTGGGAGCACGCGGCGGAGGTGATGAACTTCCGATGAGCGCGAAGCCGATGGCCCTCGATCACGTCAACATCTTCGTGCGCAACGCCGAGCGCTCGCACCGGTGGTACACGGAGATCTTCGGCCTGCACACCCAGGACACCATGAATCATCCCGGCACCGACCGGCTCCGCGCGGCGTTTCTGGCGTGCGACCCGGCTCATGCGCACGACATCGCGCTGTTCGAGGTCGGCGACGATGCCGCCGGGCCGCAGAAGCATCAGGTCGGTCTGAACCACGTCGCCTGGCGGATGGCGAGCCTCGACGATCTCGCCGACGTCTATCGCCGCCTCAAAGACAAGGGCGTGGCCACGCGCGTCGGCGATCACACCGTCTCCATCGGGATCTATTTCTCCGACCCCGACGGCAACGGGCTCGAGGTCTACTACGAGCTGCCGCGCAGCGAGTGGCACCAGGAGCGACCCTTCTCGGGAGGCGGCAAGAAAGGACGATTTCCTGGCCCGTGGGACGACGGACCGCGCTGACCGGCGTCGCCGTCGACTAGAGCATCACAGCTTCGCGACGCCGGCGCGCGCGCAGTCCTCGTCCTGCTGCGCCGTACCGCCGCCGACGCCGCACGCGCCTTCGACCACGCCGTTGCGGACGATCGGCATCGCGCCCTGGCTCGGAATCATGTGGCCTCCCTCGGCGGCGGCAATACCCTGCACGATCGGCGTGCCGGCGCGCTCCTGCAGCTCACCACTCGCCCGTCCGAAGGCCGCCGACGCGATGGCCTTGCCCTGCGAGCCGTACACGCTGGCCCAGATCGCGCCGTCCATGCGATTGAACGCGACGAGCCGGCCGCCGGCGTCACACACCGCCACGCTGATCCGGATCTTGAGCTCGTTGGCCTTCGCCACCGTGGCCTGAATGACTTGATTGGCTTCCGCCAGAGTGAGCGCCATGGGTGTAGCCTCCTGTCGACCGAGTCGTGCGGTGCCTACTTCTATCACGACCAAGGAGGCTCTATGGCCCAGGCGACGTTGCCCCCGTGGATGCAGACGCTGCAGCAGCGTGATCCCGACTTCGCCAGCGCGTACATGGCGCAGCGCGAGCGCATCATGCGCGACGGCGCCATCCCGGCGAAGTACAAGCACCTCATGACGATGATCGTCGACGCGCTGCTCTCGCACCCGGACGGTGTCGCGACCATCGCCAATCGGGCGCGTGGCGCCGGCGCGTCCGAAGCGGAGATCCAGGAAGCGGTCGAGGTCGCCTATCTCTTCGGCGGCACGCCGGCGCTCGTCACCGCCGTGAACGCGTTCCGTCAATCTTGAGCGGGAGACGCCGATGATCCTCGAACGCTTCAAAGTGCCGGAAAAAGATCAGGTCTTCGTCTCCGAGGCCGCGCTGCGCCGCACGGTGACGCAGATCTTCGAAAAGCTCGGCGTCAGCGCGGAGGACGCCGCCGATGCCGCGGACGCGCTGACGATGACCGACCTGCGCGGCGTCGAGACGCACGGCGTGTCGAACATGCTGCGGCGCTACGTGAACGACTATCGCGCGGGCAAGCTCGACCCGCGGCCGGGCTGGCGGATCGTGCGCGAGTCACCGGGCACCGCGGTGATCGACGCCGAGCGACGTCTGGGCATCGTCGTCGGTCCCAAGGCGATGCGGCTGGCCGTCGACAAGGCGCGCACCGTCGGCGTCGGCGTCGTCACCGTGTACAACAGCGGCCACTTCGGCGCGATCGGTCACTTCGCGATGCAGGCCGCCGCGCACGACATGATCGGCGTCTGCTTCACCGGGGCGAGCGTGAGCGTGGTGCCGACGTTCGCGGCGAAGCCGCTGATCGGCACGAACCCGATCGCCATCGCCGCGCCCGCGCGCCGCGAGGCGCCGATGCTGTTCGATGCCGCGACGTCGGCTATTGCGGGCAACAAGATCCGCCTCGCGATTCGCCTGGGCTCACCGCTGCTGCCGGGCTGGGTCTCGGACAAGGACGGCACGCCGATCACCGAGGAAAAGCCGGTGTTCGACCGCGACCAGTACTATCAGCTGCCGCTCGGCGGCACGCGCGAGCAGGGCTCGCACAAGGGCTATGGCTTCGCACTGATGGCCGAGGTGCTTTCCACCGTGCTCGCGGGCGCGCTGCCGACCATGCTCGCCGCGGGCAGCGGCAGCAAGACGCACTTCGCCGCGTACGACATCGCGGCCTTCACCGACGTCGAGCAGTTCAAGGACACGATGGACCGCATGCTCGCGACGCTGCGCGGAGCACCGCCCGCGCCTGGCGAAGACCGTGTGCTCTATCCCGGACTGTCGGAGTTCGAGGAGACGCAGAAGCGCCGCGCCAACGGCATCCCGCTGCACAAGGAAGTGATCGCGTGGTTCGCCGAGTGCACGCGCGAGCTCGGCGTGCCGAATCTGACCGTCGCCGTCTGAGCGCGCCGTGGATTTGAACGGCTGCGCCGCGCTGGTGACCGGGGGCTCCGGCGACCTCGGCCGCGCGATCGCGCTGGCGCTGGCCGAGGCGGGCGCCGACGTCGCGATCACGTGGGTCGAGCACAGCGACGGCGCGCACGAGACGTGCGGTGGCGTCGCGGAGCGCGGTCGGCGAGCGGCCATGATCCGGCTCGACGCACGCGACACGGGCGCCGTCGCGGGCGCCGTGGAACGGGTCGTCGGCGAGCTCGGCCGGCTCGACGTTCTCGTCAACAACGCGGGCTGGAACGCCGGCGTGCCGTTCCGCGACCTCGACGCGCTGACGCCCGATATCTGGGATCACATCCAGGACGTCAACCTGCGCGGACCGTTCTTCCTGGCGCGCGCCGCCGCGCCTCATCTGCGCGCCCGCGGCGCCGGCCGCATCGTCAACGTCGCGTCCGTCGCCGGGTTGCGTCCCGCGGGGAGCAGCATCGCGTACTGCGTCGCCAAGGCCGGGATGATCCACCTCACGCGGTGTCTGGCCGTGGCGCTCGCACCCGAGGTCACGGTGAACTGCGTGGCCCCGGGGCTGATGGAGGGCACGCGAATGATGCGACGCATGCCGCCGGAGGTGGTGGACAGCACGCGCCGGCTCGCGGTGCTCGGGCGCTCCACGGCGGTCGACGACGTCGCGGCGCAGGTCGTCGCCTTCTGTCGGTCGGAGAGCGTCACCGGGCAGGTCCTCAATATCGACGCCGGCGTCCATTTTCACTGAGCACTCGCGTCGGCCAGAAGCCGGACGGGCCGCGCGCCGCCGTTTTCACACGCGACCGGCTACGGTGTCTCAGCGGTATCACGTTCGACCGGGAGGCTCTATGGCATCGATCCGCAGGGAAATCATCGTGAACGCCAAGCCGGACGCGGTCTGGGACGCCATGCGCGACGTCGGCGCGGTGCACCGACGGCTGGTCCCGGGCTTCGTGGTCGACACGCGCCTCGAAGACGGTGCCAGGGTCGTGACGTTTGCCAACGGCGTCGTCGCGCGCGAGCTCATCGTCGACGTCGACGACACGGCGCGCCGGCTGGTGTGGTCCGTCACGGGGTCGCCACGGCTGACGCACCACAACGCGTCGATGCAGGTGATCGCGCAGGACGAGCGTCAGAGCCTCGTGGTCTGGATCGCCGACGTGCTGCCGCACGAGGTGGCCGGCTACATCGGCGGGCTGATGGAGCAGGGCCTCGCCACGATGAAGAAGACGCTCGAGCAGTGACGCCGCATCCGCTGGTGACCCAGCTGCGCTTCACGCGCCGGGAATGGCGCCGCGGCCTGAAGCCGGTGACGGCGGAGGAGGCGGCGCGGCGGTTCGATCCGATCAATCCGATCGCGTGGATGATCGGTCACCTCGCGTGGCAGGAGCAGCGATACTTCGTCGAGCTCGCGCAGGACAAGGTCGTCGTGCCCGAGGTCAAGAAATTCGGTTACGGCAAGGAGCTGACCGTCCCGCCGCTGGACGAGGCCTGGCAGTGGTGGCGCGCGATCACGGCGGCCGCCGACGAGTATCTGGACACGATCACGGGCAAGGAGCTCACGCGACCGTGGAAGCGCGACACGTCCGGCGAGACGCCCGGCACCCGCCTGCACCGGACGACCTATCACTACTGGTTTCATCTCGGCGAGTCGCAGGCGGTGCGACAGCTGCTCGGTCACACGAAGCTGCCGACCTTCGTCGGCAGCTTCGTCGAGGCGCAGTATCGCCCGGAGCCCTGAATCACGCGGAGCGCGGCCCCATGTATCGCGGTCCGCGCCGCGCTCGCGTGGATGTATAGGGGCGATCGCGCCCGCGACACCATACATCGTGCCGCGCACGGCGCGCGACCAGTTGTATCGGGAATTGACGCGCGCGACTGCCACGCCCACTCTCACGCGTGGAGGTGTCCGCGGCATGACGACAGCTGATCTGGATCGCTTCTTCGATTGCTGGAATCGTCACGACGTCGACGCGCTGATGCGCTTCATGGCCGACGACTGCGTATTCGACACGGCCAGCGGCCCCGACGCATGCGGCACACGCCACACCGGGCGCGACCGCGTTCGCGAGGCATTCGCGCGGGTCTTCGCGACGTATCCCGACGCCGGCTTCGCTCGACTGCGCCATCTGATCGCTGGCGACGGCGGCGTCTCGGAGTGGCTCTTCAGCGGCACGACGACGGACGGGAAGAAGGTCGAGGTCAACGGCTGCGACGTGTTCACGTTCGAGCGCGACAAGATCGCTCGGAAGAGCTCCTTCTTCAAGAACCGGACGACGCCGTGACGGGGCGCCGGCGGTGACTCAGTCGGTGGCGGAGGCGGGCGCCGGCCGCCAGATGCGGCGCGCGCGGCGGTCGACGTTGAGCGCGACGACCGAGGCGGCGGCCAGCAGCATGCACGCGAGCGCGTAGGCCGCACCGTACCCGCCGGTGGTCTCGAACAGCGCGCCGGCCAGCCACGAGCCGAGCGCCGAGCCGGTCTGATGCACAAGGAAGATCAGGCCGAAGACCGAGCTCACCGAGAAGCGTCCGTAGATGTCGGCCGTCAGCGCGGACGTCATCGAGCCCGTGCCCGCCATCGTGATGCCGCCGAGCACGGCGACGACGAGGATCGCGAACGGATTGTCGCGGATCAGGAAGAAGCCGGCGAAGACTGCGATGCGTCCGGCATAGATCGCGGCGAGAACGGGCCGGCGACCGAAGCGGTCGGACAGCACGCCGAGCATGACGGTGAAGCCGATGCTCGAGCCGCCCAGGACGCCGAGCGTCCATGAGGCGAACATCGGCGTGTAGCCGTGGTCGGTCAGCATCGGCACACCGTGCGCGGAGAGCAGCGCCATCGAGAACCCGCACGTGAAGAACGAGCCGGCGAGCTGCCAGAAGGCGAGCGTCTGCACCGCCTCGCCCGTCGCGACGCGCTCGTGCGCGGTGGCGCGCGCGTCGGCGGGCGAGTCGGCGCCGTCGGGGCTGAGACCAATCGACTCCGGCGAGTCACGCAGCACGAGCAGACACAGCGGCAGCACCAGGACGACGATGCCCGCGGCGATCGCCACATACGTCAGGCGCCAGCCGGTATTGATGATGAGCCAGGTCACCCCCGGCACGAGCAGGCTCATGCCGGTCATCGACGCGCTGCCCAGCACCGATAGCGCGGTACCGCGCCGGCGGTTGAACCAGCGCGCGACCACGCCGGACGCGATCACCGGCCCCGTGCCGGCCAGGCCGAGCGGCACCAGCACGCCGTAGACCAGCGCAAACTCCCAGACGTTGCGGACGAGCGCGGTCAGCACGAGCGAAGCCACGAGCACGACCGTGCCGATCGACGTGACCGTCCGCACGCTGAAGCGATCGAGCAGCATCCCCGCGATCGGCATGAACACGCCGTAGAGCAGCAGGCTCACCGCGATGACGAGCGAGAAGCTGGCGCGGTCGAGGCCGAGGTCGGCGACGATCGGCTTGAGGAACGGGCCGACGGCGTGGCGAATGCCGGTGGAGATGAATGTCGTGACGCAGAAGGCCGCGACGACCCACCAGCCGTAGAAGATCGAGCGATTGGTCACGCGCGCCGCGTCAGTTCTTCCCTCAGGCGCGCGGCGACGATGGCCTCGTCGCCGGGCTGGAGATTGATCGGATCGATCGCGATCTCGTCGAAGTAGCCGCCCTGGTGGGCGCCTTGCTGCACGTAGATGTGCGGCTCGCCCTGCGCGAGCGCCACCTGCACCGCGTGCCCCGATGGGCCGATCCAGTCCGGCGTGAAATACAGGACGGCGTGCGGAATCACGCGATTGACCGGATCGTGCTCCACGACCGCGCGCACGCCCGGGATGTCGCCGAGCCTCTCGACGATCGCCGCGCAGACGTCGGTGTAGCGCTTCATCTCGGCTTTCTCGTCCTCGGCCATGAAGCACTCGAGCGCGGTGACGAGGCCGCACACCTCTTCCTTCGACGTCTTGGCCGCGCGGCCGAGCGCCTGGTTCGGACTCGCGTTGAGCGCGACCGCACGGACGAGATCACGTCGCCCGGCCAGAATCCCCGTGGACTGCGGCCCGCGGATGCCTTTGCCGCCGCTGAAGCTGACGAGGTCGGCGCCGAGCCGCAGAAACTTCGTGAGGTTTTCGCGAGGCGGCAGCATCGACGCGGCGTCGACGATGACGGGCACGCCGCGCGTGTGCGCGATCGCGACGACCTGCTCGAGGGTCAGCACGCCGGGAGGGCTGGTGAACGGCGATACCAGATAGGCCACCGCCGCCGTGCGCTCGTTGAGCGCCGCCTCGAGCTCGAACGGCTGCGTGCGACGCGCGAGGCCGATCTCGACGAGCACGCCGCCCGCGACTCGATACGCCTGGTCGTACGCGAAGCGGTGCGCGCGCTGGATGACGATCTCGCTGCGCATGCCGGTCGTGTCGGGCAGGCGCGTGATCTTCGCCGGATCGGCGCCCGCGATGCACGCCGCCGCCTGGAGGATCAGCCCGGAGCTGGCGCCGGCGGTCACGAACGCGGCCTCGGCGCCCAGCATGCGCGCGATGGCCGCGCCGGCCGCCTCGTTCAGCTCGTCGAGGTTCACGAGCATCGTCGACGCCTCGCGCATCGTCTCCAGCGCCTCCGGGCGCAACATCGAGCCGCCGTAGCGCGTGGTGGTGCCGGAGCCGTGGATGATCCGTCGAACACCGAGGCGCCGGTAGATCGCGGGAACGGGCTGCGGGGACGTCACGTCGGCCTCTCCTCTCGCCTGCCGCGGGTCTCACACGGGTGCGACATCTCGCGGTCCCGAGCGGCGTTACGGTACGCCGGGCGCCGCGCGCGGTCAAGAAAAGTGGCGTAGTATCCCGCCACTTTCGCGTACGGAGGAGAAGTCGAGATGACACTCGCGAGAATCGGCCGGCGCGTCATCCTCTCCTGCCTCGTTCTCCTCGGCAGCATCACCCCGGGTGCGGCACCGCCAGCCGCGCAGCCCGCGATCCTCGCTGCGCATCAGCGCCTGCTGCGTGAGATCTACCAGGAGCTCGTCGAAATCAATACAACGGACTCCGTCGGCGACAACACAAAGGCCGCCGAGGCGATGGCCCGACGCCTTCTCGCCGCTGGCTTCCCGGCCGGCGATGTGCAGGTCCTGACGCCGGTGCCGCGCAAGGGAAACCTCGTCGTCCGGCTGCGCGGGACCGGCGGCCGCCGACCGCTCTTGCTCCTCGCCCATCTCGACGTCGTCGAGGCAAATCGCGAGGACTGGTCCGTCGATCCGTTCACACTGCTCGAGCGTGAGGGCTACTTCTACGGTCGCGGAACCAGCGACGACAAGGCCATGGCCGCCGCGTTCGTCGCGAACGTCATCCGTTTGCGTCAGGAAGGCTTCGTCCCCGACCGCGACATCATCGTGGCGCTCACGGCGGACGAGGAGGGGGGCGGCCACAACGGCGTCGCGTGGCTGCTCGCGAATCACCGCGCGCTGATCGACGCAGACCTGGCGATCAACGAGGGAGGCGGCGGCGCGATCAAGAACGGCGTCTACCTCTCCAACAACATCCAGGCGAGCGAAAAGATTCCGCAGAATTACCGGCTGGAAGTGAAGAACTCCGGCGGGCACAGCTCGTTGCCGATCAAGGACAATGCGATCTCGCATCTCGCCGGCGGGCTGGCGCGGCTGGGCGCGTTCGACTTCCCGGTGCGTCTCGACGACGTCAACCGGACGTTCTTCGAGCGGACCGCAGCCATTGCGCGCGGTCCGCTGGCCGACGACATGCGCGCGATCGCGGGCGGCAGCACCGATCCCGCGGTGGTGGCGCGACTCGCGGGAGCGGGACCGGTGTTCAACGCGCGTCTGCGCACCACGTGCGTGCCCACGCGGCTCGAGGGCGGGCATGCCAACAACGCGCTACCGCAGACGGCGCGCGCGGTGGTCAACTGCCGTGTGCTGCCCAACGAGTCGGAAGAGGACGTCCGGCGCACGCTCGTCGGCGTGCTGGCCAACGACAAGATCGTCGCCACGCCGATGGGTCGATTCTTCCCGAGCCCTCCGTCTCCGCTGACACCCGAGATCATGCGTGCGATGGAATCGGTCACGGCGGCAATGTGGCCCGGGGTGCCCGTCATCCCGACGATGTCCACCGGCGCGACCGACTCGCGATTCCTGCGCGCCGCCGGCATCGCGGCCTACGGCACGTCCGGAATGTTCGGCGACATCGACGACGTGCGCGCGCACGGCCGAGACGAGCGCCTCCTCGTGCGCTCGCTCTATGAAGGCCAGGAGTACCTCTATCGGCTGACGAAAGCGCTCGCCTCACGGTGACGGAGGCGGTCAGTCGCAGCGCCCGACCCTACGCGTAGAGCTCCGCGGCGTTGTCGAAGAGGATGCGCGACGCCGCCCAGGCCGCTTCGTCCGCCGACAGATCGCCGTCCTCGATCGTCGCGTCCAGGACCTCGCCGAGCACGCGCCGTCCCCAGCGCGCGGCCAGCCAGAACGTTTCGGGCGTGCGCTGCGCGTCCGTCGAGAGCAGCACCTTCGTCACCGGCGCCAGGTGCATGGCCTCGTGGAGCGCCGCGCGCATGGCATGGACGCTCGTGTAGGGCACGGTCAGCCCGAGGTCGACGTAGGCGCCGGGGTACACGCTGGCGAGATAGCCGGCCTCGCGCACATACGGATAGCAGTGCAGGCTGACGACGCGAAGGCCGCGCAGCGCCTCGCTCTCGAACAGCGGACGCAGGTGGAGCGGATTGGCCAGCCGGAGATCGAGGTCCGGATCGCCGAAGCCGGTGTGAAACTGCACGGGCGTTCCGCGCGCGGCGGCCACCGGCAGCACGGCCCACAGCATCGCGTCGATCAGCGGCTTGCTCGCCACGCGCGTCGGCCGACCGCGGACGACGCTGCGGCGGATCGCCGAGAACGCGTCCTCGACCTCGGTGGCCGCCGGCCGGCCGATGTCGAGACCCGTGCGATAGGCCGCGATGCTCTTGAATGCCGCGATGCCCGACGCGCGATTCGATAACGTGTCGGCAAGCGCGGCGAGCAGGGTCGACGCGCGATCGTGCTGCTCGATCATGCGCGCGAGCTCGACCTCGAGCCGCACGATGCGCCGTACGGGCACGCCGGGGATGAGCGCCGTGCACTCGGAAATGCTCATGAGCTCATCCGTCCACAGTCCGTCGTCGATGAGCCAGTGGCCGATGCGTGCGGCGGCGAACATCCGCCGCGCCAGGTCGGCGTAGTCGACACGCGCACGCGCCACGAGCAGCGCGTCCACGGTGGGCTCGCACGCGTAAAACCGGGCGAGGTCGCGCATGCCGCGGCGAAAGCTGAGCGTGTCGCGACCGAAGCGTCGGTGCTGCTCGGGATCGTTCGCCTCGCCGAAGTACGGCTCGAGGGGCGCCCGCCGCCACGTGCTCTCGCGAAACAGCGCGTGGGCGTGATGGTCGTACAGCGGGATCGCGGCGAGATCCACCGGTCAGTAGCGCTCGGCGAGCATCGCCACCTCGTCGGCCAGCGAGAGCTCGCGCAGCGCGTCCCATTCCATGCGCTTCACCGCGAGATAGGCACGCGCGCGCGCCGAGCCGAGCGACTCGCACAGCGTTTTGTCGGCCGCGAGCGCGTCGAGGGCCTCGCCGAGACTGCGCGGCAAGGGGTCGATGCCGCGGCGTCGCCGATCGCCGTCAGAGAAATTCCCCGGGTCCACGGCGACGTCGGGCGGCAGCGCGAGACCGCGCCGGACGCCGTCGAGGCCGGCGGTGATCAACGCGCCCAGCGCCAGATACGGGTTGCAGGTCGCATCGCAGGTCTTGAGCTCGAATCGAGTCGCGCCGCCGGCGCCTCGCGTGACTCGAACGGCCGCCTCGCGGTTGTCATACCCCCACACTCGGAATGCGCCGGCCCAGAAGTGCGGCTGCAGTCGCCGGTACGAATTGCACGTCGGCGCCGTGATCGCCGCCAGGCCGGGCAGATGGTCGAGGACGCCCGCAATGAATCGGCGCGCGACCTCGGAGAGCCCGCTCGGATGGCGAGCGTCGGCCATCGCGCTCTCACCCGCGCGCCACAGCGAAACGTTCAGATGGCAGCCCGAGCCCGCGACGCTCTCGTGCACCTTCGGCAGAAAGCTGGCGACGTACCCGTGACGCGCCGCCACACCACGCACGGCCTCGCGATACGTGATCTGACGGTCGGCGGCCGCGACGGGCTCGGCGTGGCGGATCGAGATCTCCTGCTGACCGGGCGCGGATTCGGGATAGTAGAACTCCGGCTCCAGACCGAGCGCCTCCAGCGCCGCCGTCAGCTCGGCGATGAATGCCTGATGCAGGTTCATGCTGCCGGTCGCCGCGTAGACCGTGTCGTCGGCGGGCGCCACGCCGCTCGCGGTGCGACGCAGCAGAAAGAACTCGTTCTCGAAGGCCGCGCGCGCCGTGAAGCCGGTCTCCGCGAGACGGCGAACCTGCGCGCGCAGAAACTCGCGCGGGCAGAGCTCCCACGCGACGCCGTCCACGACCATGTCGCCCATGACGTGCGCATGACCCGGCGCCCACGGCAGCACGGCGAGCGTGGCCCAATCGGGAATCAAACGCGCCTCGCCCACGGGACCGAGGCCGCTGTCCGGCGCGACGGCGTCGAACATCACCGGCAGCGCCTGCTGCGCGACGGTGATGCCGACGCCCTGAGGCAGGCCGTCGTCCAGGAGCCGCCGATGCGCGGCCTTGGCGCGGATCAGCCCCGCGTGATCGCACCACACGATCCGCACCCAGCGCACCGACGCCTGGTCGAGTCGGGCGAGCCGCGACGCGCTATCGTCGCTCACGAGCGTGACCGAGACTCGCGGCGACCTCGCGCGCCATCGCCGCGCCGCGTTCGGCGAAGTGTCGGCACAGCCCGGTGTACTGAACAGGATCGAGCAGCGCATCGATCTGCGTCCGGGTCAGCCCCGCGCTCACGTGCGGATCCGCCGCCAGCGTCTCGCGAAACGGGCGGCCCTGCGTGACCGAGGCCTGAGCGGCCTCATACACCGCGTCGTGGGCGCGCTGGCGTCCGATGCGCTTGCCGAGCTCGAGCATGAGTGCTTCGGCCATGATGAGCCCGCCGGACAGGTCGAGGTTTTTCCGCATGCGGTCCGGAAAGACCTGCAGCCCGTCGAACAGCGCGATGAGCCGCTGGAGCACGTCGCCCGTCAGCTCGCACGCCTGGACGAGCGCCCGGCTCATCATGATGCTCGTCGTGCGGTCGGCCTCGTGCTCTGTATGCATCGCGTCCAGCGCCAGCGGCACCAGCGCCCGGATTTCCGCGGTGGCGGCGACGACGTCCTGCGAGAGCTTCGGATTCCGCTTCTGCGGCATCGTGCTGCTGCCGACGGTGCCGGGCGGCACGGGCTCCTCCACCTCGCCGAACTCCTGCTTCATCAGCGTGTAGATCTCGCGGCCGAGTTTGCCGCACGTCGCGGCCAGCATGCCGAGCAGCACGACGTATTCGGCCTGATGATCGCCGAGGGTTCGCGCGGGCACGGGCATCGGGGAGAGGCCGAGGCGCGCGGCCATCTTTTCCTGCGTGGCGAGGCCCGCCTCGCCGAGCGAGGCCAGCGTGCCCGCGCCGCCGCCGAGCATGGCGACGAACACGCGGTGCTCGGCGCCGCGCAGCCGCTCGACGTGACGGCACAGCTCGTCGATCCAGACCGCGACCTTGAACCCGAACGTCGCGGGCACGGCGTGCTGACCGTGCGTGCGGCCGGGAAGCACGAAGTCTTTCGTCCGCTCCGCGAGCGCGGCCAGCGAGGTCAGCAGGGTCGCGAGCTGGCGCAGAAAGATGTCGTGCGCGCGGCGCACCTGGCGGAGCTGCCCGGTCTGCGTCACGTTCTGCGTCGTGGCGCCCCAGTGCACGTAGCCGCCGGCGTCGCCTTCACAGGCGCGGTCGAGCTCCCAGATGAGTGGCACGAGCGGGTGCGCCGTCCGCGCCAGCCCGGCGCGCACCGCCGCCAGATCCAGGTGTTTCAGGTGCGCCTTGCGGGTGATCTCGTGCGCGGCGCTTTCGGGAATGATGCCGAGCTCGGCCTGGGCCTGGGCAAGCGCCGCCTCCACGTCGAGCCACGACTGAAACCGCGCGGCCTCGGTGAAGAGTGCGCGGACGCCCGGATCGTCGATGCGCAGCGAGGTTGGCTCGTCGAGCATCGACGTGGGTCAGCGCGCGCGGCGCACCGCGCCCGGCGCGTAGACGGACGGGTTCACGATGTTGAGCGGCCGCTGCCCGGTCAGCACCCGCGCGATCTCCTCGCCACAGCGACGCGGGATGGCCGCGACCGCGGCGGTGGAAAAGTACGCGGCGTGCGGCGTGGCGATGACGTTATCCATGGCCAGCAGCGGGTTGTCGCGCGCGACCGGCTCGTCTTCCCAGACGTCGAGCGCGACGCCCGCGAGCCGGCGCTCGCCAAGCGCGCGAATCAGCGCCTTCTCGTCGACGACGGGACCGCGCGAGGTGTTGATCAAGAGCGCGGTCGGCTTCATACGGCGGAAGAACGCTTCACCGATGAGATGGCGTGTCTCGTCGTTCAGCAGCGTGTGGACGGAGACATAGTCCGATCGCTCCGCGAGCGCGTCGAGGCTGACGCGCTCGACACCGAGCTGTCCGAAGCGGGCCGCGTCGACGTACGGATCGCACGCGATGACCGTCGTCTCCAGCGCGGCCACGCGTCGCGCGAAGGCTCTGCCTATGTTCCCGAGCCCGACGATGCCGACGGTCTCGCCGTGCAGCGCCCCGGCGCCGCCCGGGACGCCGCCGGCCCAGACGCCGGCGCGCACCTGGCGGTCGAGCGTCAGCACCTTGCGATTCCAGGCGAGCAGCAGCGCGAGCGCGTGGTTGGCGACCTCGCGAACCCAGAGATCCGGAATGTTGACGACGATGACGCCGAGCTCGGTGGCGGCCGGTACGTCGATGACGTCATAGCCGACGCCGGTGCGCACCACGGCCTGCAGTCCTTCGAGTGCGCTCATGACCGCGCGGGTGATCGGTGAGAACGCGACGACGAGCGCATCGGCGTCGCGCGTGCGCGCGATGAGCCGGTCGGGATCGCCGATGAATGGCAGCGCCGTCATCTGCGCGGGCACATGGACGAGCGCGGCCTGGCAGTCGCTCCAGTCACGCTCGGTCTGCCCCTGCACGACGTACACGCGATAAGGTCGGTCGGGCATGTCGCTTCCCGCCGAGCAGTGTACACGCGCACCGCGCGTCTGCCGTTCCGACGTGCGCTGAGTCCGCGAAATCCGGTGCCGGAGCGTTCTTACAACCACCACGACACGCTAAACCCACGCGATACCTTGACGTCCGCGCATCGCGTGGTAGGGTCGAGATAGATCCGCGCGCTTGGGACAGGTTCTCGCGCTCCGGTACTCGATCTCGATCGACCGGGGCGCTTTTGCTACACGAGGGTGCTTACTTCAGCAGACTCACAGCCGTGAACTCGACATCGCGCCGCGCCCTCGTCGTGCTCGGTGTGCACGCGTTGCTCGCGGCACTGCTGCTGCTGAGCCCCACCACCGTCCTCGCATTCGGTCTCGAGGACGTCACCGCGCGCGCGGAAAAGCTCGCCGCCGCCCCGTACCGCAGGCCGGGCGGTCCGCTCCCCAAGTCCATCAAGGCGCTCGGATACGACGACTACCGCGACATTCGGTTCCGGCCGGACCGCGCGCTGTGGCGCAACACCAAGCTGCCGTTCGAGATCATGTTCTTCCATCGGGGCTGGGTCTACGAGGATCCCGTGACCATCCACGAGGTGAGCTCGGAGGGCGAGCGTGACGTCGCGTTCGACCCCGACGCGTTCGACTACGGCAAGAACAAGATCGACCGCGAGGAGGTGCGCGGCCTCGGATTCGCCGGGTTTCGCGTCCACTTCGCGCTCAACACGCCGACGTACCGCGACGAGGTGCTCGTGTTCCTCGGAGCCAGCTACTTCCGCGCCGTGGGGCGCGGTCAGCGCTATGGGCTGTCGGCACGCGCGCTCGCCCTCGACACCGCCGAGAGCACCGGCGAGGAGTTTCCGCGCTTCGTCGAGTTCTGGATCGAGCGGCCGTCGGCGACCGCGAAGGAGCTGACGATCTACGCGGTGCTCGACTCGCCGCGGTCCACCGGCGCGTACCGCTTCGTGCTCAAGCCCGGCGTCAGCACCATGCTGGACGTCGACGCCAAGCTGTTCGTCCGCAAGCCCGGCGGAAAGTACGGTCTGGCGCCGCTGACGAGCATGTACTTCTTCGGCGCCAATCAACGCTCGGCTCGCGAGGACTATCGCCCGCAGGTGCACGACTCCGACGGGCTGTCGATCCACGCGAGCAGCGACGAGTGGATCTGGCGCCCGCTCGTGAACCCGAAGCGGTTGCTCGTCACGTCATTCGCGCTCAGCGATCCCGCCGGCTTCGGGCTCATGCAGCGCGAGCGCGCCTTCGGTCATTACGAAGATCTGGAAGCGCGCTACGACCTGCGCCCGTCGGCCTGGATCGAGCCGAAGGGCCTCTGGGGCCCGGGCAAGCTCGAGCTCGTGCAGATTCCCGTTCCGCACGAGACCAACGACAACATCGTCGCGTACTGGGTGCCCGATCAGGCGCCGAATCCCAAGCAGCCGCTCGCCTTCGGCTATCGCGTGCTCTGGCAGAAGGATCGCGAGGCCCGACCGCCCGTCGCGTGGGTTCGCGAGACGCGGCGTGGTCGCGGATACGCGAGGACGGAGGACGGCAGCCTGGAGTTCCACGTCGATTTCGAAGGCGCCCCGCTCCTCGGGATGGCGGCCACGACGCCCGTCGAGGCCGCCGTCTGGATCGACAGTAATGGTGAGGTCCTGGAGCACCGGACGACCTACAACGACGTCACGAAGGGCTGGCGCCTGGTCGCGCGGGTGCGCCGGCTCGACGCGGGCAAGCCGGTGGAAGTCCGCGGTCACCTGAAGCTCAAGAACGAGGTGGTGTCGGAGACGTGGAGCTACATCGTCGCCCCCGAGTAGCCGCGCGGCGCGAGCACGGGCCGCTCGTCACCGCGCCTCCCATTCGCCGTACCCCGATGGGGCCGGCGCGATGGCCGGACCCTATCCTCGTGGCGCTCATGCGGCGGATGCGGCCGCGCGTCCGCGACGGCGCGGCGGCACATCGCGGGCGCCCGGCGCCGCACGCGTCGGACGCGTCGATCACGCGCGCCGCGCTCGTGCGCCGCACGATCTTCACGATCCTGGCGCTGCTGCAAAGCGCGACGTTCGCGTACTACATGACGACGCGGGTCTTGCCGTATCACGGTGCGCAGCCGCTCGAGCTCGCGATCCTCTGCGTCTCCACGCTGCTGTTTGCGTGGGTCTCGCTCGGATTCTGGACGGCGCTGAGCGGATTCGTCGTGCTGTGCTGCGGCGGCGATCGCCACGCGATCACCGCGTCGGCGGCGCCGCACACGCCGATCCCGCGGGATGTGCGCACCGCCGTCGTCATGCCGATCCGCAACGAGCACGTCGGCCGGGTGTTCGCGGGCCTGCGCGCGACGTACGAGTCGCTCGCCGCCACGAGCGCCCTGGCGAGCTTCGATTTCTTCGTGCTCAGCGACAGCAACGACCCCGACACACTGACGGCCGAGCAACAGGCGTGGGTCGAGCTCTGCACGGCGGTCGGCGGGTTCGGCCGGATCTTCTATCGCTGGCGCCGACACCGCGTGAAGCGCAAGAGCGGCAACATCGCCGATTTCTGCCGGCGGTGGGGCAGTCAGTATCGCTACATGATCGTCCTGGACGCCGACAGCGTGATGAGCGGCGAGTGTCTGGCGACGCTCGCTCGGCTGATGGAGGCCAACCCCACGGCGGGCATCATCCAGACCGCGCCGTGCGCGGCCGGGCGCGAGACGCTGTACGCGCGCATCCAGCAATTCGCCACGCGCGTGTACGGGCCGCTGTTCACGGCGGGGCTGCATTTCTGGCAGCTCGGCGAGTCGTATTACTGGGGGCACAACGCGATCATCCGCATCGCGCCGTTCATGCGCCACTGTGCGCTCCGGCGGCTGCCCGGTCGCGGGCCGCTCTCGGGCGAGATCCTGTCCCACGACTTCGTCGAAGCGGCGCTGATGCGGCGGGCGGGCTGGAAGGTGTGGATGGCGTACGACCTGCCCGGCAGCTACGAGGAGATGCCGCCCAACCTGCTCGACGAGCTCAAGCGTGATCGGCGCTGGTGCCAGGGCAACCTCATCAACTCGCGGCTGTCGTTCTGGGAAGGGCTGCACACCGCGCATCGCGCGGTCTTCATGACGGGGATCATGACGTACGTGTCGGCGCCCCTGTGGCTGCTCTCGCTCGCGCTGTCGACCGCGTTCATCATCGTCCAGACCGTCGTCGGCCCGCAGTACTTCGTCGAGCCGCGACAGCTCTTTCCCATCTGGCCCGAGTGGGACGTGAACTCGGCGATCGGCTTCGCGATCGGTACCGGCGTCGTGCTGTTTCTCCCGAAGGTGCTCGGCGCGATCCTCGTCGTCGCGCGGGGCACCAGGCAGTACGGGGGCGTGCTGCGTCTGACCATCAGCATGCTCGTGGAAATCATCTTCTCGGCGCTGCTGGCCCCGATCCGCATGCTGTTCCACACGCAGTTCGTGATCGCCGCGCTCACGGGGCTGCACGTGCACTGGAGCAGTCCGCCGCGCGAGGACAGCCAGACCACGTGGGGCGAGGCGCTGCGGCGCCACGGCCTGCACACCCTGATCGGCATCGGCTGGGGCGCGGGCATCTACTGGCTGCATCCGTCGTATATCTGGTGGCTGCTGCCGGTGGTCGGCGCGCTCGCGCTGTCGATGCCGCTGTCCGTCTACTCGAGCCGGGTCTCGCTCGGTCGCGCGATGCGCCGCGCCGGGCTGCTACTCATTCCCGAGGAGAGCGCGCCGCCGCGCGAGCTGCGCATGCTGAGCGCCCACGCGCGCCGCGCCGACGAGACGCCCGACTTCGTCAGCGCCGTCGTGGATCCCGACGTGAATGCCGTCGCCATCGCCTGCGCCGCGGCGTCGACGCGCGCGCGGCGTGCGACGGGCGCGGGCTCACGGTACGCGCGGCTCATTGCCGCCGCCGTGGAGCGCGGGCCCGGCGCGCTGACCGATGCGCAGAAGCTCGCCATCCTCACGGACCCGCTGAGGCTGTCGCAGCTGCACGTGCAGGTATCGACCTCGCCGGCGGCGCACCCGAGCTGGGGCACGGGCGTCCCCGCCGATGCCGCGCGGGAGCCCGCCGCCCTCGGCCAGGCGTCATAGCGCCTCGTTCAGGATCTTTCCCTTCGACGCGATGACCCTGGCGTAGAACAGCGCGCTGTCCTTCGGCGTGCGCTTCTGCGTCTCGAAGTCGACGTGGACGATGCCGAACCGCTTGGAATAGCCGTGCGACCATTCGAAGTTGTCGAGCAGCGACCAGACGAAGTAGCCGCGCACGTCGACGCCGCGCGCGATGGCGGCGTGCACGGCGCTGATGTGACGGCGCAGATAGTCGACGCGCAGCGGATCGGCCAGGCGGTTGCCCTCCACGACGGGCGGGTCGAAGAACGCCGCGCCGTTCTCGGTCACGTAGATCGGCACGTCGCCGTACCGCTCCTTGACCCAGACGAGCGTGTCCGTCAACGCCGGCGGGCATACCTCCCAGCCCGTCTCTGTATACGTGGCGCGCGTCTGGCGCACGGGCGCGGCGTGCAGCAGCCACGCCTGCGGGTCCGCGCGCGTGACGTTGCGCGTGTAGTAGTTGATGCCGAGGAAGTCGATCGGCTGATTGATGACGCCGAAGTCGTCCGCCGGCCACGCGGGCCACGCGTCGCCGAACAGCTCGCGTATTTCGGCCGGGTATCGGCCACGGAAGAGCGGGTCGAGATACTGACGGTTCATGTAGGCGTCGGCCCGGAGCGTGGCGGCGCGGTCGGCGTCGCTCTCCGAGGCCGGATACTTCGGCTCGAGGTTCACGACGATGCCGATCCGATGCCGTCCTGCGCTCCGATAGGCTCTCACCGCTTCCCCGTGCGCGCGCAGCAGATGGTGCGAGGCGATCGGGGCCTCGAAGCGGCTGCGATGGCCCGGGGCCAGCTCGCCGCATAGATAGCCGCCATCGGTGACTACCCACGGCTCGTTGAGCGTCGCCCAGAGCTTCACGCGGCCGTCGAGCCTCGCGAACACCGCCGCCGCATAGTCGGCAAACCAGTGCGCAACGTCGGGATTGAGCCAGCCGCCGAGATCGTCGAGCGCGGCGGGAAGATCCCAGTGATAGAGCGTCACCATCGGCTCGATGCCCGCGCCGAGCAGCGCGTCGACGAGTCGCTCGTAGAAGTCGAGCCCCGCGGCGTTCACGGCGCCCCGACCGCTCGGGAGGACGCGGCTCCAGGAGATGCTGAAGCGATACGCGGTGGTGCCGAGGTCGCGCATGATCGCGACGTCGTCGCGATAGCGGCGATAGTGATCGCACGCCACGTCGCCCGTCGCACCGTCGGCCACGAGGTTCGGCGTGTGGCTGAAGCGGTGCCAGATGCTGGGCCCGGCGCCGTCAGCGAGCGGCGAGCCCTCGACCTGATAGGCGGACGTGGCGGTGCCCCACAGAAACGATTGGGGAAATTCGATCATCGGATGACGACCCTCGCGGGCAACGTATCGACTCGCACCTCCGTGCCATGCCACGGCGCCGGCGCGCCATTGATCGTGACATCGCGCGACGACGTCAGGCCGCCGGGCCAGGCGAACACGAAGCCGCCGGGCGGCATGCCCGATCCGTCCACCTGTAACACCACCGCCCCGCCCTCGCGCCCGACCGAATAGCTCAGCACGCCATACGGTGTCCGCAGGTCTTTCACGGCGACGCCGGGGGCATCGAGCCATTCCGGCGGCACGCCGGCGCCCAGCACGATGGACTGATCGGCTTCCCGCTCATAGGCAAAGAGGTCGAGCACGGCGCGGATGAAGTCCGACGCGACCCAGCCGTGCGGAAGGTCGCCGACGAAGCGCGGCTGCTTCGGATCGCGGCCAACGACCTCCGGCCACTGGTTCCACGCCGCGGGACGACGGCCGTCGAGGAAAAACGCCAGCAGCTCGTGCGCGCGCGCGCGCCACCCGAGCCGGACGAACGTGCCGACGGTCCGCACCTCGTATGGCGTGTAGTCGTCCCAGTCGATTCGGCCCGCGCGCCGGTCGACGAACTCGCGCCAGTAACGCTCGTACGTCGCGCGCACGAGCTCGGCGGGCAGACGGTGAAGCTCGCCCGCCGGCGCAATCGCGATCGTCGACGACGTCGGATCGAAGTCGCCGAGCTCGGCCGCGCCGGGCAAGTACGCCACCCCCCTCGCCGCCACCGCGTGGCGCAGCGACGCCGCGAGATCGGTGCGGAATTCGTCGCGCTCTCTCGTCAGGCGCGCCGCGGCGTCCGCGTGGCCCAGCGCCGAGGCGATCGCGACCGCGCCGCTGTAGCCCTTCAGCGCCCAGAAATCGTCCCAGTACGAGTGCATCGGCTTGGCGGAATACCCTTCGTGGCTGATCGATGCCGGCACAAGCCCGTAGAACGCGCGCGTCGCGGGCGTCAGATTCGCCTCGGTGCGCTCGGATTGACGGAGTTGCTCCAGATAGCGCGCGGCGGCGTCGACGTGCGGCCACATCGATTCGAGCAGCGCGCGATCGCGGGCGTATCGGTCGATCTCGGCGGCGAGGAAGATCAGCTCCCCCGCGCTGTCGTGCTCTGCGACGGCGTCGGCGCCGCGGGCGTCGACGCAGCACGGCACCTTGCCGTTGGCGAACTGGTATTGCGCGTACCAGCGCAGGTAGTCGGTGGCGACGTCCGCATGGCCGAGTCGAAGCAACGACTCGCCGATCATCGCGCCGTCGCGGATCCACGAGCGCGCGTACGACCTCGTGCCGGGCCGCAGCGCGGGGCCATCGCGCGTGATCAGAATGTGGGCCAGCGCGGTGCGGAGGGCGGCCACGAGCGCGCGCCCTTGGGCCGGCACGTCGATCGCCACACGATTCAGACGCTCGCGCCACGCCGCGGCGACGGCACCCTGCTCACGGTCGAGCCACGCCGCAACGCTGAGCCCGTCCAGATTCGGCGGACGGTGGGCGACTCCGGACAGAGGCAGGACGACGCCGACGGTCGCGGTGCCGTGTGGTGCCAGGGCGAGGCGATATCCGAGCGCCGCGGACGCGTAGCCGGCCTCGTCGTGAAGCTCGCGCGCGCCGGTCCAGTCGGCGGCACCGACGAGACGCGTGATCGGCCCGGCATCGAAGGCAAACGCGCCGACGCGGTCCGGCGCCGACAGCGGGAACACCGTCCGGTCGGTGTTGACCGAGAGCGCGCTCCCGTCCCACCGGATGTCGCGGATGGCGGTTGCACCTCCGACGAGGTTGAGCGACTGCGAGGGCGGGTTCACCTGAAACGGTCGCACGGCGAGCACGAGCTCGAGCGGCAGGGGCCGCGCGCTCAGATTGCGAACCGTGTAGCGCACGATCACCCGCGACTCATCGCGCGACCCCGACGCGAACGCCGACACGCTCAGCTGCCACGGCCGGTCGCGCCACGTCACCTCGGGAATCGGCAAATAGTCGTCGAGCAGCGACGGCTGCGCCTCGACGTCGGCCCAGCTCGTGAGGCGTCCGTCGGCCACGACCAACGGCTCGATCGAGAACGCGCCCTTGCCAACCTCGAGCGCCCCGTCCGCCGACAGCAGCGCACTGTCGCCGCCGCCGTCGATGCCGACGATCGTCCACGCCGTCTGCTCGCCCGACATCCCGCGAGGATACGTGCCGCGTGGCGACTCGCGGGCGAGGGCTTGAAAGAACGCATTCGGAGAGGCGCCGAAGGCGAGATCGCGAATATCGACCTGGGTGAGGCCATAGCCGCGGCCCGGCCCATCGTGCAACACGAGCCGCAGAAATCGCGTCTCCGATTCCGGCAGCAACAGCGCGTCGGGGCCGCCGCGGCCCGCCACCACGCGGCGTACCGTGCGCCACCGCAGGCCGTCGTCGGAGAACTGCACGTCGTATCGCGAGGCGTGCGCGCCGGCGAGCCAGCGCAGGGTAAGACCGCCGAACTCGCGTGGCCGCTGAAAATCGAGCGTCAGGTGCTGGGCTCTGCCCGCGGCCGGATCGCTCTGCCACGCCGTCGTCGCGGAGCCGTCGAGCGCCAGCGCCGGATCCGCGCCGGGCAGCGACGACGACGCGCTCACGATGGGCGGCGGAGCAAGGCCCGCCGCGTCGGGCAGCTCGCGCAACGCCAGCTGGCTGATCTGCACGGAGCCGTGGCCACCGCCACGGCCCGCCGCGACGACGAGCTCGATCGCCGCCACGTGGCGCAGCGTGCGCTCCGTGGTGGGTCCCCACGCGAATTCGACGTGACGCTTCTTGATCCGAACGAGCTGCCAGTCGCGGGAGAACTCGAAATCGGGCCGGTTGACCCACCAGACGTTGTCGCCGCTCGCGTCCACGAGCTTGAGCTGAAACTGGTTCGGCGGCGCGTCGCCGCGAAGATAGAACACGATCTCCCAGTCGCGCGGCAGATCGATCGAGAGCGCGCGGCGCGCGAGCGCATAGCCCGCGGTGCCCGCCAGATCGAAGTCCAGACGCAGACTGCGCCCCCCCACGCCATCGGCGGCCGCGTGCACGGCGGCCCGCACGTCATCGGACGCGCCGGCGCGCCACGACGAGATGTCGTCGAAGGTGTCCAGCATGCGCACGGGCGGCGCCTCGGCCGAGGCCGGGCGGTGCAGCGCGAGGACGCTGAGGACGAGCGCGCCCGCGACGAGGATCTGGATCATTCCTTGACACTTCCGAGCATCAGACCTTGCATGTAGTACCGCTGCAGCACGACGAAGACAAGGAGCACCGGAAGAATCGTCAGCACCGCCCCCGCCATCATGAGCTCGGTGTCCTGCACATGCTCGCGCGAAAGGCTCGCGAGCGCGACCGGCAGCGTGTAGAGGTCGGTGTCGCCGAGGACGATGAGCGGCCACATGAAGTCGTTCCACGCGCCGAGGGCCGTGAAGACCGCCAGCGTCACGATGATCGGGCCGAGGGCCGGCACGATCACGGAGACGAAGACACGCACCTCGCTCGCCCCGTCGATGCGGGCGGCCTCGAGCAGCGCATCGGGAATCGACAGCGCGTACTGCCGCACCACGAAGATGCCGAAGATGCTCGCCATGGCCGGCACGATCACACCGCCGTACGTGTTCACGAGGCCGAGATGCTTGAGCAGCAGGAAGAGTGGCACCATCGCGACCTGCGACGGGATGATGAGGGCCGCGAGCAGGACCCGGAACAGGCGGTCGCGGCCCGCGAAGGCGAGCTTCGCGAACGCATAGCCGGCCGCGACGTTGAAGACCAGCGACACCGCCGTCACCGCGGTCGTGAGGATCACGCTGTTGACGAGCGAGCGGCCCATGCCCGCCCGGGCGAACAGCTCGCGGTAATTCGCGAACGTCGGCTGCCACGGCAGCAGGGGCGGCGGAAAGGCACTCGTCTCGCCCGCCGACATCAGCGACACGGACAGCATCCACACGAGCGGGAACAGCGTCGCCGCCGCCACGGCGAGCAGGAGCGCGTTCACGACCACCGCGGGGAGCGATCGCGTCATGCGGCCGCGCGCCAGCGCGTCAGCCGGAGCTGCACGGCGGTGAGGGCGAAGATGAACACGAACAGCACGAACGCCACCGCCGAGGCGGAGCCGAGGTTCCACCACTTGAAGCCTTCTTCGTACATGAAGTACAGCACGCTCACGGTGCTCTGCAGCGGCCCGCCCTGCGTCATCACGTACGGCTCGGCGAACAGCTGGAAGTAGCCCGCGATGGTGAGGATGTTCACCATCGCCACGATCGGGGCCAACATCGGCAGCGTGACGTGGCGGAGCTGCCGCCACACCGAGGCGCCGTCGAGGCGCGCGGCCTCGTAGAGCTGCTCGGGGATGCTCTGCAAGCCCGCGAGCAGAATGATCATGTTGTAGCCGAAGTTCTTCCACACAGCGAGCATGATGATGGCCGGCATCGCCCAGCGCGGATCACCGAGCCAGTCGACGGCCGGAATGCCGAGCTGCCCGAGCGCGTAGTTCAGCAGCCCGTAGTGCGGATGCAGCAGGTACCGCCAGATGACGGCGACGGCGACGAGCGTCGTCACCACCGGCGCGAACAGCGCCGTGCGAAAGAACGCCGGCCATCGCGCCACCCGCGCGTGCAGCAGCAGCGCGGCGCCGAATGACACGCCGAGCGACAGCGGCACGCCGACCACGACGAAATACAGGGTGTTACCGAACGCCTGCCAGAAGAGCGGCGTGCGCAGCAGCTGCACGTAATTGCGCAGCCCGACGACGCGGAGATTGCGCGGATCGGCGAGCGCATAGATGTCGAAATCGGTGAAGCTCAGCGCGAGCGCGGCCACGACGGGGAGAAAGAAGAACACCCCGATGACGAGCAGCGCCGGCGCGACGAACCACCACGCCGCGCTCCTGCGCGTCACCGGGCCCTCCGATGCGCGAGGAGCCAGCGGCGCTTTTCGAGAATGTTCGCCGCGCGCTCGTCGAGCTCGTGGGCCGCCTGCTCCACCGTGAGCTGGCCGTGCACGGCGCGCTCGGCCACCAGGCGCATCTCCGTGGCGATGCGCTCCCATTCGGGGACCTTCGGGGCGGGCTTCACGCGCTCCAGCTGCTCGCGAAATGCCGCGGCATGGACGTCGGCGGCCAGCGCGGGCGCCTGCCACGCGCCGCGCCGCGGCGGCAGATCGCCGGTCAGCGCGTGAAACCGGCGTTGAATCTCCGGCTGCGACAAGAACTCGATCAGACGCCACGCCGCGTCCTGATTGCGTGAGGCTCGGAACACGACGAGGCTCGAGCCGCCGGCAATCGAGGCGCCGGGGCCGTCGGGCCCGGGCAGCGGCGCCGTCGTCCACGCCCCCTGCTGTTCGGCGGGCAGCCGGCGCTGGAGCTCACCGATGTTCCAGGGGCCCGAGATGTAGAACGCGAAGCGCCCGCGGCCGAATTCGTTCCAGACGTTCGCGATGGCCGCGGTGCCGAGCGGCGGCGCCCAGCCGCGCTGAAACATCTCCAGATAGAACGCGAGCGCGCGGCGGAACCCGGGCGCGCTGAAATTGCCCCAGCGACCGTCGTCGCGCAGCAGCGGATCGTCCTGCTGCAGCGCCAGCGCGAGGAGGGGCTCGAACTCGTTGAGCGGCAGCAGGATCGCGAAGCGATCGCCGCGCGCCTCGGCGCTGATGGCCGCCAGCATGCGCTGCCATTCCGGCCACGATCGCGGCGGTGTCGAGTACCCGGCGCGCGCGAGGAGATCGCGACGGTAGAACAACAGGCGCGTGTCGACGTACCACGGCACGCCGTAGAGCCGACCGTCCACGCGGTTCGTGTCCCAGATGCCGGCGAAGTAATCGGCGGCATCGATGACCGTCGAGCGCTCGGCATGACCATCGAGCGGCTCGAGCGCGTTCAAGGCGACCAGCTCCGGAATCCACGTGTTGCCGAGCTGACCGACGTCCGGCGTGGTGTCGCCCGCGAACGCGGTGAGCAGTTTCTCGTGGGCCGCCGTCCACGGCAGCTGCTGCAGCTTGACGCGAATCGTCGGGTGGGCGCGCTCGAACTCTGGCAGCAGCTCGGCCACCACCTCGCCCTCGCGGCCCATGGCCCAGAATCTCAGGACCGTGTCGCGCGCGGACGACGAGCCGCAGGCGACGACGACGGTCAGCGTCGCGATGAGACCGACGAGGGCCGCGGCCCGGACCAGCCTCGTCCGACGGCTAATGCCCGGAGGCGCTGAGCCAACCACCCGAGAAGCCCGCCTGCTCGAGGCCGCGGCGCAGGTACGGGTTGTTTCGCATCACACGCCAGACGAGCCCGCTGCGGTAGTTCTCGATCATCGCGAGGATCGCGCCCTGGTCGATGCCGAGGTAGTCACCCGCCACCCAGCCGAACTCGGGGACGTGTCGGCCGTGGCGCAGCGTGACGTCGTCGAACGTGAACGTCCGGTTGTACGCGTCGAGGAAGCCGTATTTCGCGTAGATGTACTGGCCGAACCGCCGATGCATTTCGAGCGTCGCGGGAATCGCGACCTCCGGCGCGAACGGGATCGAGCCGATCACGGCCGTCGGCGCCAGCGTGCAGTCGTCGTAGCGATCGATACCGCGCGCGGTGTACGTGCGGAAGCGATAGCGTCCGGTGGCGTTCTCGATCACGACGTCGGCGGGGCCGTCGCTCGCGCTGATGCCCCAGATGCTCTCGCCGTAGTCGCGGCAGTGACGCGGGTTGAAGACGGCGTACGCACGCTGCGCGTAGACGGCGCGGCGACTGTTCTCGAAGTAGTCGAGGCCACGTCGGTTCATGTACACATCGCGGATGCCGCGAAGATCCGTCCACACGTGCGTGTATTGATGCCCGAACAGCGCCGGGAAGCTCAGGAACTCCTGACCGAAGAACGTCCCCCACTGCTTGTCATACGTGCTGGTCCACTCGGCCCACGCGTCTCGGCCGACGGCGAACGTCGGTGACCCGAGAGCCAGAAGATACACCAGCATGGCCTCGTTGTAGCCGCGCCAGTCGTATCGGAGGAAGCCGGATTCGGGCGACCAGCCGAGGCTGATGGCGGGCGGCTTGGGCTGTGCCCAGCGCCAGTCGACGCGGCGGTAGATTTCGTCCGCGAGCCGGCGGATCTCGACGTCCTGCGCGTCGGCGCTGTCGAAGTACGACTGACAGAACAGCGCGCCCGCGACGAAGATCGCGGTGTCGACGGTCGACAGCTCGCTGTCGCCGAAGCGGTCACCGGTCTTCATGTCGAGGAAGTGGTAGAAGAAGCCGCGGTAGCCGATCGAGCCGCGCGCCTTCGCGTGTTGCGGCGCGCGCGCGAAGAAGCGCAGCGTCGCGAGCACGCGCTCGCGCGCCTGGTCGCGGGTGATGTACCCGCGCTCGACACCGATGGGATACGTCGTGAGACCGAAGCCGACGGCGGCCACACTCGAATAGGACGGCGTCGGGTATCGGTCGGGGATGAGACCGTTGTCGGGGTTGCCAATGTCCCAGAAAAACCGGAACGTCCGCTCCTGCAGCTCCTCGAGCAGCGCCGGGGTCGAGCCGGGAGTGGGCGGGACTGTGAGCTGCTGAGCAGCGGCTGTTCCGGCGGCTATGAGCACCGCCAACCCGATGATCGTGGAAACGAGTGTCGAGGGTCGCTTAGTCATCGTTATTTACCGTCGGCCGGGCGGCGTTCGCGCAAGGCGGGTGCCACGCCCGCATATCGGTAAGGGCCCGCGTCACAAGGCATTGTACGGAATCCCAACCCGGCGCTCCCGGGAAGTTCTCCCGGGACCGCGGACCTTCTGGCGGCAACCAGCCGGCTCGACGTGTACACTGCACGGCCGAAGCGCGCGGCGCGCCAGACGCGCCCAATCGGCCCCGCGTGCCCGACCGTCGGGACGGTCGTCCCGATGGCGAGCGGCCCGCGCTCGGAACCACCGAGCGCCGGACCCGATATATCTCATCGAGGTGCGTGGCAGCATGACCGAGACTGGGTTGTCTGATCGCGAGCGCCCCCGCGCGCACGGGAAGTTCATCGACGTCGGCGACACGAGGCTGTGGGTACGTGGGGTCACGTACGGGACGTTTCGAGCGGGTCCCGACGGGACGCAGTTCCCCGAGCGCCAGGTCGTCGAGCGCGACTTCGCCGCGATGGCGGCGGCAGGCTTCAATGCCGTGCGCACGTACACGCTGCCGCCGGTGTGGCTGCTGGATGCCGCGGTCGCGGCCGGGCTCCGCGTGCTGGCCGGCATATGGTGGCCGAATCACGTCGCGTTCCTCGACGACCCGGCACTACGCGCGCGAATCGTCACCGACGTGCGCGCGGCCGCGCGGCACTGCGCGGGACACCCCGCGCTGCTCGCACTCGCCATCGCCAACGAGATTCCGGCACCGATCGCGCGCTGGCACGGCGCCGAGGCGATCGCACGCTTCCTCCGTGAGCTGTACGACGCGGCCAAGGCGGAGGATCCCGGCGCGCTCGTCACGTACGTCAACTATCCGACGACGGAGTATCTCGATCTCTCGTTCCTCGACCTGCTGTGCTTCAACGTCTATCTCGAGTCGCGCGAGCGGCTCGCCGCGTATCTGGCGCGGCTACAGAATCTCGCGGGCGACCGACCGCTCCTGATGGGCGAGCTCGGCCTCGACAGCGTGACGCACGGCGAGGCCGTGCAAGCGGAAAGCCTCGCCTGGCAGCTCCGGACGACATTCGAGGCCGGCGCGGCTGGCGCGTTCGTGTTCGCGTGGACGGACGAATGGCACGTCGGCGGCCGCGACATCGCCGAGTGGGACTTCGGCATCACACGCCGCGATCGCACGCCGAAGCCCGCGCTGGCCGCGGTCCGTCGGGCGTTCGCGGAGGCACCCGTGCCCGCCGATGCGCCGCGCCCGCTGATCTCCGTCGTCGTCTGCAGCTACAACGGCGCGCGAACGATCCGCGAGACGCTCGAGGGTCTCACGCGCCTCGCGTATCCGCGGTACGAGGTCATCGTCATCGACGACGGCTCGACCGACGCGACCGCCGCCATCGCATCCGAGTACGACGTCCGGCTGATTCGCACGCGCAACCGCGGCCTGAGCCACGCGCGCAATCTGGGCCTGCGCGCCGCGCACGGCGAGATCGTTGCCTATATCGACGACGACGCGTGGCCCGATCCGTACTGGCTGACCTACCTCGCCGCGGCGTTCGCGCGGACGACGCACGCGGCCATCGGCGGGCCCAACATCCCGCCGCCGGGCGACGGCGAGATCGCCGCCTGCGTGGCCAACGCGCCGGGCGGCCCGATTCACGTCCTCGTCACCGATGCGGACGCCGAGCACATCCCCGGCTGCAACATGGCGTTCCGCCGCAGCGCGCTGGAGTCGATCGGCGGATTCGACACACAGTTCCGCAAGGCCGGCGACGACGTCGACGTGTGCTGGCGACTGCTCGAGCGCGGCCTGACGATCGGCTTCAGCCCGACGGCGGTGGTGTGGCATCACCGGCGCAATTCGGTCGCGGCCTACGTGCGGCAGCAGCGAGGGTATGGCGAGGCGGAGGCGCTGCTCGAGCGCTAGTGGCCCGACAAGTACAACGCGCTCGGGCATGTGGCGTGGGGCGGACAGCTCTACGGTGGCGGCGTGGCGGCCGCGCTGAGCCGGCGTTCGCGGATCTATCACGGTTCGTGGGGGATGGCGCCGTTTCAGTCCGTGTATCGCCAGGCCGTCGGCGGCCTCGCCGCCTTTGCACTGACCCCCGAGTGGTATTTGCTGCTCGTGCTCCTGGCCGGCGTGTCGATGCTCGGCATCGTCTCGCCGGTGTTCGCGCTCGCGCTCCCCGTCACCGTCGCCGGCGCGCTCGTCTCGGTCGCCCGCGCGGTGCGCGGCGCCCGCGCCGCGACGTTCAACGGTATTCCGCGTGGGCGCCATCGCCGGCTGCGCGCGCTGACCGCGTGGCTGCACGTGGTGCAGCCCTTCGCGCGTCTGCTCGGGCGGCTCGACGGCGGTCTGACCCCGTGGCGGCGCCGCGGACGCCGTACGCTGACGTGGCCGCACGCGCAGGCCTGTACGCTGTGGACGACGCAGCGGCGTGAGCCGTACGAGTGGCTCACCGGTTTGCAGCAGACGCTGCGGCGTCGCGGATACGCGGTCACCCGCGGCGGCGAGTGGGATCGCTGGGACCTCCACGTGCGCGCGGGTGCGCTCGGCGGTGTGCGGGTGCTCGTCGCGAACGAGGAGTACGGCAA